>NZ_VTYC01000002.1:0-361363 GCF_013114115.1 Vibrio sp. 070316B | reverse complement strand
ATAATCGAACAAGAAGGCACAGTGCTCTTGGGTATCTAAGCCCAGTTAACTTTGAAAAACAATATGTCGCTTAATGCGGTGTCCAGTCTTACTGGAGCAGATCAGCCATTGGCGCGAGTAATTATTGACGGAATAAACTCGAAGCGCTCTCCCGTTGAAGAAGTTTACCTTGCCAAAGGTTTTCAGCCACGAGTTTCCTTGACGACGCATAGTGTTCGCGTTCTAACCAATAAACTAAGCACGTCTGATGCAATTATGTTTGGTAGCCAGTATATGACTTCACTTGATCGGCGCTTGGCCAGCTACCCACTACCAGAGCTGCCTAAGCAAATGAGAAAGATCAGAGTGAGTGGCGGATATTTGCAATCAAAGCGTGGTTACCCACTCAATCAACACCTTCACCAAATCATCCAGTCTTACTTTGATAGTCTTGCACTCCCTGAGGTTTAAGCTAGATATGGCAAAAATGCATTTCTCTAATTCATAGTTAGCATGTATGAATAGGAATATACTTCTTATCAACTTATGGAATAGTCGTTTACGGATAGCCTGACCTAATAATGTTGATGAGAATGACCAATGAATAAGAAAACTCTTTGCCTTTTTGCCTTACTACCTATTTCTTTTAGCTCTGCTCATGCATTTGATACTTCACGCTTCAGTGGTGAGATCTCTTTAAACTCTGGCTTTAGCACTACCAACTCTAACTTTGATACCAATGGTCCAGAGCAAATCAATCATCTTGGTAAAGGTGAAAGTTCAGAGCAAGGGTTTATTGCCCCTCTAGGCAATCTTTACTACGCCCTAAACGAACAAAATAACCAGCGAGTCTACCTAGGTACTTCACGTGATGACTTAGCCGTTGGAACACTCGCCTTTGAACTTGGATATCAATATGACTACAAAAATGGGACTAGACTCGATATCGGCTACCTTCCGACTGTTGTTGCCGATGAGGTATGGAGCAACCCTTATCTAACCGGACAAAATCGAGCGACTACAGACCGAAAAGGTGACGCCTATCGTCTGAAGCTTTCAAATATTTGGAACAGCGGTGTGTCTTTTGATATGGCCTATGCGACGGCAGATATTGAAAATGAAGAAATTACCTCTTCAGCACTTTTGAGAGAGAGTGATACCTACTATATTAAAGGACAATATCGCTCTATGCTGAATGTGAATTCCGGTTATATAACAGCTTTCAGCTACACTAAACACGATGCAACAGGTGAGGCAAATACGTTTGATGCTTACAAAGGTGAGCTAAGCTATTTTTATGTCACACAAAACTACGGCCTCTCATTGACAGGCAGCTACGCATGGAGAGACTTTTCAGCAAACAACCCGATTTTCAATCAAACAAGAAGCGATGATGTATATCGCCTATTTTTGGCTTATGAGTATAAGAATATTCCGAGTTGGGATAACTGGAGTATCACGTCATTTGTTGGTAGTACGATTAACAGTTCCAACATCGACTTTTACACGAGTGACAGTTTACTGATGTCTATCGGTATGAACTACAAATTCTAACTGTGAAAGTTACAGTGTTGTCGAGCCCGCTTATGCAGCGGGCTTCTTGTAATGAATCCATAACAAATCGTTTTCCAGTAGGAGTAATTTGATGACACGGACACTTATTTGGGCACTGGGCCTATTGGTATTTCTCAGTGGCTGTGGTTCGTTAATCACACTTCAGTCAGACTTGCATCAAGCAGATAAGCTCTATCAAGAGTTTTCAATTGTTACTCCCGACTCTGACGAAAATGCTCGCTACCTCGTGCTGCAACTCTCAACAATAGATAAAAGTGGCGTACTGACCGCACACTCGATGTCGAGTAGCAACAAAACTCGCTTCCCTTCATTCTTCAACCTGACTGAATACATTGTCATTTTTGAAGATAGTAATTTAGATTTTATTTATCAAACTAACGAACCAAGCTATCTGTATCAAAAAACGTTGCTCGCTGACGATCAATTCATCCTTACTTCAAAGAATCGGATTTCAGATGGTATTCCCGCATTAGATGGCCTATTGGTTACTCCATATCTAGAATTCGAGGTAAAGCCAGAGCGAATTGGTAGAATTGTTGAATGGAATGACCCTGCGTTTTCCCATGAGGCAAAAGAAATGGGCATGTGGCAGCCTCTACAGTTTGTTGAGAGTGACTATGTGGGGCTATTTTTTCTTGAACCATACCAAGATGATAAAATCCCCGTCCTTTATATTCATGGAATGGGGGGAAGTGGAAGAGATTTTGAACAGATGATCGATGCGCTCGACCGGGACAAGTATCAACCGTGGATCATTAACTACCCCTCAGCCTTCTCGCATACACTGCTTTCACACTCGATCGCAGGCATTATGCGACAGCTACATCAAGAACACGATTATCAACCAATCCATATTGTGGCTCACAGTATGGGAGGCGTGTTAACTCAAAGATATCTGAATGTGTGTAGTGCTAGCAATCGCTGTGAACTCGTGCGCTCATTTACCTCGATAGCGTCTCCTTTTGGTGGGGTTTCTTCTGCGGAAGCAGGGGTCAAATACTCTCCAGTTGTCATGCCCTCGTGGCGAGATTTAACGCCAAATGGAAAAGCGATTCAAAACCTTTTTTCTCCCCAAGCGCAAAAGAATGTTCCCGCTCACTTGTTAATCTTTGCTTATCAAAAAAGTCCAACGACACGAGGAGAAAGTGGAGATGGAACCATATTGTTGAGTAGCCAATTACGAATAGAGTCGGTAAACCAAGCCCACTCACTTTACGGGGTGAATGAGGATCATATAAGTGTACTCCACAGTAGCGATGTGCAGAATAAAACCCTAACTTTCTGGGAGTTAATTGAAGAAGCAGAACTAGCTAATCGTTAGGAAAGTAACCATATGCATTTGGCCCTTACAAATACCCTAAAATATTGCCTTCAAAATAGTCGGTCTACTTTGGCATTAAAAAAAGGGAGTTTATCTACAAAGCATTGCTTATTTTCACATCTTCCGTTGAGGCTGAAGTTAAGGTAATTATCCAGTCCACAACCTATTGCCCCAAATAACGTTTTATCTCTATCTACACACATTGCGGGGCATTTCTGTGTTTCATACCCTATCAGCAAGCCTCTGGACTTAAGTTTTCCTTAGCATCGTTTCTTTAACGGTCACACAGAAGAGTAATTTTCCATCCACGAATGCAACTGCTGAGCTTTATTTAGAGCGATACTAATTTTTCCAATACTGAGTCAAAACTTTGTTCTGCGATTGATATTTCAGGTAATGGTGTTTCTATGTTTACTGATTTTCCCGACTTTATGATTCGATACCCACTACATTCCAAACCTTCAAATTGACTTTGATATCATCAAAGTTGTCTGCTTGACCTAGAAAATGCAACTTGATGACTTTGCCGTAGATCTGGTGAATGATTCGTATTTTTTTATTTATTGGATCGAGAAAGAAATGAATCCAGTCGCGCCCATTAACTCGGGGTTTTGATGGCTCGGGATTAAATTGAGGAAAATGTTCTGAGACATAAGCTAAGTATTTTGGTGCAAATTCTGTTGTTTTGGGGCAAACCGTCGCAAGGTAAACCATTATTTCTTTATATGAAATGGCAGCGTCGTACGGCTCAGCATTTCAAGCGATATATGCCTTTGGGGCAATGATACATGTTCTAACATCTTGCCAAAGACCATCTTCTAGACCTCTGTTCCCCCTAAGCCTGTATCTCCCTCCTTGTTGAGCCTGAGCTGAAGCATCAATCTTGTTTTCAATAAGTATTGCTTGTGAGGATAAGTCATCTGATTGATAGATATAGACTAAGTCTGACTCGCCTAGGTTAGTATCTACGACAGAGTGCCAAGCACCGAGCGTTTTCACTGAGGTTATTTCTTCTCGAACACGACAAACAAACCATTGAGCAAATGAGTCGGAAACATTAAACTCCTCTAGCACTAACAGAACGACATCACGCTCATTAACACTCTAAAATGTATTTAGTTCTTTCATTAGCCATAGCTTTCCTATAGTTGTTATCTGATAAGCGCCCACTTCCCTAGACATTACATAGATAAAAAAAAGTAGGTCAAATCACCTCACTATCATTTGAGAGGTTGAGCGCGGCTGGCAAGGAATAGGGCAGAAGTGTTTTAGCTTACCTGCCCCATGCCCTGCATTAACATCAATACGAATTATCACGGGCGCACCACCTTGATGCTTGTGTTGAAATTAACGATACAAAGACTTAGTCGACTCCCTGACGATTAAATCGATCGGTGGTAATCGCGCTTCATGCCTCTCACCAGATAACAAGTTCAAGATCGACTGAGCACACACCTCGCCAATCTCTTCAATTGGCTGCCTTAATGTTGTTAACGCGGGTGTGAAATACTTTGACGTTGGCAAGTCATCAAACCCAATCACAGACACATCTTCTGGCACTTTGTAACCGTGATCATGGAGCGCCTTAATCGCCCCATAAGCCGTTTGATCATTGGCGGCAAACAGGGCAGAAAAATGAATCTTAGATTCAATTAATTCCACGGTTTTCTCATAGCCAGTTTCACTACTGAAATCCCCTTGCTTGACGAGCTTTGGCATCACCTTAATGCCCGCTTCTTGAAGCGCTTTCTTATAGCCTTCAAAACGATTACCTGCGTCTGGCTGGCTTGAAAGCCCTTTGATATGAGCAATATTCACATGCCCCTGTTGGAGCAAGTGGAGGGTTGCCATGTAACCACCCAACACATTATCAATGTTAATTGAGCGAACATTATCTGCAACCATGTCATAGCCTACCGCAACCACCGGAATGTCTTGCGCATACTTCGCGATGTCTTCTTTGGTAATGCTGCCTGTCACAATGATCATGCCATCGACATTGCTCTTAGCCAGATACTCTAAAGCGTGTATCTCGAGCTTTTTTTGCCAATGCCCGGTTGCTATCACTAACGAATAGCCTTGAGCTATCAGGGTTTTCTCCATGTCGTTGAGGATACGACTGGTATAAGGGCTATCAGGATGTTGCACCAATACACCTATAGTGAGTGAACGGCGATTAATGTTTTCCTGCATCTGAAAATTGGGCTTGTAGCCGGTGTCTTTGATCGCCTGTTCGATATTCTGGCTTTTATCATCCGACACATAGGTTGTTCGATTAAGAAAACGAGAAACCGTGCTTGGCGAAACGCCAGCTAGCCTCGCTACATCGTATACGGTGGTTTTTTTAGTTTTAGTGCGCATCTCGATACCCTAATCCAGTGACATTTGGGGAGCCCTAGAGCTCCCCATCAGTTTCAACTCAACATTGCTCAAGTTGAAACTCATACTATTTAATTAATATAAGTAGGCGAAAATCATCCCCGGTCGGAAGTAGCGACCTGCGGTGTATTTCAACCCAGTGCTCAGAAGCCACTTGTGAAGAACCATGGCTTGCTCCGCTGAAATTTCACCTTTAACCATATTAACAAATTTACCACTGTCTTTAGTCAGCTCAGGACTAACCCGACCGTCAGACAGCACACAGTTTTGCAATTTAAGTGCATTAATCCACTTTTTCGCATCATTTTGTGACAATTTAAAAGATTCTGTAAGATCTTTCTCATCAAATGAGACAGAACAATTGAACCCTTCTGGTGCGGCAAATGGAATCTTTGAATAGTCATACAGCGCGGTATACACAGTATCCATCAATGTTTCCGCTTGCTGCGATTTACCCGCTAAACTCAACGCTGTCGCGACACTAAACTGCACGCCAATCCACACGTCTTGCGCCTGAAAAGCCTCATGTGGTGAACCATCGGCGAGCGTCATGTTCGCTACCCCAAGTTTAGGGCTGTTAATCTCGAAGTTATGTTTATAAACATAGTCCAATGCACGCTGAATGCGCTGTTGCGGGAAAATACCCTCCAAGCCAATCAACTTTAGATAGCTGTCTGCAAGCAGTGCATCACCAAAGCTATTGTCTGAATCGGGTACTAGCTGTAGATACTCTTGAGTAAAGGCTTGAGGCGCTGTCTCACTCAACAAGCGTTTCTTAGAGATACGTTGAGCTACCTTACCGATGTTTATTGAAGTATCGGTTTGGTTTAGATAGTCGTTAAGCATATTCTTATCGGCAATCGCATCACCCGTTAAAGTCAGCCCAAGAGTTTCCAGAGCTTGATAGCCTTCGCCCGTTAGATGCTTGGCTTGGACTGGCGTCACGAAGAAGTGGTAATAACCCTCTTTCTCATCCCACAAGCTCTGCTCAACTGTTGCTAATGCCTTTTTCGAACGTGTTAGGTAACCCGCACTTAGATCGTGTTCGCCCATCAATTGTGCCAACTCACTCGCGGCTTGAAGGCCGGCAACCCAAAGGCTCGCACAGTAAATAGAGATACCGTGAGACGCAAGGTTATCGAAGGTGTCGTCTGTACCTCGGGTTAGCGGTAAATCGTCACCTTTAGCAATCAAGTTCGATAAGAAATCGATACTCTCAGTCACAGCCTGCCAGCACTCTTTAACCACAGACATATCTTGTGTGTTTTGGTAGTGACGGTACACCATCAGAATGTATTTCGGTGCTAAGTCCTTCCATTCCTTAACATTATGCCAGCTATACGCATCAGGCTGGATGTCGAACGGGCTACCCAAATCGTGGATGACTGCACCTCGAATAGCACGCACACCTTGGTACTTTTCATCAATCAATTCAGCATTCGGTGTCGCTTCATATTCCCAGTAGCGGCGCTGAGTAAAGTCTTCAGCCAAAATCGCTTTTGAGAACTCTTTCATCACGCAGCCATCAAGCTCCGGCAACAAGTAAAGCAGTGAAAACGAGCCGTAGAAATACACATCCAGAGAGTTAAAGAATGGGTAATCAACACACTCTTTCACTAGGAACTTATCTTCTTTATCCCATACCGTTGATTCTGCAAGGAAAGACAATGAGTTCATAGCCATCGTCGCATAGCGCAGCGCTGATTCAGGCTGTGATATTTTGCTTTGAGCTTGCTCTAGGAAAGCGGTCTGTTGCTCAATAATCTTCTGCTCAATCACCTCAAGCTTTGGCAAAACATCTTGTAACATCGGTAAGGCAGGCTTTGCTTGTGGGTAGAATTGCGTGTAAGCCTTGTCTGAGTGCCAGCCATTGAGCATCACTTTACTGTGTGCCATCACCTGTGCGAAACGCAGGTCAACGGATTCGCCCGGCTCCAACTCAACCTGAACCACGACCAATGCACTCAATGCTTCGCGCCCAGTGTAGATCCCAGTTTGGAATTCTGTATTAGTACGGCCTGTTTTCAGTGCGAACTCAGTTTGCTGGGTCACTTTCGAAGTATAAAGCGTTGGCTTAACAGACACCGTTACCTTGCCAGATTTAGTCAAACGGTTTTCGGCTTGAACACCAAACACCACCTCACCCTCAATGTCACTTTGATAAGGGGACTGACTAGTGAGCTGAACACCGGTAAAACCGTGGCTTTCATCATTGACCTTCACCGCTTTATGCTGCTGAGCAATCGGGTTTTGAGATAAGGTACACGCCGAATCTTGAATCCCATCACGACCTTTTCGGTAGGTTGAACCAATCAAGTTTTGTAGAGGTTGAGCAAGAGTAATCACGCGTGTTTGCTGTGATTCATTAGTAATCTGGAAGTGGTTCCAGTGCATCGGCATAGAACAGAGGCGCTTATCCTCTTTAACGATCGGCGAGACTACCTTTCGCTTTATATTAATACCATCAAAACTATTATATTTATATTCAGCTAATGGATATAAAGCCTTATATTCGATATCGCTACCATTAACACTTTCTATATCACTATTATTTCCCGCAGTTAGTGATAGCTGTCTCGTTGTATCATTTATTAACAAACCATTAAAGAAATCTAAGGCTACATATAATTGACAATCAATCGACGATGAATCTGATTCTATTAATAATTGAGTCTTATTAGAAAATTCGACATCCCACTTTATAAACTTATCTTTATTTTCTTTATAGAAATTACCATTTTCTAATGCGGCACGAATGAGGTTAATCGCATTCGAAATGTTTTCTTTATCTATCTTCTTTCCATCGAATAGCGCTGGGTAAAAATTCAGATGAACACTAAGCTCTTGCTCGTTAACAACCTGAAGCGCTTCAATAGTCGGCACATCCATCACTGACGCATAAAAGTCATTAAAATTAATAACTTGTTCTGAACAGTCGACAAATATTCCTGGAATAAAGCTGAAGTTTGGCGTGTTACCATTTGGCGTCAATGTAAAAGTATTACCGATACCACCGATCGCCATACCTGTATTTTCTGGTGTCGTAGAAATTGGCGTGTACCAAGGTTGAATAAATTCAACTGCATCACCTTTTTTACACAGGTGTTTTGAATTTCCTGAATAGCTTGTATATGGAATTTTATTATTCATTTTAAAACCGCCATTGAATATTTTTTTCTTCTTGTTAATATCTTTCAAAAATGGAGACATCAACATGTTTAAAATTATAAATGAAAAATTTGGAAATATTGACTCTGTCACATTAATAAACCACCAGCATGGTATAGAACTTCAAATAATCAATGGATTTGGTGCTGTTATAAATAAATACATTGTAAATAACAGTCCATTCTCTTTTATTTGTGGTTATCAGAATTATGATGAACTGATCAACCAACATCCGTTCTTTTCCCGCAGTGCTAAATTATTCCCTTTTCCAAACCGTTTAAACTTAGGTCGCTACAGTTTCGACAACCAAAACCATCAACTCCCAGCTAACTTCCCTTGGTCTGATCACGCCGTACATGGCTTGCTCTACAACCAACCTTTTTCAATCAAAAACAGCGCAGCCAATGAAAAATCAGCCAGTGTGACGCTGCAATATCAGACATCATCTTTGCACCCTGCTTTCCCGTTCGCTTTTAACCTTGAAGTCACCTTCACTATCGACACAACGGGTAAGCTCTCTTGCTCAACAACTGTCTCTAATTGTGGTGATTTCGCCTTCCCATTCGGTGATGCTTGGCACCCTTATTTCTCGCTCGGCAATGACCTAGAACAGTGTGAATTGACTATGTCGCCTTGCGCTGAGGTCGTACATGAGAACGACCTACCCAATGGTGAAAAACAGGCTTTTGACCGTTTGTCTTTGGATGACTCCCTGACCAGTCAAAGCCTAAACCACTGCTTTGAATTTGATTCTAAGACAACCAACCAACTGACTTTGACACACTCAGATTCATCTGCCGCAATTCATTATCAACAAGATGCGAGCTACCCATTTGTTCAGCTATACACTCCGACAAGTGAGCAAAGTATTGCAATAGAGCCCATGACTTGCCCTGCCGATGCATTCAATAACCAGATTGGCTTATTAACGCTTAGCCCGAACCAGTCTCAAACCTTCACTTGGCAATGCCAAGCCACCTATCAACCAAAATAACCAAAATAACCAAACGAAAGAGCAATAAAGGGCGCATAAAGCGCCCTTCTCTTTGTTAACCTAAAACCACCTCTACCGTGTGCTCTCCCGATGTAAATACCGGTGCTTTGTTGCCTGAAATCAGGTCACCATTGACCTTCATCTCAACCACGCCCTTACATACGTTATTCGGGTTCGTGACATGAATATGATACGTCGCACCACGGAACTGACGACGGACCTTAAACTCAGGCCACTCAGCCGGAATACAAGGATCCACCAGCAAGCCATCAATTTCAGGTCGAACACCTAGAATCCACTGCGTACCTGCCACGTATGTCCAAGATGAAGTACCAGACAGCCATGCATTACGACCTAGGCCGAACTGTTTATGTTCGTCGCCCAAGATGTTTTGCGGGTAGCAGTATGGCTCCGATTCGAAAGTATCAATATCGTCGTTCTTAGAAGCCGGATTAATTTGACGGTAGTACTCATAAGCACGCTCGCCGTTGCCCATTTTCGCTTCCGCGATCATCACCCATGGGTTTGAATGCAGGAAGATACCACCGTTCTCTTTCGCACCCGGTGGATATGTCGAAACGCCACCAAGTTGTGGATCAAAGCCGTTGTAGCCTGGAGTTGAAAGCTTGATACCATTGGTCGTGTTCAGCTTGTTGTAAACCGAATCTAGTGCTTGTGTGGCACGTTCTTGTGTCGCGAAACCAGAAATCACAGGCCAGCTTTGACCGTTAGTGTAGATCTGCCCTTGTTCATTCTTGTGAGAACCAATTGGCAGGCCTTGCTCATCAAAGTAACGCACAAACCATTCGCCATCCCAACCGCACTCATTCACTGTGCTCTGCATTTGTTGGTATTGCTCATTGAACTGAGCGGTCAGCTGTTCCTCACCGCGTAACTCACAGAGGTCCAACATATCGAGCAGAGCTTTACCGTACATGTTGGCTACCATCATCGACTCTGCACCTGTTGGCAGGTTCACCGTGTCATTCCAGTCTGCAAAACCTAATAACGGTAGGCCGTGCTCACCCGTATTGGTGTAGGTAAACTCGATCGCGCGGCACAAGTGATCCCAAACGGTGCCTGTTTCCACAGGGTTGCCCGCTTTGTCTTTTTGATAGAACGGAATCACTTTGTTCAAGAAATCAGCATTGCCTGTCTCTTTCACATATTGAGTGACTGCGTAGATGATCCACAGATGATCGTCGCCGTAGTAATCCGGACGATCTTCCTCTTCACGTGAGTCACCCGCGTTCGCTTCCATGGTTGAAGGGAAGAACTGGTGCATTGCAGAACCATTGATGTTTTGCACTGATAGTAAGCGCTCAATGAACTCACGCGCCTCTTCTGGCATATGAGTAATCACGCCCAACGTATCTTGCGAAGAATCACGGAAACCGATGCCACGTGCGCCATAGCCAAGCTGGTACAGAGACAGGTAACGAGACCAGTTTTTGGTGGTGTGACACTGACGTGGGTTATGTACGTTAAGCATCGAGTTCATAGCAGGGTCTGGTGTTTCAACCTGAACCGCTTGTAGGTAACCATCCCAATGTTCAGCCAGTTCAGCGAAAGCTGAATCAACCACTTGATGGTCACGATATTTAGCCAGCAGAGGAAGTGCAGCTTCTAGGCTCTGTTCTTGCGCGATTTGTACAATCGTACGTTCTGTCTGCTCTGGAGATAACCAACCCAAACGCAGGTTAAGCGCGCCAATGTTGTCACCACGCAAACACTCAGTATTGCCAAGCTCATCGTTTTCTAACGCTTGCGGGGCAGCCCATGTGCCGTAACCAAATTGACCAAGGAATGATTGGCGGTCTCCGTCAAACGACGTAGCAGGACGATCCGCTGTCATCAGGTTTACTGCATAGTCGCGCTTCATGAAGGCATACTGCTCAAGCACAGTATGACCCGACTCTTGCTGGTGCGCTTTCAGCGTCATGGTTTGTGGAACCCAATCCGCATTCAATAGCTGCTTAAGTGCATCGAAGTGTGTGAATTCATACACAGGAACGACATCAACGTGTAGCGCTTTATCTGAAATGTTGGTGACTTTGATGTCTTGTAACAGCACTTGGTCAGCTTTTGGCACGAAGAAGGTCGCTTCACAACGCACACCAAACGCCTCTGCAATGATGGTGGTGTAAGACAAGCCTGTATGGTTTTCAAACTTATCAAGCGGCTTCAGAGTTGGTGTGTAGAAAGGTGAGAACACCTCTACATTACCCTCTTCGTCACGCACCTTAAGGTATAGGGTCGAGCCTTTGAAATCTGAGTTAGGCAGCTGTGCAATGTACTTGGTGATGCGGTTCAGTGCCGGGTCGCCCTTACACAACAACACGCCACCGTTGCTATCAACAATGCCACCGAAATCTAATGTGCCCACGTAGTTACACCATTTGATTGGTGTACATGGTGTGGTTGCTACGTATTCTTTGTTTTTATCGTCAAAATATCCGAATTTCATCATCACTATCCCTAGCCCCTCCCAAATCAGGAGGAGCCAAAACAATTTGTCGTAAGTTGGTTGGTGTCAGCTCAATGGCTGATTTAAATTGACTGGCTAGCTCGCTAGCGAATTCTCGCTCAGTGCGTCAAACAGGTGGAAAGCATCCAGATCCAAGTAAAGTGTCAGTTCTTTCACATCCACTTCAGCTGCTTGGGTCTCAACCATCAGCGGTTGGCCGCCGATTTCTGTTTTCAGAAGAATGCTCGCACCCAGCAGTTCCTTGTCTTTGATTTTCACAGGGAATGGCAGCACACGGTCGTGGTCAACTTGCTCAGCACGTAGGTGAATGTCTGTTGGACGAACACCAAAGTGAAGCGCTAGGTTTTTAGACGCCAGAGACTTAAAACGCTCCGGAAGTGGGATATGAACATCACCAAGTTCAACGAAGTATTCACCTTCTTTTTCAATCAGCTTAGCTTCCAACATATTCATTGACGGGTTACCAATGAATTGCGCGACAAACTTGTTAGCTGGGCGTTGGAACACCTCAGTTGGTGTGCCCACTTGAGCAACATAACCGTCTTTCAGAATTACGATGCGGTCTGCTAGCGTCATCGCTTCGATCTGATCGTGTGTAACGTAGATGGTGGTGGTTTTAAGCTCACGGTGTAGGTGCTTTATTTCTTCACGCATCACGCCACGCAGCTTGGCATCAAGGTTAGATAACGGCTCATCAAACAAGAACACTTTCGGTGTACGAACCATCGCACGGCCCATGGCTACACGCTGACGTTGACCACCAGAAAGCTCTTTTGGCTTACGGTTCAGTAGAGGATCAAGCTCTAGCATTTTCGCCGCTTTTAGCACTTCTACGTCGATTTCTGCTTTCGGCATGCCTTTCAGTTTTAGTGCAAAGGCGATGTTCTCGTAGACCGTCATGTGTGGGTACAGTGCGTAGCTTTGGAATACCATTGCTAAGTCACGGTCTTTAGCATCAACCTTGTTCATCACTTTGCCACCAACCACGATATCGCCAGAGCTAATGCTTTCTAGGCCTGCAAGCATGCGAAGTGTAGTCGACTTACCACAGCCAGATGGGCCAAGGAAAACCACAAATTCACCGTCTTCAACCGTAAAATCAAACTCTTTAACCACTTCAACATCACCGAATGATTTCTTGATGTTTTTGAATTCTACTTTAGCCATTATCTGTTCTCCTCAGCGCGCTCTTGAAGCATGTTTCGGTACGCAATTGCGCTCTGTTTCAGTGTTCTTTCTTGGGTGGTGTAATCAACATGGACGATGCCAAAGCGTTGGCAGTAGCCGAATGCCCACTCAAAGTTATCCATTAGACTCCACGCAAAGTAGCCATCAACTTTCACACCCGCTTCAACTGCGTTGTGCACCGCTTCGATGTGGCCTTGGAAGTAGCGAACACGTTGGTCATCCATCACTTGTCCGTTAACACGCTCGTCATTACCTGCAGCACCGTTCTCTGTAATGTAGATAGGCGGCATATTTTCGTAACGAGCATCCAGTCTTACCAATAAGTCGGTTAAACCTTGTGGGTTGATTTCCCAGCCGATGTAAGTGTGTTCTGCGTCAGTCTGTTTTACTGACTCAATGTCGCCATTCTCATTGAAGCGAGCAACATTGCGTGTGTAGTAGTTGATACCGATGTAATCAACCGGTGCACTGATGATGTCTAGATCGCCTTCTAAAATCATCGGCATGTTCATCGCTTGACGGTCGACTACTGGCTGTGGGTATTCACCTTTCAGTACAGGGTCGATGAACCAGTGGTAGTTCTCTGCTTCACAGTAGTCTGCAGCGCCTTGGTCTTGCGGTGTCAGTGGGTAAGCCGGAGTCGCGTTAAATACCACACCATGCTGAGCATGAGGTGCATTCTTACGAAGAATCGGCATCGCCAAACCATGGCCTAGCATTAAATGGTGAGAAGCTAAGAAGCCTTCTTTTTCACCCTTGATGCCCGGTGCATGCTCGCCCCAACGGTAGCCTAAGAACGCAGATACAAACGGTTCGTTCAATGTGGTGTAAACATCAATTTTATTGCCAAAGTAGTTACTCACCACTTCTGCATATTCTGCAAACTTGTAAGACGTTTCACGGTTTAACCAACCGCCTTTGTCTTCAAGGTATTGCGGTAGATCCCAGTGATAAAGTGTCACGAACACCTTCATTCCACGAGCATGACATTCATCGATGATCTGCTCGTAAAACTCTAGACCTTGCTGATTCACCACACCGTCTTGCGGCAAGATACGTGGCCATGCAATTGACAGACGGTAAGCATCAACACCTAAGCCTTGAATCATCTCGATATCTTGTTGCCACAAGTGGTAGTGGTCGCACGCCACATCACCACTGTCGCCGTTATCTACCTTACCTGGTGTCTTACAAAACGTGTCCCAGATAGACGGTGTACGACCGCCCTCTTCAACGCCGCCTTCAATTTGGTATGAAGATGTCGCGACACCGAATACAAATTCCTTACTGCGTAACTTTGAATCACTTGGAAGTTGAAATTTATTCATTGTTATAACCCTTAAACCTAACCTTTAACTGCGCCGGACGTTAAACCACTGATCATCTGTTTCGATGCGAACAGGTAGGTAATCACGAGTGGTAAAATAGAAATTGTGGTACCTAGCATTACCGCGCCCCATGGCGTATTCGGAATACCTTGAACACTTCGTAGTGCTTGTGTGATGACGTAATTGTCAGGGTTGTTCAGTACCACAAGAGGCTGCATAAACATGTTCCAGAAGAAGACGAACTGCACGATAGCGAGTGTTGCGAGTGCTGGTTTCATCAGTGGCAGTACCACACTCCAGTACGTTCTGAATTCACCTGCGCCATCCAGTTTCGCTGCTTCTAATAGCTCTTTAGGAATCGATGCAATCACGTGCTGACGCATCAAGAAGATACCAAATGGCGTGGTTGTGAACGGTAGCCATACCGCCATGTGGTTATCCAACAAGCCTAAGAATTTCACGATCATGAAGTAAGGGATCAAGCTAAGCACTGGCGGAATCGCCATTGAGCCAACCAGCATGCCGAACAACACGTTCTTACCGCGGAACTTAAACACAGCAAACGCGTAGCCACCCATGCTACAAAACAGCAGCGAGATGGTTGTGCCTAAGAAAGCCACGTAAATCGAGTTAAACATCGCTTTCCAAAACGGCATGATTTCCAGCAGTTTTGCGTAGTTCACCATTAGGCTGTCGCCAATAGCAAAGCTGATGCCCGAGCCGAAGATCTCCGAACGGTCACGTGTTGAAAGCAGTGCTGACCACACAAACGGGAACACCGTAATGATTGCGGAAACAATCAGTAATATGCCGAGCATGACCATCAAGATCTTAGTCATGATGTACATGGTGCGTTCGCTTGGCATTAGGCCACTTAATGGTGAGGTATTTGTCTTAATTGATGTCGACATCTTAATGTTCCCCTAAGCCTTTCTTACCGAAGAATAAAAATTGAACCAAAGTACAAGACGCGATCAGTGCAAACAGAAGCCATGAAATTGCTGACGCTGTGCCCATTTCTAACCATTCCCAGCCCACTTTGTAGAGGTACATCGAGATAGTTAAACCAGATTGACCTGTACCACCTGTGCCACGCGTTAGAACGAACGGTTCTTCAAACATTTGCAGGTTACCGATAATGGTCATGGTGATTGCAAAGAAGATAAATGGACGAATCATTGGTAGTGAGATGTTCCAGAAGCGGCGGAAGGCATTCGCACCATCCATACGTGCAGCTTCTAAAATGTCTTTAGGAATCGTCATTAAGCCTGTGGTGTAAAGGACGATGTTAAAACCGGTGTATTTCCAGAAAACCATGATCGCGATAGACGGCTTCACCATAGTGGCATCGTCTAACCAGCGGATTGGTTGAAAATCGTTAACCCAAGCAAATGCCCAACCAAACAGCGTGCTATCGGCCAATGCCATTAGCGTTTGGTTGATAATTCCTGAGTTAGGAGAATACATATTGAAGAAAATCAGTGACGCTGCGACCGTTGATGTGATGAACGGTAGAAAGTACGCCGATGTTAGCCAGTGACGCATACGGTCACCCATTGAAACCAACATGTAAGCCACTGGAATAGCGACTAAGTGCTGAGCAACACCCGATGTGATTGCTAGCCACAATGTGTTCTTTAATGAACGCCATAGCCATGGGTCAGTCAAGGCAATGTGATAGTTCTCAAAACCAACGAACTCCATTGCATCCATGCCCTGTACTGGGTTCCATTCGTGGAACGACAGATAAACAGAGAACAACAGCGGGAAGATCCCAAATACAGAAAAAATGATCAGAAACGGCAGAAGGAATCCATACGGTGTAAGCGCTTTCAAATTCAGGCGAGAAAAAAGGCTTTTGTCCGCAGGTTCTATCGTTGTGCTCGCTGTATGATTCATAGTAACGACCTCTTAAAAAAGGAAGCGCGTTATCCACGCTTCCTCACTTACTCAAAGTAATAACAAATTAAAGATTACGCGTACGACGCTTGATTAGACGCTCTGCCTCTTTCAATGCAGTCTCGATGTCCTTACCTTCATCAAGCACTTCCATCAATGCGTTCTCTAAAATTATAGAGCGTGCTACGTGGTCGCCTTGAGCTGGAGATACTGGCTTGATGTTCTGTGCCACTTCTGCAAATAGAAGACGTGCTTTCTGACCACCTAGGAACTCCATCTCTTCTTGGAATAACTCATCGTCATACGTCGTTACGTTCGCAGGGAAAGCCGCAATCGTTTCGAAGTGCTTAAGTTGAACATCACGGTCAGTCGTCATGTATTCAATCAGCGCCCAAGCTTCATCTGGGTTGTCAGATTGAGTTGGAATCGATAGGAATGAACCACCCCAGCTGCCGTAAATGCCATCAGGTAGGTTTTCTACTGCCCATTTACCTTTGGTTTCAGGAGCGATCCAGTTGTTTAGGTGACCAAGTAGCCAAGCGCCAGAAAGTTGAGTTGCAAATGTGCCGTTGCGAAAGCCCTCGTACCATTCGTTAGACCAAGCCAGAATGCGGCCGTCTAAGCCTTTGTCGCGAATCTCTTTTGCTACTTCAAAAGCGTGAACAAAACGCTCAGATGTCACAACTGGGTTGCCATCTTTATCGAAGTAAAGACCTTCTCCTTCAGGAACCGTTGTGAAGATGATCGCTTGTGCAACGTCGGCAGCTGAAGCGATAAGTTGTACGTTTTGCTCTTTCAGTTTTTCACCAGCAGCGATGTATGAATCCCAATCTTTGATTGCTTCTTCTACATTGATGCCCGCTTTTTCAAACACGTCGGTGCGGTAGTACATAACACCTGGACCAAGGTCGACAGGGATGCCGTACATGTCACCGTCAGCGCCTTTGCCTTGTGCCCACGCGTAAGGTGCGAATCGTTCTTCGTATTTATCTGCACCGTAGTTTTCAGACAGGTTAACTAGGCCGCCAGAGCCAACGAATGGACCGATTTTCTCTACGTCCACAACAATCACATCACCCGCACCTGAGCCTGTAGCTAGGTTAGTGGTTAGTTTTGTGTGGTGGTCACCGTGGTTGTTCATAAGGTAATCAACTTTGATCCCTGTTTCCTTTTCGAAATCAGGCAGTAATACCTTCAGGCTGCTATCGAAATCCGGGAAGCCGTCGAAACGAATCTCTTTGTCAGCAGCATTTACCGCTGTTGCACCTAGTCCTAAAGCAACCGCGCATGAAAGCGCTAAGGTCTTAAATTTCATGTTCTATCCTTAATATTTTTATAGGGTAACCAGTAAATCCGATACCGAGTTTCTAGTGACCAACGTCGGCAGCAATTTAAAGTTCACGTCATGTTTGATTTTTTTTAGCTTTTGTAGAGTGAGCTGCACTGCTTCGATGCTCATCTCTTCAATGGGGAAATTAATGGTGGTCAAACTAGGGGTCAGATAACGCGCGAAGATGGTGTTATCGAAGCCAACAAGAGAAACGTCTCTCGGAACAGACAATCCCTCTTTATGCAGAACTTCGAACGCGCCAAATGCCATGTGATCGTTTGAAGCAAATACCGCCGTAAAGTGGCATTTTCTGTTGATCAACTTCTTCATGGCGCTGATGCCTGTCTCTTCAGTAAATCCCGCCTCAGAGACTAAGGCTTCATCATATGGCACACCGGCTTCTTCCAGTGCCTTGCGATACCCCTGCAAACGCCCCCTAGCGTCGGCTTTATCTAAAGGCCCGGTAATACACGCGATATCTGTATGTCCCTTTTGCAAAAGATATTGAGTAGCGAGTAGCCCCCCGACTTCGTTATCAATATCAATGCAACTCATCGCCATTTCTGGGATGAAGCGGTTAATTAAAACCACAGGGGTCCCCTGTTCTTCCAATTCAATTAAATAGTCATCACTGAGCAGTTGAGTGTGAAGAATCAAAGCATCAACACGACGCCCCAACAGAAACTCCACAGACTCTCGCTGCCCTTGTTCGGTGTTCGAACCCGCTGTAACAACAGCGTGGTAACCAAAGCGGCGTAGGTTTTCTTCTATGCAATGCAAGATGCCTGAATAGAAAGAACCGCCCAGTTCTGGAACAACTACACCAACACTTCCGGTACGACTTGAAGCCAAAGCTTGAGCGATAGAGTTCGGGCGATAACCCAATTCTTTGATCGCTTTTTCAACCTTTAACTTCTTGTCATGACTCACTCTGCTAGTGCCATTAATAACCCTAGACACTGTCGCCTGAGACACACCTGCATGTTCTGATACGTGTTTAATTGTCGCCACTCGAACCTCGATACTTCATTAGCTTGTAACCGCTTACAAAACGATTATTAAGAAATTACGTTTTAGTTGAAGTGAGTGTCATCACACTAAAGTTGGAGGTAAAAATGCCAGTTGTGGAAATCATGAAAGCGCTTACAGATTCACTTTACGCCATGAAACTGTTTCATGAGATTATTGTTTATATTATCAATATGACGTTCGATTACTTGCTCGTCAGATCAAAGAAGTACGCCAAAATTCATTTTTTAAAGCGTCATTTGATGATGAATCCGCAGCTGACGGCAATATACACGGGGAAAGTGACCTTGTTATTTCAATGGCCTTTCGAAATTGTATGAGAACATTTCCTCTCATGAGCACTCACATTAATGCTTCGTTGACCCGACACAAAAATGCCCAGCAAAAGCTGGGCATGGAAGAGGGTAGAGTCTCCTCTAAACCGTATTTTCTGATTGCTCGGCGAGCTTAAACTCTTGAGTTAGTGAGAATTGCTGCTGCGACATGGTTTCAAGCTGTTGACCATGAGAAAACAAAACCTGAGATCGTTGAGAGTTGTCCTCTGCCAAGGTGTGTATCTGACTGATGTTTTGTGTGACTTGAGAAGCAACCACTTGGTGTTCCGTGGTTGCAGTCGCGATTTGATGACTCCTTTGCTCAACCTCATTAAGCAGATCAGACACCGTTGAAATTGAGTGATTCACTTCGCCCGTTTGCTCAACACATTGAACCATCCCCACCACACATTGATTGATTTGTTCCACCGCCAATTTAGAACTGGTTTGCAGCTGTTCTATCTTGTTGTGTATCTCTTGCGTCGAGGCATTGGTTTTTGCCGCTAACACGCGAACTTCATCGGCCACCACAGAGAAGCCACGCCCTTGTTCGCCCGCTCGCGCCGCTTCAATAGCGGCATTCAATGCCAACAAATTGGTTTGTTCAGAGATCCCAGATATCACATCCAAAATAGAGCCAATGCTGGCGCTTTCGCTTTCAAGCTGGCCGATGGTCGCTGTTGATTCTGCCAACTTACGTTCTAAACTGCCCATCAACTCGACGCTTTTATCCATGGTCTTCTGACCAGCACAGGAACTCGACACCGCTTCGGTTACAAGCGTTAGCGTTTGATTAGCAGCTTGAGTTATTTCGGTCACCGAGCACTCGATCTGCTCCATAGCTGTTGCCACCATCACCGTCTGATTGGTTTGGTCTTGCATCGCCTCGCTCAATGAACGGCTCGTGCTTTGGTTCTCCAGAGACGCTTCCTTCAAGCGCGTCGACGATTGACGCATGTTCTCAATCATTTGAGTCAGATGACTGATCACTAAGTTGACCTTGTCGCTCACTGAGCCAAACTCATTATTGGCTTGATACTGCACCATCGCGCTCAAGTCTTTATTGGCAACTTGGTCGAGTGCACTTTGTAGCAGCTTGCTTGGTTTACGGATACCTTTGGCAATATTCAACCCGATTAACAGAGCAATAAGCACGGAAGCAAGTGCAATAAAACCCTGCATCACAAGGGCTTGCTGCGAAGAGTCCATCGATTCGTGATACAGGCGTGTCGCGGTGTCTTCAGCGTACATTGAAAGCTCATCAAATTGACTTAACTGTTGATCGATTAGCTGTTCAATTTCCTGCTTTTGAAGGGAGATAAACTCATCGAGTTTGACGGTTTCTTTATGGATAGCGACTGAGCCACTGGCTGAAAACGCGTGTGAAGCGAGCAGTGATAAAGACTGCTTACTGCGGCGCAGCAAAGATGAATTCAGATTATCTAAATCTGCGACCGCTTGTTCGAATCGCTCTTTGCGACTTTGTAGGCGACGCTCTACCCCACGAACCTCGGAAGATGTTTGCAGTGAAAACGCTTCGTTGGCTTCCGCGGCAATCAAACTCAATTGCACCAACAAAGCTTCGACTGCCTTTTGTGTCTGCTCTGAATCTGCACTCGCGAGTTGATTCACCAAAGTATTATTGAGCTGTCCCACCACAGATTGAAATTGCGCTTGTCCCATCGAACCGAGATCTTTGCTATCCAAATACTCAACATAAAGCTCTAATACCTGCTCTATCTTATCGATAGTCAACAAACCTGTTTGAGTGATGTTGTTAAGCATGGCTTCCATTTGTGAACCAGCTACGCCCTTACCTTCGAACCAGTTCAATTGCTGCTGATATAGCTCGATGTTGTTTAAGACGGTTTGTTTCAGTGGCTCAAGTTCATCAATATAGTTAGCGGATAAGTAGGGTGTGGTGCTGCGATTAATGTCCAGAAATCGGATGGTTAACGTTGAAGATTGAAGCATTAATGGCGTAGCTTGCTGGGTGATGTTTTCGATTCGAGTGGTGATGTCTTTATTGCTACTGATGCTTAACCATGCAGAACCCAGCATGATCACAATCAGTACGAAGAAACCTAAATAAACTCGAGACACGATGGAAGAAAGTCTCATAGTAAATCCCTGATCTAGTGGCGAAAAAAAGGGCACAAAAATGTGCCCAAGAATGGAGTTAATTGAAACGTGCCCTAATCAATCTGCCTTTAGGGCTAAAATGGACAGTATTTACGTACTATTGAAAAGCATGGATATTCGAAAGCATGGCTCTTTGAAAATATGCCGAATTCAAAGAGCCGCTCTTTCTATATCGGTGATTACCACCAAGCTTCAAACATTGCGCCGAACGACAATGTGTCAACATTAGTTGTCTTCACTGTGTTGCCTTTGGTTTCTACATCACCCACAGTTGTGTAGAAACGAAGCATTGGACGGCTCCAAGGTAAGCCACCTAGAGAAACGTTTTGAGAAAGCGTTACTTTCCATGCGTTCTCTTCACCGTCGTCATCGTAATCAACCATGCCGTAGCCCGCTTCTAACCATGTAGAATGAACATCATCCCATTGGTACTGTGGACGAACGATACCAGCGTATTCCGTGTTCTCGCGGTCTAGATCAGAACCAGAGTTGTCTTTGTACGACACTAAGTAATCGATGATGAAGTTATCTGTTGCTGCGTAGCTACCTTCAACACTTGCGTACAAAGTTTGGTAGTCACCTTTTAGGTCAAACACTGATGAATCCGCACCGTCACCATACTTAACAACCAACTTGTTAGACTCACCCAAGCCTAAGGTTGCACCTACCAAGTATGCCGTTTCGTCACTGACTTTTGGAGCACCCGCTACGTCAGAGTCTGCTTCATCTGAAGCAAAACCATAGTTCGCATATAGGTCTAGTTGGCCGATACCCGCATTAATAGAGTGCAACTTAGAAGTAATTGCGTATCGACCGTTGTCGTTCACTAGGCCGCCTTTCACCTGGCCTACGAAGCCCATGTCTAGCTTGGCACCGCCGAAATCTAGGTTGTTAAAACCAGCACCTTGACCATCGTGTGTCATCCAGAAGTAATCGTTCAAACCTTGTTGCGGACGTTGATGGAAGTCACGACCAGCCCACATGTACAGCTCAGGCTGGCTTTCAAATACATTGGTTACACCAGCGTACATTTTTTTCATGCTTAGGCCGCCGTCATCAGCCCATGCGTCTGCTTCCCAGTGGTCAGCCATGAATACGATGTCCCAGATAGCGCCGTTGTCAGCTTGGAAAAGCTTAGCTAACTGAACTTCACCACCATTCGCTTCGTTACCTAAACGACCAACAGAGCGGCCTGTTGTACCGATGTCTACGTAGCGCTCATCACCACTTTTGTAGTGAGCGCCGTAACGAGCGTAACCAGAGAAGACGATACCGTCTGGCACAGTTGTTTCTGAAGTTAGAACCGCTTGTTGCTGATCATCAACATACTTGATGTCCCCAACTTGAGATTCCAACTCTTGGATTCGTTGCTCGAGAGCAGCAAGATCCGTTTCTGCAGCAAAAGAAGAGAGTGAAGCAAGCGAAGCCGCCACTGCGACCGTTATTGGCAAAAGCTTAAATTTTTGCATTGTAATTCCCTATTATTTTTTTGAGTTTTCATCGAACAGGGAAATATTAAGCAATGAAAGCGTTGAAAAGTTGGTCGCTGTTCACACTGATAAATTAGGTCGAGAGCCATGAAACTTTTAGAAAAGTCATACCCAAAACTATTAATTTAATATCAGAAACTTAGGGCGGGAAACGCGTGGAATATCAGCTTGAAATCGCTTTCATTTCATCAATAATGGCGGGGTCTATCACGGAAAAGTGTATGTAAAAATGAAGGAAATATGGTGCAGTTTTGATAAGTTTTCATATATATGAACAGCCTCAAAATCTAAGGTCGATTTTGAGGCTTTTTAGTCTGAGTCAAACACCCAATTATCTAGAATCAAGCATTATCTAAAACGAATCTAGAGATTCAACGCCCATATTAAACAGCGTAAACGCATAAATATCGGCAGTGAGATCGATCGCTTTACTCAATGGCATTCCGGCGCCATGGCCCGCATTTACGTCGATACGAATCATCACAGGCGCACCACCTTCATGCTTATCTTGCAGCTCTGCGATAAACTTATAAGAGTGTGCTGGTACCACGCGGTCATCATGATCCGCTGTCGTGACCAAAGTTGCTGGGTAGTCGACACCACGCACAACGTTATGAACCGGAGAGTAACCAAGCAGGTATTCAAACATCTCTTTGTTTTGCGCGGAGGTACCATAGTCGTACGCCCAACCTTCGCCAGACGTAAAGGTATGGTAACGCAACATATCTAGCACCCCAACAGCAGGCAGAGCCACTTGGAAAAGCTCCGGCCTCTGTGTCATACACGTACCCACCAGCAATCCACCGTTAGAGCCGCCACGAATCGCCAACTTGTCACTACTGGTATAGTTCTCGGCGATTAAGAACTCTGCTGCAGCGATAAAGTCATCAAACACATTCTGCTTTTGCTGCTGAGTACCCGCTTTATGCCACGCCTTACCGTACTCACCGCCGCCTCTCAGGTTGGGAACTGCGTACACGCCACCCAATTCCAACCAACTGCCCACCGTCCCCGAGAAAGAAGGCGTTAGGCTGACATTAAAGCCGCCATAGGCATACAACATGGTTGGGTTATTGCCGTCCAGTTTTAGTCCCTTCTTATAAGAGATAAGCATCGGAACCTGAGTTCCGTCTTTTGAGGTATAGAAGACCTGCTTAGATTCGAACTTGTCCGGCTCAAACGGAGACTCAGAGCGCTGATAGATTTCCGAGCTGCCAGATTCAACATCAAAAGAGAAAATCGTTGGCGGCGTAACATAATTGGTAAAGGTGTAATAAAGCTGAGTTTGCTCTTTTTTGCCACCCAAGCCGCTGGCCGTTCCTAATCCTGGCATGTGGAGCTCTCGAACTAGATTACCTTGATAATCAAGCTGATCAATTTTGGATACTACGTCCACCATGTAGTGCGCGAACAAGTACCCCCCACCTGTACTGATGTCTAACGGCTGTGGCTTTTCTGAGATGATATCTCGCCAATGCTCAGTGCCGCTATCAAAGCTCACAACCTTGCCATTCGGCGCATCAAGGTTGGTGTATAGAATGAAGTTCTCACCTTGATTATCGATGAGATACGTATCGCTATCCACATGATCAATCAGTGTGTTCAAAGACTGCTCTGATGATTTTAAATCGATATAGAACAGTCGATTACCTGAAGTCGACTCCTTGCCGAGGATGATCAAGTATCGATCGTCTTCAGTGGTGTAGCCAGACACATAGCGGTGTTGCTCATCGTTGCTTTCGCCAAAGATCACCTTGTCGCTAGCTTGCTCTGTGCCCAACTCATGGAAGTACAGCTTGTGTTGTTCTGTACGAGCTGAAAGTTCACTACCGTCAGGCTTATCGTAACTGGAGTAGTAAAAACCGCGATTGCCTAACCAAGAAATGCCAGTAAATTTGGCGTCGGTAATTTCCGTTTCGAGCTGCTGCTTAGTCTCAGTTTCAATCACGAAGATCTTACGCCAATCACTGCCACCCTCAGAAATACTGTACGCCACTAAGCTATAGTCTTTCGAAAACGATACCGAGCCCAGAGATGTCGTGCCATCTTCCGAGAAAGTGTTCGGGTCTAGGAATACTTCAACCGGCTGCCCCTCTCTCTGACGATAGAGAATGCTGTGGTTCTGCAAGCCATCATTCTTATAGAAGTAGGTGTAGTCACCTCGGACAAACGGCTGCGAGCTCTTTTTGTAGTCTTGCGCTTTTGCCAGTCGCGCTCGCAGTTCCGCGCGATACGGAATTTGAGCAAGGAAATCAAACGTGACTGCATTCTGGTTCGCTACCCACTCTGCAGTTTGGTCACTTCTGTCATCTTCTAACCAGCGGTATGGGTCTTCGATTATCTGACCAAAATAGTCATCGCTGACGATCTGTTTGTTGGTGATTGGATATTGATACTCTTTTAAATAGCTCATCGTGATCCTTATTAAAAATAGTGAGAAATCGTCAGATAACGAGTTCTGATGTGTTCAATCAATAACTTAATCTTGTTGGGCGGCTGACGCGTAAAAGGGTACACCGCATAAATACCGAGCTTCTTACCCACTAAGTCAGGGAAGATATCCACCAGCTGACCGTTACGAATATCGTGATAAACCAGACAACGCGGCACGTACGCAACGCCATGTCCACCCAGCGCAGCTTTTCTTAATGCAGTCGCGTTGTCTGTCGAGAAAGAGCCCGAAACACGCACGATATATTTGTCGTTGTCTGTACAACCGTCTTTGCTATACAGAAACTGCCACTCACTCGCCCCTGTGGTTTGATAGGCGTATTGCAAGCAGTTGTGCTCCACTAAGTCTTTGGGCTGCATCGGTTTACCGTTCTTGGCGATATAAGAGGGCGAGGCACACACCACCCATTGAGAATCCAATATGTGTCGCGCAATCAAGCTGGAGTCTTCTAGGTAACCGGTACGAATCACCAAGTCCAAACCATCTTCTACTAAGTCAACAAAGCGATTGTCCAGTGACATATCGACTGTTAAACCTGGATGCATATTACAAAACTCAGCAACGGCGTCTGCCAGAATCAAATCTCCAGAGATAGTAGGCACTGACATTTTGATATGACCGCTGACATTTTCACCAAAGCCTGAAACTGCGTCCATAGCCTCTTGAGTCGCCTGCTTCACATTTTTGGCTCCGTGCAAAATTGCCTTGCCCGCCTCAGTCAGGGTCAATTTACGCGTCGTTCGATATAATAATTGCACGCCAATTTCTTCCTCTAGGCGTGCAATTCTTTTACTAACTACCGAATTTGTAAGGTTATTTTGCTCTGCCACCTTACTGAAACTGCCCAGTTCTACTACCTGTGAAAACAGGATCAAATCATCTGCTCGCATCTGATTATGCCAATTTTGGAATTAATTATTTTCATTATTTCCCTATATCAATAAAAAATAAAGGGGTAAATTCACGCCAAATTAACAAAAAAATTACAAAAGAGTCATTCCAATTACAAGATTCGCACCAAAATGGTTCCCGCTTAGAGGCCAATAGCGAATCAAAAATGACAACCCATAACGTGTTATCTACTTCAAACATGAACGTTTGAAAACAGTACGAGGAAGTACCCATGAGTGAAACTCTACTAGCTCTATTGGCCTTTTCACCAATAGTTGTTGCAGCGATTCTGCTGGTCGGCCTGAACTGGCCTGCGAAAAAAGCGATGCCAGTGGCATTTGCATTAACCGTTGCTATTGCCCTATTTGCTTGGGATATGTCTGGCACTCGCGTGCTGGCTTCTGTATTTCAAGGCTTCGGCATTACCGTGTCGGTTCTCTGGATTGTGTTCGGCGCCATCTTCTTATTAAACACTTTGAAACACACCGGAGCTATCACCACCATCCGTAACGGCTTCACGGACATATCCGCTGACCGTCGTGTTCAGGCGATCATCATCGCTTGGTGTTTCGGTTCCTTCATTGAGGGCGCATCTGGCTTCGGTACACCTGCAGCTATTGCAGCGCCGCTACTGGTTGCTATCGGCTTCCCTGCGCTGGCTGCGGTACTGATGGGCATGATGATCCAATCAACGCCAGTATCATTCGGCGCGGTGGGTACGCCTATCATCGTTGGTGTGAACAAAGGCTTGGACACACACAACATCGGTGAAAGCCTGATTGCTCATGGTTCTACTTGGGACGCTTACCTACAACAAATCACCTCCAGTGTGGCGCTGATTCACGCCTCTGTGGGTGTGATGATGCCAGTGTTGATGGCGATGATGCTGACTCGTTTCTTCGGTAAGAACAAAAGCTGGACAGAAGGTTTGGACATTCTGCCGTTCGCACTGTTTGCTGGTGCAGCGTTCACCATCCCTTACGCACTAACCGGTGTCTTCCTAGGTGCTGAGTTCCCATCTCTAATTGGCGGTCTGGTTGGTCTTGCAATTGTTGTTACAGCAGCAAAACGTGGCTTCCTAGTACCGAAATCAAAATGGGACTTTGAGAGCGAAGACAAGTGGCCAACTGAATGGTTAGGTTCTCTGAAAATTGACCTTGATGACAACAATCAAGGCCATAAGAAGATGAGCATGGCGATGGCGTGGGCACCATACGTGCTGCTAGCGGTGACCTTGGTTGCGAGCCGCGTGAGCCCTGAGTTTAAAGATCTCTTGAAGAGCGTTAGCCTTTCGTTCAGCAACATCCTTGGTGAAACCGGTGTGAGCACTGCGATTCAACCTCTGTATCTACCGGGCGGTATCCTAGTATTTGTTGCACTGGTTGCTGTTCTGATTCAAGGCCGCAGTGCGGCGCCACTGGCGAAAGCATTTGGTGAATCAAGCAAAACACTGATTGGTGCAGGCTTCGTACTGGTGTTCACCATCCCAATGGTTCGTATCTTCATCAACTCTGGTGTGAACGCAGCTGACCTAGCGAGTATGCCTGTAACAACAGCTAACTTCGCCGCGGACTTAGTTGGCAGCGCATTCCCAGCATTGAGTGCCACTGTTGGAGCGTTAGGTGCCTTCATTGCGGGTTCAAACACAGTATCAAACATGATGTTCAGCCAGTTCCAATTCGAAGTAGCGCAAACCCTGACTATCTCAAGTGCTGTCGTCGTTGCCCTACAAGCCGTTGGTGCTGCAGCCGGTAACATGATTGCAATTCACAACGTGGTAGCCGCTTCGGCAACGGTAGGCCTACTAGGACGTGAAGGTGCAACACTACGTAAAACCGTTATCCCTACGTTCTACTACTTGGTGATGACAGGCATCATCGGCCTAGTGGTTATCTATGGCTTCAATATGACAGACGTGCTTATGTAGCCCATAAGTCGTCACCAAAGCACTTGGCGTTAATACTCAATTCCCCGACAGCGACACCGTCTAATAAGACAGTTGATGAGTTCCGGGATGGACACTAGAACACATCAACACCCACGGGTATTAACGCCATTTTCCCGAATTAAAGCAGCCCAAACCAAGCTCTCAAAGAAGAGCAACATCCCAAGAATTTAGGACTGAAATTATGATCATATCCGCATCGACTGATTACCGCGCCGCAGCAAAAGCGAAATTACCACCGTTTCTTTTTCACTATATTGATGGTGGCTCTTACGGAGAACATACCCTACGCCGCAACACGGCTGACCTTGCTGAGATTGCGCTAAAACAACGCGTACTCAACGACATGTCGGACCTAAATTTAGAAACCGAGTTATTTGGCGAGAAGCTAGCGATGCCAATTGCACTGGCGCCTGTTGGTTTAACGGGTATGTATGCAAGACGCGGTGAAGTACAAGCCGCCAAAGCCGCAGACAACAAAGGCATTCCGTTTACCATGTCGACCGTGTCAGTGTGCCCGATTGAAGAAGTAGCCCCTAAGATTGAACGCCCAATGTGGTTCCAACTTTACGTGCTCAAAGATCGTGGCTTCATGAAGAACGTACTAGAGCGTGCAAAAGCGGCAGGCGTGACCACACTGGTTTTCACGGTTGATATGCCCGTACCCGGCGCTCGCTACCGTGACATGCATTCCGGAATGAGTGGACCAAATGCAGCAGTACGCCGCGTATTCCAATCTATGCGTCATCCTAGTTGGGCAGTTGATGTCGGCTTGCTGGGTAAACCACACGACCTAGGCAACATCTCTACTTACCGTGGCTCTCCTACCAAGCTGGAAGACTACATCGGTTGGTTAGGTGACAACTTCGATCCGTCGATTTCATGGAAAGACCTAGAGTGGATTCGTGATTTCTGGGACGGCCCAATGGTCATCAAAGGTATTCTCGACGAAGAAGATGCAAAAGACGCGGTGAGATTTGGCGCAGACGGTATCGTCGTTTCAAACCACGGTGGTCGTCAGCTTGACGGCGTTCTATCAAGTGCCAAAGCGCTGCCATCGATTGCTGATGCAGTGAAAGGCGATACCAAGATTCTGGTCGACTCTGGCATTCGAACTGGCTTAGATGTGGTTCGCATGATGGCACTTGGCGCAGACTGCACCTTGCTTGGCCGTTCTTTCGTATACGCATTAGCAGCTCAAGGACAAGCCGGCGTTGAGAACCTACTCGACCTTTACGACAAAGAGATGCGCGTTGCCATGACATTAACTGGCGCAAAGACAATCAAAGACTTAACTCGTGAATCTTTGGTGGGGTTAGAGTAAGCCCGTTGATTCACTGTAATGCTTGGGTCTACTTAGACTGAAGTTCAATCGATGTCACAGCAATTCCACTGCCGTTGTGACACCGTTTAAGCACTGGAAAATAAAATAAAAAGCTAGGGCGTGTTGATCTTTCGAGCTGATTTTTGCAGCGAGTTGCTGGGTGTTTATACAAGGCAGAGGCGTCGATGTGTAGCTAGCCTACATGAGAAGCCGATAACGTAGTAGAAATGACCAGCAAACGCTGCCCGAAGGGTTCGGCTAAAAGCGTTTTACTCTTTGTTGAGGGAGATTTGCTTAGAATACTAGGTTACTTCCCCCTCGCCGCGATTAAAACGCTTTTATCTCGAACAAAATTTAACCACGAAAGGTCAACACGCCCTGATCAGTGCCAAATAAGAAGCACAAGGAAGCAAAGATGGAGACAAACACATCCCATGAGCGAGTAGTTGACGCCAAAGCTTATCAGCAGCTTGAGGCGATACTGGCTCAGAAAATAGAAACGGAACGCATTGTCACGCAAGAGGCAAAGCGATTGGCTTACGGCACCGATGCGAGTTTTTATCGCTTGGTGCCGAAAATGGTTCTAAGACTTAAAAACTTAGAGGAAGTGATATTCACGATTCAAAGCTGTCGTGAACTGGGCATTCATTTTACCTTTCGCGCGGCCGGTACCAGTCTTTCAGGACAAGCGGTTTCAGATTCAGTACTTATCACTCTGACCGACGATTGGCGTGGCCATGAGATTGTCGATAACGGCAATCAAATCATTCTTCAACCCGGTGTAATTGGCGCTGATGCCAATAAATACCTTGCCCCGTTCCAACGTAAAATAGGCCCAGATCCAGCCTCTATCAACACCTGTAAGATTGGTGGTATTGCAGCGAACAACGCCAGTGGCATGTGTTGTGGTACTGCGCAGAACTCCTATCGCACGGTCGAAAGCATGAAAGTCGTATTGAGCGATGGCACCCTGCTCGATACCGCAGACAGTGCTAGCGTTGAATCATTCAAGCAGTCACACAAAACGCTGTTTGATGGTATTGCTGAATTACACCGTCAAACCAGCTCAAATCAAGAACTCGCCGACAGAATCCGCCACAAGTATCGCCTTAAAAACACCACGGGCTACGCACTCAATGCATTAGTCGATTACCACGACCCAATCGAAATCATTAAACACCTGATGATCGGTTCAGAGGGCACGCTAGGCTTCATCGCTGAGATCACTTACAACACAGTGATTGAACACCCGAACAAAGCCTCTGCTCTGTTGGTGTTTGCCGATATCGAGCAAGCCAGTAAGGCTGTGACTACGCTATCCAAAACTCCGGTTGCTGCTGTTGAGTTAATGGACGGTAGAGCGCTACGTTCTGTCGCGGATAAACCGGGTATGCCTGCGTTCATGCCAAGCCTAGATCTAGAAGCTGCAGCTATTTTGGTGGAATCACACGCCAGCTCCCAGCAGGACTTAGATTTACAATGTAAATCAATTTTGGATGCATTAGCTGATTACACGATTGTCGAATCTGTCCCTTTCACGTCCGATCCTAAGACTGTCGCTACCCTGTGGGGCATCCGTAAAGGCATGTTCCCGGCCGTTGGCGCAGTGCGTGAAGTCGGCACGACGGTCATCATTGAAGATGTTGCTTTCCCAGTCGAAAATCTTGCAAATGGCATTCGAGAGCTGCAAGAGCTGTTCGATAAATACGACTACAGCGAGGCGATCATTTTTGGCCACGCTCTGGAAGGCAACCTGCACTTTGTGTTTACCCAAGGTTTTGATAGCCAAGAAGAGATCGACCGTTACGGTGGTTTCATGGATGACGTAGCCGAGCTTGTCGCCGTGAAATATCAAGGATCTCTGAAAGCGGAACACGGCACAGGCCGTAACATGGCACCTTACGTGGAGTTGGAATGGGGCAAAGATGGTTACGCCTTGATGCAACAGATCAAAGCGCTGTTCGACCCAGAAAGGTTGCTCAACCCTGGCGTTATCATCAACGACAACCCAAACTCCCACATCACAGACTTAAAGCCAATGCCAGCTGCCGACGATCTGGTCGACCGCTGTATTGAGTGTGGATTCTGTGAGCCAGTCTGCCCGTCTCGCACACTGACCTTGTCACCTCGCCAACGTATTGTGCTGTACCGAGAACTGCAACGCCGACGAGCAGCAGGTGAAGAGATAGAAGCCAGCGAACTAGAAAAAACCTTCGAATACCAAGGCATCGATACCTGCGCGGCAACAGGTCTGTGTGCCGAACGCTGTCCAGTAGGCATTAATACGGGTGACTTGGTGAAGAAGCTTCGTGTTGCCAAGTATGAGAAGTTCACACCAATCGCCAAATGGACAGCGGATCATTTCTCGACCACCACGAAGCTGACCAAAGCCGGCCTCAAAACCAATCAAGTAGCGAGTAAGGTCTTGGGGGCAAACACGGTCGGTAAGCTTACCAATGGCCTGCGCTCAGTGACCAAAGGCGTAACGCCTGTTTGGATGCCTGAGATGCCGCAGTCCAACAGTTACTCTCTCACGGCTTCACCAATGACAGCCGAAACTTCTAATGACGCAAAGAAAGTGGTTTACCTCCCGTCGTGTGCTAGCCGAACCATGGGGCAACAGAGTGATGCGGGCGACCAACGTCCTCTAACGGAAGTGACCATGTCTTTACTTAACAAAGCCGGATTTGAGGTTATTCTTCCGAAGAAGCTAGATGACCAATGTTGTGGCATGCCTTACGACAGCAAAGGAATGAGCGATTTAGCCCAATCTAAAGCGCAACAACTCGAAGAAGTGTTGTGGCAAGCGAGTCGTCAGGGTGAATACCCAGTATTGATGGACACCAGCCCGTGTGCCAAACGCAGTATTGAGCAGTTCACTAAGCCGTTAGAAGTGCTAGAACCGACAGGATTTGTGAACCAATACTTGCTAGAACACCTGACGCTTGAACCACTTAAAGAGACCGTGATGCTGCATGTCACTTGTAGCTCTCGCCGAATGGGCTTAGAAGGGGCGATGTTAAACCTTGCTAAAGCGTGTACTGAAGAAGTGATTGTTCCAGAGCATATTCAATGTTGTGGCTGGGCGGGTGACAAAGGCTTCACTACGCCAGAACTGAATGAAGCAGCGGTGCACCCACTTAAGGAACAAGTACCGAGCAACTGTACTCGTGGATTCAGTAACAGCCGAACTTGTGAGATCGGTTTGTCACATCACAGTGGCATTCCATATCAATCAATCTTGTACTTGGTGGACGAAGTTGCACAGTAGCTTCACTCTCATTACTAGTGACGAGCTCTAGCTTAAAACGAAAAATGGCAGCCTAATCAGGCTGCCATTTCTTTATTCGATTTAAAACGTGCTAATGAGCTAACAGTTAGAGAGCTAAACGCATCAACTCTTCTGGCGAGTAGTGTTCTGCTTCTGCACCTTTGGCAATTAAGTCGATCACTCGGAACGCACTCATATCACCAAATTCTTTGGTCAAGTAATCACGAAACGCTTTTTCGTTCGGCCATTTTCCTCGCACGATATAACCCTCTTCTTTGTCGAAGTCTTCCGTCTCAAAGAAAGAAAAATCAGTCATACCAATGTTGTGGCAATACAAAACGAGATACATGTTGAATCCTTTACACTTAACTAGGGTCTATTGAACTTTCGAGCAGTTCTAAAAGCAGACCTAAGATTACAACATAAATAGCCAACCGAAAACTTAAGCCCCTTGCTGATTCGTTAGTCGTCAAACATCATGTTGATGGCAGCACCCAACAGAATGAGCCCAATAATTGGTCCCATCACAGCCAATGGCGCGCGCTCAATGTATGGCAAGTTCTCTGCAATCATTAAACCCCATTCAGGTGTTGGTGGTTTTGCCCCTAACCCGATGAAACTCAGTGATGTCAGGCTTAGCGTGATGACTGGCAACCTCAACAACGCGTGTCTTAGTAGCGGCGGTAACACATAAGGAAGCAAGTAGAAGCGGAAGATGCTCAGCTTGCTAGTACCCCACAATGGCGCGAGGTGCGTATAAGGCTGAGCCTTAGCTTCCACAATTAAACTTGAACAGTGCGCCGCTAATGGCGCCCAAGATACCAGTACAATCGCGATTAATGCGCTGTTCGGGTTCATCCCAGTTAAGCCCGCAACCAACAGGCCAGCAATGATGTAAGGGATGCCCTTAGTGATCTCGATAAGGCCTTGGCTAAAACGTGTGTTGAAGCCCATGATGATGCCCGTCACCAAGCTCAAGAAGGTTGCCAAGATACCCGCTTGGAAGGTCTCGACCATACCAGAACCGATTCTCGCTAACAGGTCTCTCCCAATGCCATCGGCCCCCAAAGGTGCTTGCCAGCTCGGTGATGCCAAACGTGCAAACTGGCTGGTGTATGGGTCTCGGAATACCGCCCATACCACGATAGCAATTAGGAATGAGAAGATCGCAAAAGCAGTGACACGCTTGGCGCGGCTCTGGGTAAAGCGAAACGAAGAGTGACTACTAATTAGCTTGCCGCTTTTCAGGCTATGACCCAGAATCAACTGCTGAACAAATAAGCTGATGCTGCTTACTGCAATCGAAAACAGCAGCAATACTAATAAGCCGCCTTGCAGCATAGGTAGATCTTGCGCCTTAGCAGCACCAAGAATCATGCGCCCGATCCCCGGAATCGAGAAGATAAGCTCAACTGCGACCGCGCCACCCGTCAAGCCGATCACAGTCATCGCGATTTGTGGGATCAGGCTGCTCAACGCTCTTTTCAGCGCAAAGCGAATAATTTGATTAGAGTGAACGTTGGCACTGAGCCAAGTGATCACCCAAGGTTCATTAAGAACGCGTTGTAAACTGTCTCTGAGTAGGCGACTAAATAGGCCGCTAGCGGGCAGTGCGAGTGCTAAACTCGGTAGCCAGATATCTTGCCAGCCTTGCCAACCATACGGTGGTAGCCAGCCTAACCAGATTGAGAACACCAGTATTAATACCGAAGCCACCACGTACTCTGGCAAGGATATTAATACGGTGCTTAAACTGCTGTAACTCTGCCCTAATTTGCCTTTCTTCCAACTACGCAAGGTAACAAGTAAACCTGCACCGCACAGTACGAAAGTCATCAGCAATGCACTAGACATCAAAAACAAAGACGTAGACGCTGTTTTTTGCAGACCTAATGCAACCGAAGAGCCATCTATCCATGATGTACCTAAGTCCCCAGAGAAGGCACTGCCAACCCAGTCGATTAGGCGCTCACTTGCCGAACGATCCAGCTGTAAATCAGCTCGCACCGCGGCTAAAGCTTCAGGCGTAAGCAGGTGTTGTTGCCCCGCCCTCGCTCGCAGGATGGATTGACTTGGGTCGATGCCGGCAATGTCAGGCATCAAGCCAACAAGAATCACCACCACAATTAATAAAGCGATTCTTGATAGCCAAGGCGTCAAGATAAATAAGGTTCGACGCAGAGTCTCAGCAGATAGCATTTATTTAGTTAACCTGTGTTGCCGAGTTAACTTGTGTCGCTTTTTTGACCTGTGTAGTTTGGTCAACCAAGCGACGCTCACTTGGGTCACGAACTACATTGCTTACACGCTCGCTTTCACCTTGAATCACACGCTCATGAAGCAGCGGAATAGCCGCGACGTCATTAAGTATTTTTTGCTCAGCTTCAATGATCGCTTGCTGACGCAGCGCACCTAGTGGTTGCAGGTCTGCGTGAGTCAATGCTTTGTCTACTTCTTGAGAGCAGAACTGACCAAGGTTGAATGAACCCTTACAGCCAAAGTCACTCATCATGTAAGCCACTGGGTCACCAGAATCCAGAACGGTTGCACGAGAAAGGATGAACGCATCAAACTTGCCAGACAATGCATCGTTTTCAATCTGAGCGTATTCGCGGATATCCAGCTCAACTTTAAAACCAGCCGCTTCGAGTTGCTGTTTAAGTAGTGCAGCGACTTCTGGAAGCTCAGCACGATCAGTAAAAGTACCGATAACAATGCTTTCACCGTTTGCTTTTAACGTTTTGTCTACCGCCTGACCTTCAGGTCGAATCGGCTCAGCCCAAGCAAGTGCAGGACCTAACAGACCTTGCGCGATATCCGCGTGATTTTCGTACACGGTCTTAACGATTTGCTCACGGTCTACCGCAGCAGCAGCGACTTTACGTAGGTTGATATCGCTAAATACACCCGATTTGTTGTTCAGGTAAAGCGTGTTAGTGCGAGGCATTGCCACTTCATAAAGCAGGTTAGAGTCAATGGTCGCGATTTGTGAAACTGGCACCGCTTCAACGACGTCTGCAGTACCCGTTCGTAGAGCTGCGGCACGAGCGAAGCCGTTTGGAACATACTCTGCAATCACAGATTCAATTCTCGCCTTTTCGCCCCAGTAGTCATCAAATCGCTGGAGCTTAGCACTTGTTGTTCCGTTAATTTCAGTCAACTCAAACGGGCCCGTACCTGCGCCAGTTGGGATTACACGACCATCTTCTTGGTAAGCGCTTGCTGCAAGAATCGCTAGCTGAGGGCTTGATAGACGGCTTGGTAAAAGAGGGTCATCAAAGCTGGTTTTGATCTCTACGCGGTAGTTGTCCATCGCTTTCACTTCTAACTCTACACCATCTAGGATGCGTGGCTTAGGTGCCGCTTCTAGAGCTTTCTGTAGTGAGTTCACAACAGACTCTGCGGTTAATGTCGAACCATCGTGGAATTTAACACCTTGGCGAACCGTGAATTGCCACGTCAGTGGATCCACCTGTTGCCAGTCCGTAGCCAGCATTGGCTCAGCTTCTGAAGCTGGGCTCAGGTTAACTAGCGTTTCAGCCGTGCTCCAACGCGATAACTTAAACGCATCATCAGAAAGTGGCGATAGGCCCGTTCTTGGTGGCTGCATCATCGCGACACGGATTTCAGATTTGACCGCAGCTTCGCTCGACTCTGGTTGAGAGTCAAAACAGCCTGTCAAAGGCAGCGCTAGCGCAAGTGCGCAAGCCAATTTGATTGAATTAAAACGCATAGTTATTTTTCTCTATAGCTGTATTTTATTAATTAGTAAGGTTGTGTTTAACAAGTAGATTTCGACAGAGGCTGAGATTCGATCAACATCTGAGTCGCTGGATGAGCAGGAATGCTCATCACTTGATAGGTCGATCCGTGCTCCACCATTTCACCATGGTCGAGGACCAGAATTTCTTCACAAAGTGCCTTTGCTGCCCCTAGATCATGTGTCACCAAAACTAGGCGCATATCACGCTTCTTTTTCAATGAATTCAATAAGTCGAGTAGCCTCTGACGATTCACCGGATCTAGGCTGCTGGTTGGCTCATCGGCAACTAATACTGCGGGTCTAACGACAAGCGCCCGAGCAATCGCCACACGTTGAGCTTGGCCTGTAGAAAGTTGATTGGGTTTCAGTGATAACAAAGACGCAGGTAAGCCAACGTCCGATAGCGTCTCTTCAATGATGCTTTCATGATTGCCAGAAACATCAAGGTTGCTCAACGGCTCGGCTAAGATCTGTCGAACGGTGTAGTAAGGGTTGAGGCTAGTGTGTGGCTCTTGTGGCACCAGTTGGATAAGGCGACATACTGCCGCTTGCACTTTGCTATCTCGAATTGGCAATGAATAACCAAACAAGCTGATATCACCAACGGTCGGCGATTTCAGTCCAAATAGCAGTTCAATCAGCGTAGATTTACCCGCACCAGAACGTCCAACAATAGCTAGGCTTTTGTCTTCAACATTAAGGTCGATGTTCTGTAGCGCTTTGAACGCCTGGCCACCTAACCAACGAGGAATGGAGTAATAGTGCACTCCGACATTCTCGAACTTAATCTCAATCGGTGTTTGTGTTTCTGAATCAATCACAGGCATTGACGGCGAGACTTCTGAATTTAGTGGAAAGGCTGAGCTCATTCGATGAGATCTCTCAATGAACAACAGAACGCGTGAGAACTCGATTCAAGCGCATGTTTCGGTGCTCCATAAGCCACCACGCCGCCATCATCAATCACCAATAACTTGTCACACGCTAACGCGCTGTGTAGATCATGAGTAATAAGCAAGCCGCCAATCTGGCGCTGCTTAACATTGTCACGAATCAGCTTAAGTATCTCTTGCTCTGTTACCGGGTCTAACGCACTGGTCGGCTCATCGGCAATGATGATGTCGGCGTTACTCAGCAAACCAATCGCAATACACACTCGTTGACGTTGTCCTCCAGAGATTTGGCTTGGGTATAACGGCAAAATAGTTTCTGGATTTGGGAAACCCAGTTGCACCAACAGTTCGTTGATCTTGGTTTTGTCTTTTGACTTAGGTTTTGTACGAGTCCCTGTCAGTGCCAAACTGAGCTGACCTTCAATGGAAACGAGCGGATTGAGCGCTTGAAGGGCATCTTGGAAGATAACCGCTGGCCTTTGTGCTGCTGTTCTTTGCAGCATTGGTAAGCCACATACCGCCTCACCAGCAAAAGTAATATGACCATCCACCTCGACAGCCTCTGGCAGAAACCCCGCAATAGCGCGAGAAAGCATCGACTTACCAATGCCTGAAGGCCCCATGACCGCCAACAGCTCTCCTCGATCAACATCGAAGTGGATATCTTGGAAAAGTGTTCTTGAAGAAGTTTTGATTGTTAGTCGGTCAACAGACAAAAGTGGGGCGTTCACGAAAATACTCACAGATAAGATGTTATAACATAACAACTCTATCATTTGGCCGACATGATGAAAAGAGAACATTGAACTGTATCGCAGTTTTTTGCTGTTTGATTGACCGATTTTAACTATTCATCGGATACAAAAAAGCGCCGTCTAAATTTACTGTGTAAAGATAAACAAGCGCTTTCATAAAGTTTTAGAAGTGACTTTAGATAGAGTTAATTCGTCGCCCCATTAAGACCCTCTTTTGCCGGGTAACACTTCTGTTTAACCTGAGTGATGAACGGGTACAGGAAGGCAATACGCCCAAGGTAGAACAGAGTAAACGCTAGCCACAAACCATGATTACCCCATGCACCAACAGCTAGTGCTTGGACAACCAAGAACACCAACAAAGTCGCGATGCTAGAGTCTCGAACCGGACGTGTGGTTCCTGTTCCAGTAAAAATGCCGTAAACCGTTAAGCCAAAGCCTGCCACCAGCGGGAACACAATCAGCCACGGGGCCATCTCTTGATACAAGGCAACCAGCGCTGGAATATCGGTAAACAAGAAAACAATCATGTCTTTGAAAATCAAAGTTAAAAGCGTCAGCGCAGCAATGAAACCTGCGGTCCATTGGAAGTTAAGCCTTAGCACACGATCCAACACCGACGCATTTTTCTGCCCCACCGCTTTACCCGCAAATACACTCGATGCGTTAGCAATACCATCAAACATGTAACTAACAATGAAAGTTACCTGCATCAAAATTGCATTAGCGGCAAGAACATCGGTACCCAGTTTAGAACCGGTACGTGCCATCATATTGAAGAACACTAAGATACAAATTGTACGTAACAGTAGGTCAGTATTCGAAGAGATGATTGTCGACAGGTCTTTCTTGGTCATCTTCGAGCCTTGTAGGAACTCAGAGACCGAGATGTTGCTGGTCTTCATAACCAGCGTCATACCAATCGCAAAGGTGGTGATTTGGGCAATCAAACTTGCGTATGCCACACCCGCAACACCTAAGTCGAAATACAGGACAAACACCGCGTCTAATACAATGTTCAGCACGTTGCCAAACACTTGTGTATAAAGGACTTCTTTGGCTTTCGCCTGCCCCATCAACCATCCAATAATGGTGTAGTTGAGTAGCACAAAAGGTGCGCCATAAATCAAAATACTGAAGTAGATGTGCGCTTGATCAGCCACGTTAGCTTCAGGCTCTATCACCCACATCGCACCTTGCCAGATCAGGGGTTGTATCAAGATAAAGATCAACCCCACCAAACCAGACAACACGAATGGGCGCATCAAGCTGCCTGCCAGTTCCGAGCGTTCTCCCTTGCCTAACGCCATTGCACTTTGCCCAGTGGTGCTGACACGAAAGAAACCAAACAACCAATACATGGTATTCATGATGATGGTGCCAATCGCGACCCCACCTATCAGTTCAGCAATACCAAGTTGCCCAATCACAGCAGTATCCACGGCACCGAGCAGAGGCTGAGTAACCGTAGAGATAATGAAAGGGAAAGCGATTTTCAGATAATCTTTGTGAGTAATAGTCATGTTTACTAGCAGGTGATATTAAGAACTATTTGCAATAAGAAGGTGATGCTATCGTTTAATCCGTACGTTGTCATCTTTTAATGGAGTACATTATCAACAAAGCGTGTCTATCTTCGTCTACCTGCATAGAATCGTTGGCAGCTATTGGTCGTGCTAATTTGTCCCAACAAAAGAGCAAAGTCTGGTTCAACAAAACAGCACAACCATCGATTAGTAAAAACTCACGGGAAGATAGAAATCAAGTTCAAACACTTCATCACTATTAAGGAAATGATTCTGATGATAATGCACATAGGCGGGAGTTGAACGCTGCTTGAAACCTGATGTAGGTAACCATTTTTCTAATACCATACTGATCTGTGGTAGCAACTCTCCATAACGGCCATTGAGTCGAAACACGGCATGCAAACCACCGGGAATCACCATCTGATTAACCACGCAACGGTACTTAATCGGTTCACTGATCGCGATACACGCCACATAGCGACACTGGTCCATTTCGACCCAAGCAGGGTTTGAATGGTGCAAACCAAACTGGGTCGAAAAATCACGCTGTTCTGAATTCGCCCACGCTTTCAATATCAACCACGCATTGCGAATAGAACGGTTATAGCCAGTGTGTCGAACATAGGCTGCCATGCGTTCAGGTGTTTCCACTATTTTGGGTTCGGGTAGCTTGCGCTGTGCGACATTTTGATAACCAGCCGCCACTTCAGGATCTTTCAAATAAGGCTTTTCGGCGATCTGCAAATCGTGCTTGCGCCACTCGCCCGGAGACATATTAAAGGTCGCTTTAAAAGCCCGGCTAAACGAAGACACCGAACTGAAACCACATTTATTGGCTATCTCAACCACCGACGAGCGGGTATCGAACATCAACTGATTAGCGGCATACTCCATTCGGGTACGTCGAATGTATTGATGTAACGACTCCCCCACCACACTTTTGAACGTGCGATGAAAATGTTGCTCTGAGTAAGCCGCAATCTCAGATAGCGCTTTGGCAGACAACGGCTGACTGATGTCTTGATGAATATGGAACAGAACATCATTGATTCGAGATATATGTTGACGTGACATCGTTTAAATAGCATAAATGGACATGTTTAAGAGCATAAATGGACACGCTAGTTTTTACAATTGCCGTGTAATATCAAGCGATAGAATAAAAACGGAAAACGACGAGACACAACACATGGAAATCGCACAGTCATTACAACAAATTCAATCTTCATATATTCGAGAGATCCTCGCTGCAGCAAGCGATCCAAACGTCATCTCACTGGCCGGTGGTCTGCCGGATGAGAAAACATTCCCAATCGATTTAATGAAGCCAACGCTAGAAAATCTAGCGAACATGCCTGAAGTTTTCCAATACGGCTCTACGGCTGGTTACGTCCCATTGCTTGACCATCTAACGCAAAGCTACCACTTGCCAGAAACTCACACTGCGATGATCTGTACAGGCTCTCAGCAAGGTCTAGATTTGATTGCTCGTGCATATGTTGATCCCAATGATGTAGTTGTGATGGAAGCGCCGAGCTACTTAGGTGCGATGCAAGTGTTTGGCTTGGTTCAAGCAAACATTGTGACTGTGTCTCAAACCGAATTTGGCCCTAACCTAGATGAACTAGAAACGTGCTTTGCCGAGCAATCGCCAAAGATGTTCTACGCGGTGCCAGATTTCCATAACCCAACGGGCGTATGTTGGACAACAGAGACTCGCCAAAAAGTGGCAGAGCTGTGTATCAAATACAACGTCGCGTTCATTGAAGATGCACCATACCGAGAGCTACGTTTCACAGGCACAGAGCTGCCGTTGGTTTCGTCTTTCTGCCCTGATAACTCTATCGTTCTTCGTTCATTCTCTAAGATTGCATCACCGGGTTTACGTATCGGTGCGGTAACAGGCAAGCGCAGCTACCTTGAGCCACTGATCAAGGTGAAGCAAGGCGCAGATTTACACTCAAGCGTTCCTATGCAAGCCTTACTGCTTGGCCTTCTAAAACACCAAGACTTCAACGTACACATGGAAAGCATTCGTTCACTGTACAAGTCTCGCTATGAAGTGCTGTTTTCAGAACTAGAAAAACAACTGCCTGCTGACTGTGTATTGAAAGCGGTCGACGGCGGGATGTTCATTTGGGTTGAGATTCCAGAGTGCGATACTTTTGAATTGGCTAAGACCCTACTTTCAAATGGTGTAGCCGTTGTACCAAGTCCAGTATTCTATCCAAAGCCAGATGGAGCAAAAGCCGCACTGCGCTTGAACTTCACTAACGCTAATCCAGAAGAGCTGACTGAAGCAGTGAAGCGCTTAGCGGAAGTACTTAACCAAGCGTAGTCGCTAATTAAGTAAGACAGATTCAACACAAGCCCTGCTGTATTTGTACAGCAGGGCTTTTTCGTTCCTCAAACCGTAAATCCACAATAAAACAGGTGATAAATAGCCCTACACTTGGTTGGTTTTTGTCCTACATCGCCTTAGTTATACTGCGGCGGATTTTAATAAGCCATCATGACGAGCTAGGCTTCAATGTCCAGCTATGATCAGAATAGGCAACCGCTCTGGATTTACGTTCCAGCTCGCAGAAAGGAAAAACCATGTCTCAATATGTTGTATGTGCTCTGTATAAATTCGTAGCACTTGATGATTACCAAGAAATTCGCCTACCGCTAACTGAACTTCTAGAAGCCAATAACATTCGCGGTACTTTGTTACTCGCAAGTGAAGGTATCAATGGTACCGTTGCTGGTAAGCGCGAATCTATCGACGCTCTTCTTCAATGGTTCAAGCAAGACACTCGCTTAGCGGATGTTGTTTACAAAGAGTCGTTCAACGACGAACAACCATTCAACCGCACCAAGGTAAAGCTTAAGAAAGAGATCGTAACCATGGGTGTTGAAGGCATCGACCCTCGCCATGTTGTTGGTACTTACGTTAAGCCAAACGAATGGAATGACCTTATCTCAGATCCAGATGTGATCTTGGTTGATACTCGTAACGACTACGAAGTAGATATCGGCACATTCAAAAACGCAGTAAACCCGAATACGGAAACTTTCCGTGAATTCCCTCAATACGTTGAAGATAACCTAGACCCGAAGAAGCACAAGAAAGTCGCGATGTTCTGTACTGGTGGTATTCGTTGTGAAAAATCAACGGCCTACATGAAAGAACAAGGCTTTGAAGAGGTTTACCACCTTGAAGGCGGCATTCTAAAGTACCTAGAAGAAGTACCAGAAGAAGAGAGCATGTGGGAAGGCGATTGCTACGTGTTTGATGGTCGTGTTGCCGTTAACCACCAGCTAGAAAAGAGTGGCTACGATGTATGTAACGCTTGTCGTCTACCAATCACAGAAGAAGACAAAGCCTCTGAGCATTTCGAGAAAGGCGTAAGCTGTCCTAAGTGTTTTGATAAGCACTCTGAGGAGCAGAAAGCGCGTTTCCGTGAACGTGAAAAGCAAGTACAGCTATCAAATGCGCGTGGTGAAACCCATGTAGGTGGCGATGCTGCTCACCTGATCGAACAGCGCAAAAAAGAAAAACTGGCACACAAAGAGCAACAACGTTCTGGTAAGAAAGCTCAGTAATATTTGATTCTGCTGAAACAACAAAGGGCATTAACGTATCCACAATGGAAGGTTAGTGCCCTTTTTTGATGCTACTCTCGCTTTGTGTTTAGGGACACATTTATCTTCAAAAATAGGTTCTATACTGAAGTTAATTTGATGAAAGAGGAAGTGCCAATGCTCAATGAAAACCATGCCTTTATCTTAGATTTCCCAGAGCTAAAATTAGACATTGTTCAACTCAACCACGACGACGAAACCTTCAAAGCGGACATGCAGAAATACCATCAACTCGACTACGACATCCGTCAGCTTGAGATCTCGGGTAGTCCAATTGATGACGACAGCATGCACAACCTAAAAGTAGAACGCATGGAGCTCAAAGACTCGCTTCACAAGCAACTCACTCGACATCACGCCCTAAAAATGGTGTAGCCATACAAACACTTAGTGTGGCCGCAATCGTCACACTAAGTGATTAGCTAAACGTTAAGTTACCTTATTCCCATCAGAAAAATTCAAATAGGTATGAAACCTCTCGCCATCATCTCGGGTTTCAAAATGCCAATTCATACGCTCACAAATACGCTGAACAATAATCAGACCACAGCCGTAGCCTGCGTTATAGGTTTCGTTACCATCATGCCTATTGACGATCACCAACTCTTTCTCAATCAATTGAATATCAATGTCGCCGATACTGTAGCTAAATGCATTCTTGATTAAGTTGTTCATGACCACGGTGATGAAGCTTTCAGGCGCATACACGGTAGCTGATCTTGAAACGTTAAGGCGGTAGCTCGCATCCTGTTTGGCAAACAAAATTGCCAACTCTTTCAGTTGCTGTCGGACCATGGTTTCTAAATCATGCTCAGAGAAGCGGTGTTCATCGACACTTTCTTTCCCAAGCAGCAAAAACATCTCAGTCAAAACACGCATTTGTTCACTGGCTTCTTGAACTCGATTGATAGCTTTCAACGCCACAGGAGGCTGGTTGTCGACTTTGGCGAGTAAATCTGCAGAACCTTGAATTACCATGATTGGCGTACGAAGTTCATGAGCGGCAAAGCGACTAAACTCCTCTTCTCGCTGAAAGTAGCCCGATATATCGTTTTTAGAATCGAGTAGAGTTTGCTCGATATGACGGGTTTCCGCGTAACCAGTTGTCACCTCAAAAGAGGGCTGGTCGGGCTGCATTAAACTGATTTTTTGCTCTATCTGATTCAGTGGACGTGACAATGAACGCACGACATAAACACTATAAAAAACCATAGCCAAGGAAATAAAGCCCCCCAACAGCATGGTGTAATAGTGGAGGCTCCACTCGTAGTTATCTAGGTAATCATCTGCATCATCTTGAAAGACGATGTACATCATCCCCTTGCCCGAAGGATGCTTCAAAACGATGAAATGTTTGTCCTCCGCCCCCAGAAGGTATTCATAGAAGCCTGGTGTTTTATAGTAACTTAACCAACGGGGTAATTCGTTCTCGCTCCAATAGGTGGAGAACTCATTCGGATTGGGCAATAAGGTATCTTCACCATATAACTCATACTCTGCGGTATAGCGGCTCGCTTCGGTATCTAACCAGTGGTGTAAGCTAATGACTTCCATCTGGTTTTCGGCCAAATAAATCGCTGTCCAGAACATACTGAACATAACAAGTGTCATGATCCCAAAGCTTCTACGAATTTTCTTGTAGATACTTGGGTACGTGCTTTCTTTGACTGATCTTTTACGCTTTAAGTCGGTAACCTTGTCCATGAATCGTCTCTAATCTTGAATGCTCAAAACCCTTATCAAGAGCATTTCGTAAACCATAAATGTGGCTTCTTAATGCATCACTCGATGGAGATTCGTCTCCCCAAACTGAGTCAATCACTTCTCTGCGCGACACTATTGCTGGGGCATGTCGAATAAGCACTTTCAATATTTTCAGTTGAATACGACTTAGCTTAATCGGGTTCTCACCACGGAACACTTCATCGGTTTGAGAGTCCATCGTGATATCGGCAAAGCGCACCTTACCAACATCTAGCCTAGGACCACGGCTTGCCAATGCGTGCAGTCGTAAACTCAATTCTTGCATCGCGAAAGGTTTTAACAAGTAGTCATCACCACCCGCTTGGAATGCTGCAATTTTATCGTCCAGCTGCTCTTTTGCTGTCAGAAACAGAATAGGAGTACGACATGCTTGCTCTTGTCGCAGCTTTCTGACCGCCGAAATGCCATCTAATTTTGGCATCATGATATCCATAATAATGACATCGTAATGATTCTCCGCCACCAGCTTCAATGCCGCTTCACCATGATATGCGCAGTCAATACCAATACCTTCTAGCTCGAGGTAATCAGCAATGGTTTCAGAGACACTATGGTTATCGTCAACAATCAAAACTTTCATCGATTTATTTCACCTTTCTTCACGAGTGCTTCACGTTCGAGTCTATAAGATAGCGCCTAATTAAAACAAATAAACTTAAATTAATTCTATTAAAGAGTATAAAAATGAGAAAGTTAGCGTTAATTACAGCGATTAGTTTAGTCCTAGCTGGTTGCGGTGGCGGCAGTAGTGACAGCAGCAACACAAACGAAGCTCAAACACCTTCATCTATCCAAGGCACGATCGACTCTGTTTCAGGCGATACCATTGTTGTTAATGGTTATAGCTATAAAGTAGGCAGCGCGAACTACGCAGGCGAAGAAGTCGCGATTGCTGACCTAGAAAAGAACATGATGGTTTCCATCTCCTCTAACGCTCGCAGCGCGTCCACTCATGCTAGTGGAACCCAAGTTGGTCTTGAACCGACTATCGTAGGTCTGATTGCAAATACCAACCACGTAAATGGTACATTTGAAGTCAACGGCATACCTCTAACTTTCTCAGCGCTTTCGACTGAGATTGAAGATGGCGATTGGGTGATGGTGTCTTCTCTACCGGCCGCTAACGCAGGTTACAAAGTACTGTCGGTAGTGAAATTTGAACCGTCAGATAAATACCAAACGGTTGAGGTTGAGGGGTTGATTACTAACCTGAACCTAAACACACTAACATTCAATTTGGGTGGGGCTCTCAATGTCGAGTATACCCTCGATAGTATTGACGAATCAGAGTTAGCCGATGGGCTTTGGGTTGAAGTAACAGGTGTAATGACAGGTTCGGTACTAACGGCCAATGAAGTGGAAATCGAAGACTTTAACGAAGTGAGCAATAACACAGAAATCGAAGGTATCATCACTTGGGTAGCGAACGACCAATCATCATTTGATTTGAGCTATAAAGGTCGCTTTCTTGTCAATGACAGCACTCGTTACGAGGATGGCAACAAGTCAAACTTAACTGTTGGTGCAGAAGTTGAAGTTACAACGAAAAAAGCTAAAGGCGACAACGTGGCAACCGAAATTGAATTTGAACACGACGATGATTCACAAGATTGGAATGATAATGACGTTGATTTTGAAGGCACAGTGCAAGATATCAACCTAGAAGGCAAGAACTTTGAAATGACATCGCTACATGGTAATAAGATTATTCATGTAAACAAAAACACTCAATTTGAAGATGGCCTAACTTTTGAGAACCTTACTATTGGAGGGCTTATTGAAGTCGAGGCCTACAAGGTCAGCAGTCAGTACATTGCAATCGAGATCGAAGCTGAAGACAACGACTAATATCATGACTTTACAAGCCACGTATCTACGTGGCTTTTCATTTAGTATATCTATCAGCCGCTTATGGTATGGTTTGCTTATCCAAGATTCAGGGTAAGGAAATAGAAAGAATGACAAGCAAATGCGGAGAACTTAGATTAGAAACCGTCTTAAGCTCCGAGTTTGGCGACCTGTTTGATTGCGTTAAGCAAGGTATCTTCGAACACGTCGACAATGTATTTGGCTGGGATGACGAGTTTCAACGTAACCGTCTCTCAAACGACTACCACCGCTCTTGGTTTCATTGGGTGTATAGAGACTCTCAAAAGGTCGGGCTTACCTGCTTCAAACCTTATGACAACGCATATCATATCCACCTTCTGATCATTGACCCTCAATACCAAGACAAAATGCTCGGTAAAAAAGTAATGTCACTCATCCACACCAAAGCCCTTCGAGAGCAACGAAATCAAGTCACCCTCTCTAGCTTTAGGAGTAACGCTCGCGCCATCAGATTTTATCAGGCGCTTGGCTATAAAGTTGTTGATGATAGTGATGAGGATTTTGTCGGAATGGCTCTCTCCCTAAATAACCATTAATGAGCCATTAGGGAGAGAATAAAACATTAACGAGCTGAAGTAATATCCAACTTATTCAACAATGAAGGGAATCCCCAACCATTCTCGCCTGCTACTACGGGTTCTCCGGTCAAGTACTCATAGAGAGTCGGTGCTAACGAACCATTGGCTTCGATCTTTAATGGTAATGAGTTCTCACCAATTGGGGAGCCCCAGAATCCGATAAATGCATCTTTCTCTAAATAGTCTTCACCAGCGTGACGCCCCGGCACTATTGTGTTGTAACCAATTCCCGCTTTAGGGAACAAATTAATGGTACCGGCTCTATCCTCAAGATAAATGTTAGCCAGTTGATTGACCGAATCAGGTCGAGGAGTCAATTGGGTTAAATCCGTCCACTCACTGCGACTACACCACGTTGAATCATCTTCTTTAACTGAACGGTTAATGCACTTTTCCACTAGCCGAGAGTAAACAGAAAAGTCAGCTTTACTCGGTGATGCAAGGTATGGGTTTAACGTTTGTATATTCAGTAAAGTAGGTGCCTGATTTCCCATTAATGACTCATAAAATAGTTTGTCACCGTGTCGAGTGATCAACTCGTCAACGCGCTTAAGATCGCGGTTGCCGATCACTCGAACAGAACAAGCTCGCTCGTCACAGGCACTCTCTCTCACCACCATATAATCGAGACTCTCAGGTAAGCGTTTTGCTATCTCGTTAATAACATTAATGCTGTCACCTTTGTTTGCTGCAATGGGCGCCCACTGTACCAACTCTTGATAAACAGGCTGTACAGTCCAACCCTGCTTTGAGTTAAAGAAATCCATCATAAAGTTGCCACCCGCGGTCGAGGCAACCACGACATCAACATGTTTAGAGCTTGGATAATTCAACGCATTCGTTATTTTAGGCCCCTCACCTTCATCTGAAGAAATTTTCTTCACCACAATTGGGTAATCAAGCTCTGTTTGTAACCCATCAAAAACTTGCTTCTCAGGATTCAATGAATAGAACACAGGTGTTAACCCGTGATCCCCTGCCATTCCCCACAACGTTCTATCGTAGACACCTGCGCTTTGGTAAGTCGCCTCAATTTGACGAATCCAATAATCCAAGCGATTTAACTCACCGGTTGGCATCAAAATCTCATCACTAAAAGGCCCTGTAAAATGGGCGAAATGATCGGGCCACGGGTTATACACCAAGGTGTAATCTGGCATCCCGTTGCCATCAAGCTCCGCCAACTGAGTGATCGACTGTTTAACTAGCGCTTTTTTAGAGAGCTTGGTGAACAAGTCAAAGCTAGAGATAGACTGGTAGGCCTCGATGTCTTCTATCAAAGCCGTTCTTTTCTCTCGTAAAGCGACTTCAACTTCAGAGCGTGCCTGAAGCTCTTTTACACAACGTTTCTCACCGTAATCGCGTAATGACTCCCCTAAGCCTAAGTTCACCAGACCATCATAACTTGTATGCGCATTCCAATCGTATTGAGCATTACAATTCAGAGTTTTAAGGTATTCGAGACGATCAAACATCGTCTGTACCTTGTTGTCTGCCATTAGTACATCAAGCTGTAGAGCATCATTCCCAAAGAAGTAATAAGCTCGGTCGATATCCCTGTCGACAAAGTGGAAGTTAGGCACACCTGTACCACCTTCACCAGAAACCTTAGCGCCCGTTTTGATGATAGGCAGGTTACGCACGCTGATGGTTGGAGTCGACGAGATACCGACGCGGCTAATGTTGTCTCGATGATCTTGATAAAGCTTTTTAAAGAAAGGCAGATAATGTGGATCACGGTAGGTTTGTTCAGATAGAACTTCCATGAACCTCACTTGTTGCTGATGACCTGGCTCAATAACACTTTCGAACCTCGGCTTATATTGACTACGTTGTTTATGATTGTGATAAGCAACCGAAATAAAAGGGGCATTTTCATCAACTAAACCCTCAATCAACCCTTGCTGTAAGCCATCTACCGTCACTTGCACAGCAAAACGTTTATTCTGTTGGGATTCCAAAAACTGGATTAGAGAGTCAGGCTGCTCATCAAAAGCTTGCTGCATCCAATCATCAAGCGCTTCAGCTCGCTCATCTTTATAAACAAATTGTCGGTAGGCTTTGAGTAAGTTCAAGCGAACAAAATCAATAAGCGTGATAGTAAGAGCTTGTGCTTTGTTATTCGACTTATCGGCATTTTCCGGCTTACCATCCTCGGCAATTGCGAGCATTGCCGATTTCATGTCACCCTCTTCCATTCCCGACGCTGCCTGAGCAATTAATTCGACAATAATCGGTTGAATCTGATTAATGATTGCTAAATCTTCAGGACTGTTAGTTAAATAGGTGTAGCTCTCTGGCAATGTGTCCATATCTTGCCAAACGCCAATCTCAAACAGCGCATCGTAGATCACAACCATGTTCGCAATGAAGTGTTCGTCGATTCGAATGCCCTCATGATGTCCGGTTGCTTCTGTGGACGTATCAGGCTCTTTGTAATCAGAATCAGGCGCAGCACCCACATAGTAGAGGCTATGTTCAAAACCTCTTAATACCTCATCATCGTAGATTGTCGATAGGTATGCTTTAAATACATCTTCACTACCCAAGCCCGAATAGCGATCGTAGTAACTATAGAGAAAGTAGCCCAAAGGAATGGAGTAAGTCGGGTTAGACAACTGAGCGATCACCCGCGCTTTCGTTTTAGCATCTAAAGGCAGTGCGAGAATGTACGCATCTAGCGTTACGCCCGCGATCGTAAAGATCGCTGCATCGCGAGTTAGTGTGGCCGAGTAACTCAGGCTTGAAAGCACCTGATTTTTCAAAACCTCACTTGAACTGAATACGCCACCAATGACAGGCGTTGTCGACATATCGGCAACACTAGGCGTTGATACAACCGCTAACGAAAGAGTGCTAAATAAAAAGGCACGGCCACGACTTTGGGAATAGAAACTCATCAAATATCCTTAGTTTAATGTGTTTTTATAAATGTAACTTATTGTTCCAGTTTACTTTAATAACTCAAATATGCCCAATACCGCATATCATCAGTTCCCCCTGAGCTAGTACCCATTAACTGGTAATAATATCAATTACAAACACCAATCATTCACTAGAGACATGACTCGCATATAAAAATATACAAATTTGATGCGACTCTAGAATAAAAACTCCTGCGGTTTCCGCGCAATCCCTATTTGATACATTCCACATCAATGGCACTCGATTTATAAATAGTCATATTTATCAATGACATTCCGCCAATTGATTCCTGAGTCAAAGACTTTTATCAATAACTTAATAAAGGAGAACTAACATGAATGGTCAACGTTCACTGTTAGCAGTGGCAATAGCCATAGGGATAGCAGGATGTGGTAGCGACAGTTCGGATAGCTCCACAACTAATACGGGTGGTTCAACGGCAACAACAGCATCTCTTACCGCCAAAGCCGCAGATGGCTATCTGGTAGGTGCTAATGCATGCTTGGATCTAAACAGCAATAAAGTGTGTGATAAGGATGAGCCAAATGCAGTAACCGGCGACAATGGTGAATTTACCATTGAGAACTTAACTCAAGAGCAACTAGAACAGAGCACTCTGTTGATTGAAGTTGTAGCAGGACAAACCATCGACACTGATAACCCTGGTGTTGTGTTGAACAAAAGTTACCGCTTAACGGCTCCGCCACAATCAGAGTTTATTAGCCCGTTAACCACACTTATACAAAATGAAATTGAAAGTGGCGCATCATTAGATGAGGCCAAAGCAACTATTCAAGAGAAGTTAGGTACAACGCTCGACTTAACTCAAGATTACATTGAGGCCAAAAATAACGACAAGCTAGCAGACTCACAAAAAGCAGCTTTTGAGAACCTACACCGCGTTGCTCAAGTCACCGCATCGGTCATGGCAGAGAATACTGACGCACTATCAGAAACCGCAGCGAGTGCTGGTATTTCTGTAGAAGCGCTCACAGCGTTGATCAATGAAGAAGTGACTCGAGTCCTAGATGAAGTCGTCAAAAATATTGAAGCCGCGGGAGAAAACTTCAACCCGAGCGACATTGCTGGCAGTATTAATCGCGACCACATCGCCATTGATGACTCTAACCTTGAAGATAAAATTAAAGAAAACGAAGCAAATAAAGAATCTAAGCAAGCCGACCTTGCGAAGCTAATTAAAACGGATGGCATCAATTGGTTTGGCGGTGAGAATGACACTGGCAAAGACTTGATGGTCGCCTATGGAACACTAAAAGCGGATTCCGATAACTCTGTCACCGAAACCAGTTTCATTTATGACTATTTTGTAGAACAGTTTGTTGAAGTTAAAAGCAGTCCTGACGCTAATGACATGGTTTTGGGTCAAAGCGGCTGGGAAACAAGTAATGACACCTTAACTAGCATCAAGCCAAATAAAGATGGTAGTGTCATTCTCGAGTCGAACAGCTCAATTTTTAATGAAATTGCTAGCGCTAAGCAGTTGGATATCAGTGGTCTTAATGTTCGCTCAATCATGGACCAAACCGATGGTGAGAACGTTTGGTCTCTAATTATGCCAGTAGGATTAAAATTCCCAGACAACACAACGGCATACAAATTGTCAGTGGAAAATGTCTACGACGACATTTATTACTATTATAAATGGGATGGATGTCAAGAAGATCGTTACGAAGCGCTCAATAACTCTTGCAACGGAATAAGTGCCTTTAAGAATGGCAGCGATACATGGTTGGCAACTTTAGCATCAACCGTAGCTGAAGATGAGTCAGATCGTCATGAAACAGCATCTAACAATCATGATGACTTAATCCCGATGGCGGGCTTCGAAAATGCTGAAGTGTTCGCACAACTTCTGTCTAACGGTACCGTTGTTTATTATTCAAGAGCGTGGGAAGAAAATTCTCAGTTCTTGAGATTAGCAGACCTTGGTTCGTGGAAAGATATCTCATTGAATGGCGAGGTTGTACGCCAAGTAACAATTCCTGAATCCATCCACTCGCAAACCACATGGTCAAACTATCAAAGACAAGATAACTCTGCTTACCTATCTGTTGTCGACGGGTTTGTACGAATTACCTACAAAGAGACCGAAGAGATTGATAGTGAGGCCTATATCTTTGATGAAGCGACTAAGCAGTTCATTTTGGATAACGCATTAACACCACAACCTCTACATCCTCTGAACCTGCAGGCTTGTCTTGACTCGCTACCAGATGCCGGGTTCGCACCAGTAGCCAATGACGTCACGGTTTATGATGTACAGCGCACATCTATGTGGGAAGAGGATCCTGTTACCGAAAATCTAACTTATGAGTTTACCTATCTTGGGAATACTTTCTCTTGGCTGAATAACGTTACGTTGGTCACTGGACTTCCAAATTGGATTTCTGACCTAGAAGGTAGCCTAGAAAAAACGCGTATCGACATTAAAGATTCGGAAGGTATTTTAATCGGGTATGAGTTCTCATATAGCTCTGAAGATCACTATCTAGGTCAAGAAGGCTTTAACTCTGATGACTCACTAGGTTGGGGCTCAGCGAAAGCAGTATTGCCACTAGCGGTTGCTGATAACCAAAAGATCATCAATCAAACGGTAGACTTTGGAACGTCAACTAACGCCCCACTCACCTCTCAGTTCGATTATTGGTGGGACGAAGAGAGCGGTGAGGCAATCGAAATAGAATATCCTGGGTTGAGAACCGTTTCTATGGAAACATCACTGGATGAAATCATCAACGGACGACCTTACTATCTATCTACTTTTGACTACCAACAAACCTATGTAGGTAAAGAAGAAATCACAGTACCTGCAGGTGATTTAGTAGCATGTAAAGTAACAAGTAAGACGCAGTTCGTAGACTATGGACCTACTGATACTCAAACCACCTGGCTTACCAACCGAGGCTCCATCAAGTCTATTAAAGAAGAACAATCTTGGGGTATGTCGATTGTAATGGAGGCAAAAAGCTTACCTTCTATTCAATAATCGATAAATAATATGAACAAGCCAATATCTTATTGGCTTGTTTTTTCTTATTAGATCTTTAAGACAACCTATTAATTTACCAAACTTGATAGCATTTCCAGCTGACTCCTCCCTTAATTAAACGCTCTAGCCACTCGTCCTTTACTGTTCAATTCATAATGACCAATATAGGCTGGGATAAATACCGATTGCCCTTTGGTGAGTGTTAGGTGTTCACCTTTCTGACTCATTAACGTTAAATCATCATCGATTGCCATTAAGATTTCAGCGCCGCTTGTGATGACTTCTTCTTGCTGAGGGCTATGAAAGATATTGAAATTGAAATCACTGACAGGAATGTCATAACTATCACATCGCCCTAGCTTGGAGGGCACCAATAACAAGTGTTCAAACGAAATTGGCGTAAACTCTGTGCACGCGACTAATTCAGGGACATCAATGTGTTTTGGCGTTAAACCAGCGCGTAACACGTTGTCTGAATTTGCCATGATCTCGAGCCCGGTCCCCTTGATGTATGCGTGCGGAGTGTTTGCATTCAAATACATCGCTTCACCCGGCTGTAGTGTGATCAAGTTAAGCAGCAGAACGCAAAACAAACCGATATCATTCGGGTACTGGTGGCTAAGCTCAGTAACCAAAGCAAACTCAGATTGACCTTGGTGAGCGACTGCGTAAGTCAGAAGTTGTTCTAATGCGCGGTGTTTACGTTGGTCATTCAAGGTTAGCAGATCACGAAAAAACACTTCTAAACCGTGAGAGTCAAGTTGGTTGCCAAACTCTTCAACCAAACCAGCCAGCTCGCTCGAATCCAACTTTTTGAACAAACCTAATATTTCATTGAATTCACGAAAGCCATTCATCGCTTGATATTCAGTGATCGCGTAGACCAATTCAGGTTTGTGGTTCGAGTCTTTGTAATTGCGGTGCCCTGCAGTCAGAGGAATGCTGGCCAGTTCCTCTCTCGCAAAGCCAATTTCAGCTTGGCGCTTGTTTGGATGGACCTGAACCGATAGTGCTTTTTCTGCCGCTAAGATCTTAAACAAAAACGGCAGTTCACCGAACTCCTGCGCAATATCAGTAGACAAATAAGCCGGTTTATTCTTGTTAATCAGCTCAGATAGCGGCACCAAATGTTGGTCCAGCTTGACCATTGAGCAGCCCTTCGGATGCGCTCCCATCCAAACTTCCGCTTGCGGCTCTTGTGACTCATTCTTAAAGCCAAACAGTTCATGTATCGAAGAAATACTCCCCCATGCATAATTCTGGATGGTGTTTTCCATTGGGAAAAATGAGTGTTCTGAGAAATGGCTGAGTGACATGGCGCTTTCCGTAATGAGCCCTTTGAACACAATTCAGAGAGCTAATTCTAATAAGGTAAATAAATTAGAAAGGCTACAGAAGGCGACCAAAACCCACATGAGATGAGGTCTTAGACGTGTTAGGAAAAATTCTTAGAAACAGGGGGGATAAATGAAAAGCGTGAAAAGAGTCACATTTAAATGTCACGACAAGAAAGCACTGAAATAAGATAGCCGCTTGTATCGCACTGGTTACAGCAGCGATACAAGCATCTTAATATAAACACTAGTGGCTATCTTGTTATCGAGAGGCCCCTTAAAAACCAGAGCGAGCCTCTGCATTTTTCTGGGGAGATTGTGCTTGTAAGAAAGGCAGTAGAAGCAGCCCAATAACAGCAGCACAAGTTGAAATGGTAATGAAGAACCCACTCCAGCCGTAAGTTTCTAGAACGAGCGCCAATGGATAACCAGAGAGTGCCGCGCCCATGTAAGCAAACAAACCAACAAAGCCTGTCGCCGCCCCGGCAGAATCTTTATGCGAACATTCAGCCGCCGCCATACCAATGAGCATTTGAGGGCCAAAAACAAAAAAGCCAACGCAAAATAGCCCAGCCGCTTGAAACACAAAGTTGGTTAAGGGCATAAGCCATAAAGCCGATACCGAAAGGAAGATGCCAATCGCAAACAGGATGTTCATTGGACCTCGGTTACCACCAAACAGCCTATCCGATCCCCATCCAGCAACAAGTGAACCAACGAAACCGCCAATCTCAAACAGAGACAAGGCAGCGTTGGCGTTGATCAAACTGTAATTGTGTTCTTCGGTGAGATATAAATTACCCCAGTCGTTAACTGCCGTTCTTACGATGTAAACCAACACATAGCTAAAGGCGAGTAACCAAATGTACTTATTGCTGAACACATAGGTTTTCAGGATTTCTCGATAGCTTAGCCCTTGTCCATGGCTCTCCTGCGCCAACTCCAAATGATCACTGCGCCACTTACCTACCGTCGGAAGCCCCATGGTGGTGGGCTTGTCACGTAAACGCCAGCAAACGATAAGACCGATAAAAACACCAATCACACCCGGCCAGATAAAACCCGCTCGCCAACTGAATTGCAGCGTCAGATAACCCACAAGAATAGGGATAAGCGCTCCACCAACGTTATGTGCTGTATTCCATATAGCCCAACGAAAACCTCTTTCAGAACGGGAATACCAGGTCGTCAGTAACTTAGAACATGATGGCCAGCCCCAACCTTGAAACCATGCATTCAGCACCCAAAGCGAGATGAAAGCCGCGAGCGAACTAGAAAAGCCAAATGCAATATTAATCAAGCCAGTCGCGATTAGGCCAAGCCCCATGAAGTAACGAGGGTTTGAACGATCCGATATTGTGCCTGAGATAAATTTCGACAAGCCATAAGAAAGATAAAAGAGCGTACCAATTAAGCCAATATCGCCTTTATCCAAACCAAGGTCTGTGATCATGGCAGGCGCAGCGTAATTAAAGGTTTTACGAGTGAAGTAAAAACCCGCATAGCCGACATACATCCCTATCATAATATGAAGGCGCCAATAGCGATAACTCTGATTAACCTCATCATCGGTTAGAGCATGACTCTTTGACGTAGTTGAGCGCAGAAATCCAAACATATTCGTTCTCACACTTTAGGTAATGTAACGCTGATATCGGTACCCGAAGAGGAGCCACTAGCGTTAATTGTCATTGTTCCACCAAGCGCTTGAACACGCTCTTGCATACCGCGAACACCCATTCCTTTAAGAAGATCTTGCGCTGTAAATCCAACGCCATTGTCTGTGATACGAAGATAGGCCAGATCATCTAAAATCAGTTCAATTTTAATCTCGCTCGCACGTGCGTATTTATGGGCATTGTTTAAGGATTCTTGGCACAGCCTGAAGATAGTGACCTTGAGCGTGTCACTCAAACACGAGTAATCACCTTGCCAATCTAACTGGATATCAACGCCGTGATCCGAGAATTCCATTTCCCGAATAAGCTGTTCAACAGAATCTTTTAGATCAAGGTCGTCCAACATCTTAGGTCTTAGTTTTGTAAGTAGACGTTTAGTGGTGTCATAAACATTCAAAGACAATGACTCAATCGTACCCGCACAACGAACACTCATCTCAGCGGCATCGATGCGTTTAATAATGCTTGCCTGCGTCCGAATTGCCGTAATGTTTTGGCCGATTTCATCGTGCAGCTCACGCGCAATATCACGACGAACCGATTCTTCAGCTGTCACTAACTGGCGTGAAAGGTTTTGATTTCTGGAGAGCTCACTTCGTAGTTTCGCATTGAGATCTTTTTGTTTTTGGACCGCAAGGCCAAGCAAAATACCGGTGATGGTTTGAGCAGACAGAGACAAGAGTAAATCGGTAATTTCGAGTTTAGATGTTCCACTGTGAGCAGCAATCAACGCGACACTGTTTAGCATTGTTGCAAGCAAAGCGCCTTGCCATCCGTAACGAACGGCGAGCAAGATAATGGGAATGGCCATACAGAACGGGGCAAAACGCCTTAGCTCATCAGGCAAACTGGTTTGTATCAAAATACTGGCGACCAACAAGACGCTGTATAATGCGATGTGACGGATTTTGAACTCAACGACATTGTTGATTAAGTAAGAGCTCAATGGCGCCCACTTGTTCTGGAATAGGTAGTTCCAGACTAGATAACACATCGGCACCAGCATCAGACCGCCGGTGATACTCACCAACCACACCATGTAAACGGCCGGCGCATGAGAACCCACTACGGCTACATTAATGAATGCTGTGACCATGATTAAGCTAGCCATCACTAACAAGTGACGATTCTGGTCACCAGAATAATAGCGCTTGGCAATGAGAGTGGCAGGAATACTCAATCCACTGGCGATGAGTATCGTCAACCATTGAGGCTCATCAAGTAATAACGCCAAAGCGATCGCAAGCCCCCACTCTGCAATGTAGATAGCAGGCCAATAGTGTGTGCGAGTGTGCAGAGTCATTCCCAGTCGAAGTGAAAATGGGAAAAGCAGAATGGCCAATTCAGGGTCATTGATGAAATAGAAGGCGATAACCCATAAACAAAACCATGCACAGCCAGCCATAAAAGTCCCGCATAGGGAGGTGGCGAGATAGGAACGCATCAGTACTGATCTTGAGTGAACAATTTCGCTAACTCAACGTTGTTCTTAACATTGAGTTTGTCCATCGCATTTGCACGATGTACATGCACCGTTTTATGGCTAACCCCTAACTCAACGGCAATAGATTTTACATCGAGCCCCGTAGCCAATAACTGGCACACTTCGCTTTCTCTGCGAGTTAACTGATTTAAAGAGGCTTTATTTTTCATTGGTGTCGCAAGCTTGATAGCGATATCTGGCGTTAGATAGCAGCCACCATTTGCACTCGTGTGTACGGCTTGGATTAACTCATCAGGACTGCAACGTTTGCTAAGATAACCTTTGGCTCCTAACTCTAACGACTTCTCCACCATCGCCGGAGAGTCATGAACGCTTAGCATTATGCTGGCAATGCCTGATGGAATCTCTTCCAATAAGCTCAGGCCACTTTCATCTTGCATTGAGATATCTAAGATCACGACATCAGGGTGACAACTTGGCAATCCGAGACGCGCTTCTGCCGCAGAGTTGAATTCACCCACTACCGTAATATCAGCTTCAAGACTGAGTAATTGAGCAAAGCCAGATCGAACAATGACGTGGTCATCAACAAGCGCAACATTAATCATGATATTAGCCAAAATTAAGAGTAAGAAAGAAAAATAGCCCCAACAGGAGCTATCTAAAATGAAGTTTATTAATAGAGATGATACTGAATCGAACTAACGATTGGTATGATCTCACATGCTTTAAACCAATAAAGCATTTGAGGCTCGCTACGCGTTTTGAGACGCTAAGTGCATTTTCTTAGCGTGGCGAATCTTCTTCTCTTCGGCAACCGCAACGAATAGCAGCAGTGCGATACAAATAGCCGCTGAAGTATCGAGTGCTGCGAACGTTCCTTTCCAACCTGTTAAGCCAAAAATAGGCGTTCCATCCGCAATCATACCTAGGCCAAGTTTGGCAAAGCTGTCACCAATTAAGTAAGCAAATGTACCTTTTACACCATCCGCAACACTGATCGCTTTCTTAGGAACAAAACCTACCGCGGCAACACCAATTAACAACTGAGGACCGAACACTAGGAAGCCAAGCACAAACAGTGACGCTAAGTACATGAACTCACTCGTCGCATGTTGGTAGAACTCTAGAGAAACAATGATCAGAGCTAGCGATACACAAGCAACTAAAGCACGGCGTCCATTTGCAAGGTCTGATAAATAACCCCACATTAGTGTGCCGACCAGTGCGCCAACTTCAAACAGCGTGAAACCTGAAATAGCCGTTTCTTTTGATAGACCGAGTTCTTGATACGCATAAACGGTAGACCACTGATCGATACCGATACGAACAATGTATAAAAAGATATTCGCGAAGCAGAGCAACCAGATCACTTTGTTTTTAAGGATGTATTCAACAAAGATCTCTTTCTTAGTCATTTGATTTTCTTCGGCTGCGGTATCTTCTTCGCTCACTTCTTCATCAAACAGCTCTTCAACCGTACCTAAACCGTATGCTTCTGGAGAGTCACTACCAAAACGCATACCAATAAAACCAACCACAATCGCGATGATAGATGGGAACACGAACATACCAATCACATTGCCATCAAATAGGTAGTTAGCACCAAATAGAGCTACGCCTGCTGCACCTGCGCCACCCACGTTATGTGACATGTTCCAAAGTCCCAAGTATGAACCACGCTTATTACGAGGCGTCCACTTAGTAATGGTCGAATAACTCGATGGACCACCCGTACTTTGGAAAAAACCACTCAACGCGTAGAAAGCAACCATCAAGAATAAGCTAGCGCTGCCGCCGCCCATACTGAAGCTGAAGCCCAGCATCGCAATACCCGAAAGGACAAGCATGAATGGTAGGAACTGCTTAGTGTTTTTACCATCGGCATAATAGGAAACGACTGTCTTACCGATGCCATAAGTAATAGAGAAACCCAGACCGATAAGACCGAGGTCCGTCATCGATAGTCCATAAGTAGAAATCATGTCGTTTTGCGCAACATTGAAGTTCTTACGGATCAAATACATGGTTAGATAACCAATGAACACGACTAGGTAAGATTGTAGGAAGGGCTTAAACCACATTTTTCTTCTAGTTTCGACTGGAAGATCCAGTGTCGGTTTTCGAACCTGATCTAGAAACTTTAACATTGTGAACTCTCTTATTATTTGTGAGGTCTGCACGACGTATTTCCGTCCATGCACTCTTTGTTACTGATAACGAAATAATAAGAAGTCTAAAAATCAACCGCATGAGAGAGCGTCTTAGAACAACTAGGAAATATTCCTAGTTAACAATAGGGAACCCAGAAAGCGTGAACATCATCACTTTGTTTACGGTCTGTTATGCATTGATATTACGATAACAAAATTATCGACTGTCACGCTAACGGACCAATTTCAACACTCTTTCTGAAACACTTCGCAACAAATAAAACACTGTTCATAATTTTATTCTGACAATCCCTTGATAAAGTTTTTGCTCTTTATTTGTACATCTTTTAGGGCCGAACTTATGAACTCGTTGACTAAAGCATCACTGACTGCTGCTATCTCTCTTCCTCTACTTACTGGGTGTGTAACGCCTGGTGAAGATGATCCAAACGCAAGCACTAAACAAGGTGCAGTGGGTGGTGCTCTGTTGGGTTTAACATTGGGCGCGCTAACAGGTGAGGCGGACTTAGCTGTCCAAGGAGCTGTCGTTGGTGGTTTGGCTGGAGGTGTTGCAGGGGCGAGTAACGATATTCAGAACAACCGAGAAAATATCCGCCATGACAGCCGTAACGAGGCAATTGCACAAACTGGTGGTACACAAGTAGCAAACCCAACGAGTGCGGAAACGACGGAGCAAAACTGGCAAGAGCTTAATAACTTCATTGGCGAGTGGAACGTTACTATTCGTAACCATGTTGATACCAACAGCAATATCGACAGTTTACAAGCTACGGGTAGCCTAGCGAGCATTAGCCAAGCGAATATCAACATTGAAAATCCACAAGGCGTAGAGCTATCAGCGCACTTTTCCTACACAGCAGAGCAAGGTTACCAGTTAGATGTAATAAACGATGCAACGGACGTGTCGGTAAACTTCGCTGGCGAACACCAGCCTCAAGCAAACCGTTACAACTTCTACCCAACTAACATTCAAGACATTATTTACCAAGACATAAACAGTGCGGATGTGCGCCTAGAGTTGGCAATGGTGAGTGACAAGTTATGGATTATCGACAGCTATGCATACATCGATGGTTCAGAGACGAAACTGCAATCTATTCGCTTCAACAAAGTGAGTTAACTCAGCTCTATAACAAAGCCAGCATTCTATATTTACTTACTAAGCTCTCAACTTAATGCTGGTTTTATCCATCAAACTTAGCTCCACGCTGATCTTACAAACGCTTTCCGCTACCGTCTTCCCACATCACTTCACATTCTTCTTTAATAGCCGCTTTCAATAGCTCCACCAATGGAAAAGCTCGACTACCGATGTTTACTGGCGCTTCAACAACCTCATCTTTGTTGTCATCATCGATATCATCTTGATCTAGAGCTTGGCTTTGCTCCGCAGCGATCGCGGTGCGCAAATTATTCAACGCTTGAGGAACCTCTGAAGCATCAATCGCTCCCGGGATCGCACCACTATGTCCAAGCATTTTGATAAACTGAAGGCCGACTTCACCAAACATCGTGACGCTAGCGTGTGCCTTACAACTGAACGTAATTAACATAAATGGTCTCTCTTTAATCTGATGGCAAAAGAACTATGTGGAGTAAATCTTTGGAAAGCAAGCACATAATCGTCCGCTTGCTTTTGGCGAGCTGCACCATTAGTGATATCTATCACCATTTAGAATGCGTTAATTAACCTTTCATATGAAATCTTGATAATAGTCACATTAAATGGTCAGCTAAGGCTCTTCGTAGCCCATTATTTAATCTAGTATTAATACCATTATCAAAATTAGTGGCACAAATCACATGAACAGGCTTGTAGGAAGGCACCTTGAAGAGATGGCGGATATCCGCTCTACCCGAAAACAAAAAATCGTCTACTCCTTTTCAATGACTGCAGCCGCACTCTTCATCTTTTACACATGGGCTTACTTTCAGGGGCAGCACTACACCCTATCAATGTTTGAGCTATGTTTTGCTTTTATCGCTATCGCCAATGCGATTTATGTAAGAAAGGTCTTCAATCCTGAGTATTCAGAGTTAATTCTTAGCTGTGTACTGCTTGTGCAAGGCGTCATCCTGTTTTTATACAGCTATGCCATTCCCGATCGCATACTTTGGCTTTACCCGATTTTAGCAGCCGTAATCTTCATCAACGATTTTAGAATTGGCGTCATCCTAAGCACCTCTTTTTGCCTATTCATAAGCACGCTAATTACTGCATTACCCAATAATTTTTCTCTACCTTTTAACAGCACACATCGCTTTATTCTTAGCTTGTTTACCATGAGCTTGGTGTGTCATACCTCCGCTTACTACTACACCAAAGCAGTAAGCTACATTCAGCGTTTGTATAAAGAAGGGATTGAGGACTTGGCTTATCGAGACCAACTCACAGGGCTTGCCAACCGATGGAGCTTTGAACGTTGGGCTATCGAAAAGCTTGCCACTGTCGATAGTGAGCGATCACTTACCGCCTTGGTCTTCTTAGATATTGATGATTTCAAAGGCATCAACGACAGTTATGGTCACGATGTCGGCGACAGTGTTCTACAACACTTTGCTAACCGTCTAAGCAACAATATTCGAACCCGAGATCGAAAAAGCCACGAACACGACTATTCCATCGCACGCTTTGCCGGAGATGAGTTTGTGCTGATGCTCTACGATATTCCCACCAAAAAAGATCTCGATGGTATTCTAGACAGGATCTGTGGATTGTTTGAGAGCGGTTGCCAGACCAACGAGAGAATAAAAGAGCTGACTCTCAGCGTCGGTGTATCACTGTATCCGCAAGATGCTCAAGATTTACATGAATTGACAAGATGTGCCGACAAAGCCATGTATATAGCGAAACATTCAGGCAAGAACCGTTACGCTTATTATCATGACAACCCTGTTTCTACGTTAATAGAGGAGTGTCCGATGGATAAACCTGACTCGACTGAAATTGAACAGGGGCTTGAAGCAGGAATAAAGGGAAACAATGTTACCTTGTTAAAGACTCGCCAACGTTAGCCAGCCATATACATCGCCCATAAGCTGACAAGACCAATAACAATAATCCAAACCACTTGCCTAACTCGGCTTCGGTTTTCCCACTTAGATCTTGTGACGGTTTTCAACGCAGATTCCTTTGCCGAATGCACAAAAGGCGCTTCCACTTCGCGCTTTTTGATGCGACGTTTCACCGCGTTATTCGCAACCTCAGTAAAGCGCTGACCTTGTTCTGTCGTAAAGTCATTCTCAAAGCCCATTCGACCATGCCTTTCGCCATGTTTTTGTTGTACTGCCATAGCGGCCTCCTTGGCGGTCTAACCTATATTGAGTATAGACTTAATTTCATATTGTTACCTGTTCAAAATTTTCGAATAAGTCACTCAACGCAGCACCATCTTCTTTATAAATTTAATTCCATACACTAGACCTATTCAAACTTATGAGGGTTTCAATATGTCGAATGTAAGAACCGTAGAACATGTAATCTCAGCCCATGCCACGTCTGATGGCGATGGAGTTAAAATCCAAAGAGTTGCTGGTTTTAACAACAAACGCTTCTCTCCATTTTTAATGATTGATGAACTCAAATCGGATGAAAGCAAAGACTATGTTGGCGGCTTTCCTCCTCACCCTCACCGTGGGATAGAGACGCTGACCTATATGCTGCAAGGTCACTTCCAACATAAAGATCACATGGGAAATATTGGAGAACTTCGTAGCGGTGGTGCGCAATGGATGGCGGCTGGTCGTGGGGTTATTCACAGTGAAATGCCGATGATGGAGGAAGGTGCACTTCATGGTTTTCAGATTTGGATAAACCAACCATCAACACACAAAATGCAGCCTGCGCAGTACCACGACTTCCAAAGTCAAAGTATTGCTGAACATCAAAGTGAAAAAGGCGGTTTATTACGAGTCATTGCCGGTGGGTTTGAATTACATAAACAAGCTGACTCAGCAACTTTGCGAGCACAAGGTCCACTGCAAAAGACAGGTGTGCCATTAAGCGTCGCAGACTGGCGTTCTCGTTCAGGCCAAGAAGTTTCCTTAGGCACAGAGGCAACGCACAATGCCATGGCTTACGTGTACCGAGGCAGCATTCAGAACGGTGGTAAGGTCATCAACCAAGGTCAACTTGCATTACTGACCAAAGCTGAACTACTTTCTTTGAGTAGCTTAGAAGATTCAGGGGTGTTGATTTTTGCTGGTCAACCGATTAATGAGCCAGTTGTACATTATGGTCCGTTCGTCATGAACTCGATGGAAGAGATTGAACAAACTATTCAGGACTACAACAACGGCGTTTTTGACACTTACTAATGCTTGGGCTTTGGGCTTTGGGCTTTGGGCTTTGGGCTTTGAAAAAAGTACTGAAGAGATTGAGCAACGGACAACGAATTTGGTCGTCCATTTGATGACTGTAAAACAAGTGACACTATCCACTGCCGGTTATTATCACTTATTCACCACGCTCCTAGAGCGTGGTTTTTTCTTATTAAGCAGAAGTAAATTTCAGGCTTCTTATAGGTACTCACACAAGTAAGCCGTTGCTTCTTTTACTTGCAGGTCGAAAGAAGAATCGCCCGCAACGTCAAAAGATTCTCCAGATTGGTATGTAGTCCAGTCGTCATCGCCAACACGTTTTACAATCAGAGCGCCTTTAACCACGGTCATCTTTTCAGGAGCAGCCGTACCGAAGGTATATTCGCCAGCCGCCATCACACCAACACTCACATCAGCGCCAGATTGATTAAACGCTAACGATTTAACGCCACCTTCAAAGTATGTGTTTTCTTTAATCATTGTACTTCCTTGTTGTCTTTAAATTGCAGTTTTGGGCTCAACGAATAAGCCTTACGTAAATTTAGGTGATAATTGTTTTAACCAATTCGCGACTTTCCTACAAGAAATAAATACGCATAGCTGAAGATTTACTGAAACCCAAACTCATTTACTCGGTAAATGGCAACAGCAGCACGCTAAGAATCATCAACGCAAGCCAATTTATTTGAACATTGGATCCTGCTTCTAACTCTTATAACAACCTTTGCAAACTAAGATTTTAATTTATAGACTTAAGAACGGTACAAGCGAAGAAATGAAGAGATAATGGCAAAAAAAACCACTAAAAGCAGAGATCTATTTGCCAACTCGTTACTTTACGGATTGCTATTAGTTGGCTTTATGATTGCCGTTACCGCTGGTTGTTTCGCCTATCAAGCTCACCAAAAATCCGTCAGTCCAAGCAATGTGCATGGTACTTGGATAGAGATTGGCGCTCCACCGTACAATACCGATATCCTTACCCTCTCAGATAAAGGTGTGATGATGAATCATCGCCTCATCACGACTTCGTTTGATTTTGACGGTAAAATCGTCACGATAAATACAGGTTCAGGTCCAAGGGTTTACACCATCAGTGGCACCTACGACTCACCTCGCCTAAAGCGACTGGAGCCAAGCACACCCGCCCAGCAATTTATCAAAGAAGGTTTTGAACATACTGCTACCGCTGAAAGTCACAGCGTGATGCAACAAAGACGCGCCTCATTGGCCGAGCAATTCAAAAGATAGCCTTCAGTAGCCCCAATTACTCCGTCAACACTCTTTAAGCTTCCCATCTACTCGCCACTAATTCGTGATCTTGCTTCAACGTCACGATATTTTCATGCAGCTAGTCGCATTTTTACATAACTTCATGTCGTGCAATTTCACATATGAGATTTTCATGCTAGGTGACATTTCATTTTATAAAACATGGACTCGACCTCTCACTCACTAAGCAACAAATTTGTAACAAGATACAATTTTTTAGTTGTCCATCGAAAACAGATTTATTTTCAGTTATGAAATTAAAACTCTCTCGAATACTGACGGGGAAGCTCCTTCAAAAGTGATCGGAGCAACTTATGGGGCCATTTGGCTCTCGTAACCTTCAAGGAATGAGAGAAATAGTATGATTCGTTTTAATACCTGTGCTGCGAGCATTGCTCTAGCGCTATCTGGTACAGCATTAGCTGCTCCAACAGCACCTAGCATCGATATGTACGGTTCCAACAACCTACAGTTTTCTAAAATTGAACTCGCGATGGAAACCACTTCTGGCTACAACCAAATGGTTAAGTATCACGACAAAGCAAAGGTCGACGTTAAGTTTAATCAGTGGAGCGGAACGTCAGGAAACACGTACAACATCTACTTTGATGGCGTTAAGGTTGCAACCGGCCCAATCACTGGCAGCCAAACTACCGCTTCATTCGAATACGGTCAGGGCGGTTTGTTTGATATGGAAATCGAAGCATGTGACGAAACGGGTTGTAGTAAAAGCGCACCCGCTAAAATCACGATTGCCGATACGGATGGTGCGCACTTAGCACCACTAGCAATGAATATCGATCCAAATAACAAGTCCTACAACACCGCTCCAAACACAGTAGTGGGTACTTACTTTGTTGAGTGGGGTATCTATGGTCGTGATTACACCGTTGATAACCTACCCGCTGATAACTTGACCCACATCCTTTATGGCTTCATCCCAATTTGTGGTCCTAACGAATCAGTGAAATCGGTAGGTGGAAACAGCTACAACGCACTAATGACAGCTTGTCAGGGTGTTAATGATTACGAAGTGGTGATTCATGACCCATGGGCCGCTTTCCAGAAAAGCTTCCCTCAAGCGGGCCACGAATACAGCTCACCGATCAAAGGTAATTACGCAATGATGATGGCGCTAAAACAGCGTAATCCTGATTTGAAGATCATCCCATCGATTGGTGGTTGGACGCTGTCTGACCCATTCTTCGATTTCACAACCAAAGCGAACCGAGACACCTTTGTGGCATCGGTTAAAAAATTCCTGAACACATGGAAATTCTATGACGGTGTAGATATTGACTGGGAATTCCCTGGTGGTGGCGGTGCAGCGCCAGATCTTGGTGACCCAGTAAATGATGGCCCAGCTTATATCGCATTGATGGCAGAGCTACGTGCAATGCTAGATGAACTAGAAGCTGAAAATGGTCGCACTTACGAACTCACCTCAGCGATCGGTGTTGGTCACGATAAAATTGAGGATGTGGACTACGGTGATGCTATCCAGTACATGGACTACATCTTTGCGATGACTTACGACTTCTACGGCGGTTGGAACAACGTGTTAGGTCACCAGACAGCATTAAACTGCGGTAACTTCATGCGTCCTGGTCAGTGTGATGGCTCAGGCATTGATGAAAATGGCAAACCATACACAGGCCCAGCTTATACCACTGACAACGGTATCCAATTACTGCTTCAGCAAGGTGTTCCAGCTAACAAACTTGTCGTAGGTACAGCAATGTACGGTCGTGGTTGGGAAGGCGTATTACCATCAACACTTTCTGATCCAAGCGACCCTATGACAGGTGTCGGAAATGGCAAACTGAAAGGCAGCACCGCACAAGGTGTTTGGGAAGATGGCGTTATCGACTACAAAGGCATTAAAGCGAACATGCTTGGCGCCAACAACCAAGGCATCAATGGCTTCGAATATGGCTACGACGAAATGGCAGAAGCGCCATACGTTTGGAACCGCACTTCCGGTCAGCTAATCACGTTTGATGACGACCGCTCGGTTAAAGCAAAAGGTGCTTACGTACGTAGCCTTGGCCTTGCAGGTCTGTTCTCTTGGGAAATTGATGCAGATAACGGCGACATCCTAAATGCGATGCACGAGGGTTTAGCTGGTGGCACTACAGAGCCTGTGAACAAGAAACCAACCGCATCAGCAGGTGCAGACCAATCTGTTGAAGGCCCTGCTTCTGTTTCTCTAGATGGCAGCGCTTCAAAAGACAGTGATGGCATAATTGCGAGCTACGCTTGGTCTCAAGTAAGCGGCACAGCAGTAACACTGACTAACGCGAATGCCGCGGTTGCAAGCTTCGATGTTGTTGAAGTTACTCAGCAAGAAACGCTGACCTTCAGTCTAACAGTAACGGACAACGAAGGCGCAACGTCAACGGACACGGTTGTTGTAACGGTCAACCCAAAAGATACAGGTCCAGTTAACACAGCACCAGTTGCAGTGGTTACGGCTCCGGCTGAAGTCAATGCGGGTGACGTTGTGGTCGTGGATGCATCTGCGTCTAGCGATGCCGATCAAGACACACTAACCTTCACATGGGATGTACCTGCAGGTATCGATGCAACAGTACAAGGCGCTTCAGTAAGCTTTGTTGCAGCAGAATACACGCAAGACACTATTCTGAACTTCTCTGTGACCGTAAGTGACGGTACAGATTCATCAGTCGCAGCTGCATCAGTGAAAGTTCTTAAGAAAACCACAGACGGTGGTACGTGTACTAACGCTTGGGATTCAAGTGCAGTATACACTGGCGGCGACCAAGTGACTCAAGCCGGTAAGGTTTGGGAAGCAAAATGGTGGACTAAAGGTGATGACCCAGTTAACTCTGGCGAGTGGGGCGTATGGAAAGAGATTGGCCCAGCAAACTGTGCTAACTAAAAATAGGCTTTAGCTGAATACTTACTAAACACCTAAAAGCAAAGGCCAACCAGATATATCTGGTTGGCCTTTTTGTTGTTTGTTTTCTAAACCTACGTATTACCGAATTGATTAACTAAACCTAGCCAATCAAGGTATCAAAGCTCTCAAACACTTGCGGGCACTTCATTACTCGCCCATGACCTTGCCCTCGAGTAGCAATCAAAGCAACGCGATCCATTTCATTCGCTGCACGCTGCGACACATCGAACTTAGTAAACTTGTCTTGCTCATCATGCACAATGATTGTCTGAGACTGACGCAGCGCGAGCTTGCCATAGGGATCGACAGACTGGATTGGGTAATTAAACTGTTCTTCTACTTCTCCCACTACCGCCTCAAACAACTTCATTGAGTACCCTGAACGAGCAACGCTGCCGAACAGGTTATCGAGGTAATCCAATACAGGTGCAATCAGCAACAATGGTTTGTTTTCCAATTTAACGTGCTTACATTCCAACGCAGAAGCGGTACCCATGCTGTGACCAACTAAGCCTGCCACTTCACCCACCGAGTCAAGAATCGCCTCAAGGCCGTTCACAAACGCCGGAATATGACCATGCACGCCATCGCTGCCGCCATGCGCCGGGTGATCGTAAGCCAGAGCGGTAAAACCTTTAGCTGCGATGTGTTCCATCAAAGGAAAGAACTGACTCGCAGTCCCTGACCAACCATGAGTTAATACCCAAACTGGCCCAGTACCTAGAGAGTAAGTTTTTAGAACGCCATCGCGGCCTTTGACTTCACTCTTGATCAACCCTTGTGGATCTGCATTTTTCTGCTCGGTACGCATTGGCGTGAGCAATAACTTACGCGCTGTTTTCTTTGCATGGCTCGGCGCTAAGATGTAGTGCAGGTTGGTTGTTGCACCAATCAGGCTGCGCTTGAAGCTGAATTTGTTCGATGTATTAAAGTAGATTTTGTCACTCATGACCATTCCTTGTATCGCCATCTTCATTGGCGGATCGAGCTCGGCCAGAAAAAACGAACGACCGTGCTATTTGTTAGTATAAAAAATGGGGCAAAGCTGTGTACACGTGCTTGCCGCCACTTCTCTTAAAATTGTTAGACGCGAGTTAAGCCGCTTTCCAGCTAGCGATTAAGCGCTCTACACCGCTCCAAAAATGCGTGTGGCTCGCTTGTTGGCCTCGTAACGAGTAAAACAAGTTCGCGCTCAGATAAAGACCATATAGCTCAAAAGTTGCCTGTTTTGGATCTAAGTCGGATCTGAACTGCTGACTCTCAACCGCTTTTGCTACCTGAATCGTCAAGTAGTCAATCCAAACCGAAATGGTTTTCTGCAGCGCTTTCTGAATCACAGACGTTTCACTACCAGCATCTTTCCACGCATCAATAAACATGCAGCTGCCTTGAAACGAATGGTTCCAACCCAGCCAGTTATCGAGCAACTGTTTTAACTTCGCTTCAATGTCAGCATCACCAAGCTCTCTTGCTGGAATGATGACCCGCTCAGTGAATATAGCGTTGGAATATTCGAGTACAGAGAGCTGCAGGTTCTCCTTAGAGTTGAAGTGCGCAAACAGGCCACTCTTAGACATGCCACACTGTTTGGCTAATTCGCCAATCGTCAAACTCTCAAGCCCGTTTTCACTCGCAAGTGCGAATGCATGACTCAAAATATACTCTTTGGTTATCTTTCCTTTACTCATTATTCACCAAGGATAAATCTGATGCGTTATTTTTAGCACGTTCGTTCTTTTTTTCAAAGATTTTTACTTATCTATTGGGATTCAATTTCTCTTCTCAAAAAATTGTGGAAAAATGCGACAGTATTCAAAGGATATTGAAGTTGGCTAAATTTAAGGAAAAATAATGAACACACTTTGGGAACAGTTTGCGTTTTCGGCGTCAGTAACAGGCCCTATTTGTTTGATGTTGTTTCTTGGTGTGATGCTCAAGCGAATTGGCTTAATCAATGACAACTTCATTGATGTCGCCTCTAAAATTGTTTTTCAAATCACCTTACCTGCAATGCTGTTCTTGAGTATTGTTCAGTCCGAACATGACTTCTCTGCAAGCAGCACCTTAGTGTTATTTGCTTTAGCCGCTAATTTCGCTTTTTTCTTGATTGCTACCCTCTCGACCAAGCTGTTGTTTAGAGATTCGAAGGACCAAGGCGTCATCATCCAAGGTGGCTTTCGGGCTAATACGGGCATCATAGGTCTAGCGTATGTCGCCAATATCTATGGCAACCAAGGCGTGGCACTGGCCGCTATCTATGTTGCATCCATTACAGTGCTCTACAACATTCAAGCGGTGATTGCCCTAACTCCTAAAGGCACAGACACCGGCGATAAAGCCATTCAAGCTATCGCCAAATCGATAACCAAGAACCCTCTGATTATCGCCATTTTCCTCGGTGTTTTCTGTTACGCATTGTCTATTCCAATCCCTAAGATGGTCACTGACGCTGGGCAATACTTGGCAAAAATGACATTGCCTTTGGCTTTACTTTGTACAGGTGGTTCATTGGATATCAGCTCTCTCAAACAAGAGAAACTCGCGACTTGGTTTTCCTCAAGTTACCGACTCATTGTTTCACCCTTGCTTATTACTGTAGCAGCACTGGTCTTGGGCTTTGAAGGGCTCGATCTTGGTCTTATTTTCCTGATGAGTGCAGCGCCAACCGCAGCCGCGAGTTACGTCATGGCACGTGCAATGGGTGGAAATGCAACGCTCGCTGCCAATATTATCGCACTCACAACAATGGGATCGCTTATCACTTGTACGCTTGGTATTTTTGCACTTACTGCAATGGATTTAATATAGCTGCGACAGGCTTCAAAAAATCAATACAAGCCTTCATATAAAGGTCGCAACCCTTGATTTAGCGCTAACTGGCTCAACAGAAAGGCTGCTAGATTCTACGAAAATTTTCTTAGAGATCTGATATGTCTTCCGTTCAAAATACGCCTTCACAACGCATCGCCAGTATCGAGTTGGGTCGAGTGATTGCTATCTTGGCGATCATTGGCTTACATGGCCAAATGGCCCTTACTTATTGGCAAATTAATGACGTGCCATGGATTGGTTACATTCTTAATCAAGCCGCGCGCTTTGCAGTACCTCTGTTCTTTCTAATTTCAGGTTATCTGATTCAGCCCAAGCTGACTGCCTCCCCGTGGCAAACCGTCATTAATTACTCTAAACCACTGCTTAAGGTTTGGTTGGCATGGAGCATCATTTGCTTAGTGATGCCATTCAACCTCGCTAGGGTTGAAGAGCTCGGTTATCTGGGCGAACGTCAAGGTTACTGGGGCTTTTTAATGAGCACACCGCTCAACTCTTTCTTAGAGGGCGGTTTAGTGCACTTGTGGTTTATTCCAGCTTTAGTGTTTGCAGTTTTGATCATCGCTTTGATGGTTGAGATGAAGCTCGATAGACTTTTATTGCCTCTCGCAATTGCACTCTACATCTACGGTGTTTTAGCGGGAAGTTATACAAGCCTGACTGGACTGGAAGCACCTTTCTTTACCCGTAACGGCCCGTTCTTCAGCACATTGATGGTCACCTTGGGTTTCCTTATTCGTCAGCATCAATGGAAAGTGTCGTCGGCTAAGGCGCTAGGATTAATATTGTTAGGCATGGGCATTCATTTTGCTGAAGCAGCATGGCTGTCTAAATTCGACATCGCATTCAACATCCATGATTTCTTGTTTGGTACTGCGCTATGGGGAATGGGCACGTTTATGTGGCTTCTAGCCAATCCAAACGTGGGCAATTATGGATGGGTTCGTGCTATCTCAAATCGCATGTTGGGTATCTACGTTAGTCACCTATTAATCATCATCTTGTTGTTCAATATCTGTGGTGTATTGGGCATTACGGAGCTAGCAAAAGACGTAACCGTATTCTTTGGCACCGTATTACTCAGCTTTGGACTGGTCGTTGCGATTGAAAAAAGCCCACTGCGACACGTACTGCTTCGTTAGCACTAACAGAATGACAATAACCTTCTTGGTTTAACTAGCCACAAAAACGAAAGGCAAGATAACTTAGTATCTTGCCTTTTTTTGTTCTGATAGAAAGTGAACTTGCGTCACCCGTGAGATGTTATCGGAACGCCATCGCGCCTTTACCTACGCCTTCATAAGCCACAATTTGTAGTGACTGGTTTTCTGCCAAACTTGGGGCAACTTGATCGGCGATATAGCCTGCCAATAGTTCCACTGTAGTATCCGTTGGCAAGATCTCTGTTTCACTCTTAGCAATCGCTAGCTCAAATTCACCTTGTGGCGCCGTATAACGGAAACCATAATGGCTTTCGTCATTCGCACTCTTAGCGTGCTCACTTAGGTTTAATGATGGAACAGAAACTTGGTCTTCTTTAGAACCTAGGTAGATGTCTTCCCAGCGCTTAGCAAACGCTAGTTCACGTTGTTCATCACGCTGGTCATCAACCACAATTTCAACCGGAGAACGGTGGCCATGAGCGATGCGCTGACAGTTACCATCGTGCTTTTTCAAACCATGGGTATAGTGGTAGAACGCGCCATTAATATTCTCATGACGTAGAGTGATCTCTAGCCCTGTGACGTTGCTTGGTAGGTTGTCGCGAAGAATGTCATAAACGTGAGCGGTCACACTCTCGATAGTGATCGCTTCAGCATCAATCAAACAGTAGGCTTCATCAGGGCAGTGCAGGTGCAGGCTCTTGTCACCACGCAGCACATCTACCTTAGAGTAACCCGCTTTGCTTGCTTGATGTACGATTGCAGCGTTTTTCATTGGCAACAGTAAGCGGTGGTCAACATGCTGATCAACAAGGTTTTTGATCTGTTTTTTGACTCGGCTAAAGTCCAGCACCATGCTCATTTCGTTCAGTTCACCAGACATGGTGACATCTAAAATCCAACTATCTCCTACGACCCCTCTGTGTTCACAGATGTATGAAGAATCGATAACGGTAAGGTCTCTTACAAATAGGTTCAAGTGGAACTCCTTAGTGCTTTAATGAGATACGGGAGGCTGAATAATGTTCAGCAGGCACTTCGTCTCATTGATGTCTGATAAAATAGGACGGGCAGGATGTTACAACGAGCTTATAAAGTCCACCTTTTTACACCGTCATTCGAGAAATGAACAAACTACGCTCAATTTCCGCTAAAACATAGGCCAGTCTCATGCCAATAGCCATATTATAGGTAGGGCTGCCAGTGCTTTACGACACATTTTGCTTTAGCCATAAACGTGGCGACATTCCGGTTACGTGCTGAAACGCACGAGAGAAGCCGGAGTAACTGTTGTACCCCACTTCATCCGCGACCCAGTTGATGGGCTTGTTTTGCAACAGCAACGATTGAGCCACAGACACACGCCACTTTTGGACATAATCACCCGGAGTTTCGCCCACCTCGCGCTTAAATGCTTCGATGAACTGGGTGCGAGACATCGCCGCCAATGAAGCCATTTTCGCTATCGAAAAGTGTCGAGCTGGCATTAGGTGAATGGCGGTCACTACCGGAGCAAGTCGTGGGTGAGCAAGCGCAGAAAATACGCCTTGATTGATTTGCTGTTGTTCAATGAGATGGCGGAAAATCAAAGCCATTAGCGCGTCACTCAACTTATCCATTAAGTATTGCTGGCCTGATAACTCTTGGTTCGATTCTCGAAACAGCACCTCAATCACCGGCATAAGGTTAGGTGCGTCTTCAAACGGAATCACGATCACGTCAGGAAGAGCAGACAACAGAGGATTCATTTGCCCTGAACGGTATTCCACACTCGCACACACAACTTCTGCACCGTCTCCAACCCCTTCAATCGCGTGTGGTGTGCTATTGGGTAAGTAGACGATACAAGGCTGAGAGAGCTTCCTGTGTTCCATACTAGAGCTCGATAGAGTCAACTCACCGGCACTCAATACATGAAGGTGCCCTTCTTTACCCTGTTGCGCGTTGAATGACGATACCCCACACAAGTTCCCAGAATAGAAAACACCGGTGCGTATCGAGAAATGTTCCATTAGTTGTGACAGCAGATCCATGCATCCTCCGAACGATTCGCTTACTTTTTAGTTCTTTTGTCCCTCTATAGACCGGACTAGTCGGCTAATTTATTTCATACAAGTTAACTAATACTGACAAGGAACTTGATATGTCACATTTAAAATCGACCAGTCAAAAAATCACTCTTACAGCCGCGTTACTAGGCGCGAGCTTTTCACTAATGGCAGCTGACCTTGATATGAGCGTTGATAGTAACGACCTCGCGATTAAAGGCTACGACCCGGTTGCTTATTTCGACAGTAAAGGGCCAGTGAAAGGCACGCCAGAGTTCACAGCTACGTACAAAAATGCCATTTATCAGTTTGTAAGCAGTGAAAACCGAGACCAATTCCGCGAAGATCCACAAGCCTATGCGCCTCAGTACGGTGGTTACTGCGCCTTTGGTGTGGCAATGGGTAAGAAGTTCGAAACCGACCCTTTAGCTTGGAAAGTAGAAGATGGAAAGTTGTACCTGAACTTAGACAAGTCAGTGCAAAAACGTTGGTTGGAGAACACACAAGAGTTCATCCAAGACGCCAACAACAACTGGACGACAATCAAAACTGTCGAAGCCTATAAGCTCTAGATAAATTGCCACTGCACTCCCTGTCTATAAACGGAAGACCCTCTGTCTTCCGTTTTTCCCAATATCATAGTAACCATATTCAATACGCAGCATCTTACGACGCGAATCCAACCTATTTTTATTCTATACTCATGGCAGATAAGCTTTTCATTTCATGGAAGAATAATGATATTACCTAGGATTTTGGTACTTGGACTCTGCCTGTTTTCATCCCTCTCTTATGCGACTCCGTGGCAGTTCGTTAAAAGTGATGGTGGCATCACTATACATAAGCGTAATCACGGAAATGGTCTTGTTGAAGTTCGAGCGCAAATGCAGGTCGAAACCAGTTATTCAGGCTTTCTCTTATTGTTGGAAGACAGCGATAACGTACCGAATTGGATCGACAATGTGTCGCACAGTGAAGTGTTAATGCAAATATCTAACAATGAGAATATCGTCTACACCCAGTTCAAAGCTCCTTGGCCTGCTCGCGACCGAGATATGGTGACGTATTCGAAATATGAAGTAGAAGACGGTCAATTCACCTTAACCATCAAGGATGCGTCCAATTACATGGCTAAAGAGTCGGGGTATATTCGAATCAACGAGGTCGATGCGCTATGGGTTTTGCAGCCTCTAACCAATGGCCTGACCCACATCACCTATACGGCATATGCGAATGCGGGTGGTATTTTGCCTGACTGGTTAATGAATCGCTTGTCAGCTAACAACGCATTCAGTACCTTCAAAAAGCTTAAAGACCAGCTTCCAAAGTACCAAGGGCAACAGCACCCTAACCTGGGCCAATAACTCGACATCAGGTCTGGCTTAAGGCATGCGACGGTTAATTTCGTCTCGCCAGGTCACGCGCAAGGATCAATGCTAAGCCAAAGATCTGAAGAAAGAGCGCAATATTTTTATAGAGGGTCATCTGCTCTTCAAGAGCTTGGAGGAGTTCAGATAAGGTTAGATTATCAAGGTAGAAGTCATCGATACGTGTACGTTGTGATTGCTGAGCTTGGTTAATCAACATCATGATCTGAGAAAGGTTTTCGACGGTAATCTCTGGGACTTCGCCACTGACCCACGCACCAAGCTGACCACGCATTGCTTCTTCTAATTCCGGTGTCACCGCTGAATTTGAAGAGGTACTGATATCCATGTGCAGCAACATAGATTCACGCTTACGTTCTAAGGTTTCAATCGTATTCCAAGCCAACTGAATCGAGTATACATTGCCCTGTTGACGCTCTCGATACTGAGCTTGTTCAACCACCATTTTGTCGAGCACTAGGCTCGACACAACAATAGCCAGAATATTCAGCACTAAACCTGTTAATACAATCATCCATGGTTGAGGGAGGCGTAACGCCATGCATGTCCTTATATAAGCTTATCAAAAGGAAGATAAATCAAGTTTAGAACAACTAAAGACACCATGCTGGCAAAGGTCAAATACATGCCTTGCTTTCTTCCCTTCAGACTACGAGCGAGGATGCTTTTCCCATGAATAATACGACCAGCAACAAAAGCAACACCAATAACGTGGATCAGCCATACATTGGCGCCGTTGAACTCGAGCAACACCATCAGTATCACGGTAATCGGAATATAGTCCATAGCATTACTTTGAGCGGAACGAGCCACTTGTAACGATTCAACACCACCATCTGCGTGTGCCACTTGATTCTTTCTTCTTTGCTTAATCACTTCAATAGAAAGCCATAACATGACCAAAGTGAGCAACGAAGCATATAACGCTGTAACCATTATCATTTCCTACTGGTTAGTTTATTCGGCGGACTACCTCAACGTATCTGTATTCAGCAAACAAAGAGCATTCACGCCCGCACATGTGTAAGAGATCTCTCACAACAAACGTAAGAGATTACAATCAAGCTTCGCAGAAAAATCCTAGATTACAAACCCAAGCCCTTGTTTTGTATGAGTCCGCACAGTTTTTCTTAGCTTTGCCTTGAGATTATTTGCTTGAGGTAGATTGTGGGAGAAGCCTCCAGAGTGTTTAATATACGTGTCGACAGGGAGTTGGCAGGAACAGGAAAAAGCCTAATGGATTAGGTATCTTCAGGATGAAGATTTGATGACTTAGGATGAGTTATCAGCAAGGAAGTTATTGCTCTAGGATAGAGTCACTTGTCAGGATGATGAGTTTGCAAGGACACCGCTAGGAAGGCGATGGATTGGATAGGTTAAAGGATTTAGCCACGTCAAGGAACGATGCAGGGAGCACCAGTTACCTATTGAAAGATAAGTAACGCGCAGTAGCAGGATGGCTACAAAAAGAATAGACCCCGTTTGGTGAAAGCCAAACGGGGTTTCCTTTTTCTAAAGCCCAAGAAACTTCAAAAGCTAGGCTACAGAATAATGTTCATTAGGAACATCGCACCAAACGCATTCAACACTGAAATAGCGATCATCACTGGAATGTAACGGCCTTCAGTACCAATTGGTCCCATGATACGGCCCATGTATTGAACCTGTGAGCCCATCAAGTAAATAGCTGGCGCTAAGATCGCAATATGATTGCCATTCAAGATACCTTGGTCAAACAGCGTGATGACCACACCCACTGCACCGCCCATCGACATCCACGCACCGATCAATACTGCAGCTGCTTCACCCGGCAAACCAAACACCGCCATGATTGGAGCAAACACACTGCCCATCAGATCCAACGCACCCGTAATCTGCAATGCTTTGATGATTACAAACGCCATCAGAACGTTTGGCACTGTCGAGGTGGTCGCAATAACCCAGCCTTTCTTAGCACCTTCAACGAAAATATCAGTCACCATTGGTTTCTTTGCTTTTACTTCGCTCATTATGCTACTTCCTCTTCCAGTTTTTGTTCTTTGTCTGATTTTGGTTTGTCTTCTTTACCTTCAGTAATATTGAGGTAGATACGGAACAGGTTCGCGCCGACAAACTTAAAGATGAACATCACCGCCACAGCAAGACCAATAGATGATGTTACCGCGAGAGAACCGTCCATTGCGGTTAGAGTAAATAGCACAGCGCCAGACGAGAAGAAGTTAACGATCGCCGCACCTGCTGTGAATTGGAACATGGTAAAGACATCGGTTTCGCGCTTGGTTAGATGCCCTTCATCTTTAAGCTGACGTGTCATCGCGGCACCTGCATCGGTACTTTGTAAAGAAGCGATCAGTGCCAAGCCTGAGTTACCAGGAATACCCATAAGAGGACGAAGTAGTGGAGTAAGCAGTTTACGAGCCGCATCCAGTGCACCGTAGTGCTCAAGTACGTTGATCATACCCAAAGCAAACATCACGGTCGGAATAAGTGTCAAAGCAAAAATGAAACCGTCGCGAGCACCGCTACCGCCTTTACCACGTAAAGAAGTGGTAGCTGCTTGGATACCATCGGCGGATTCACTCACATCGTAAGCGACTTTACCAAATGAACCGTTAAGCGTCGTAAAATCGAATACGCCATACCATTCATTGGACTGCATTAAGCCGGAAAAAAACACAACCGCGAAGGCGAGTGCGATGTAACTACCGATCGTGACTTTACGATCGGTTTTCGTTGGATTAGTCATAAGGACCTCTATACATCTGGTTTGTATGGAACAGAACACGCATAGATAGTGCAAACTAATGAGAAGAAGGTTAATGACCAAAATCAAACAGAGTATCGGTTTAAATTAAAGATGATAGGCAACATATAAAACTGTGACTATGGTTTAGATATCGAAATATAAACTGACAAAATCCTCATATTTCACATACAAAACTAAATAAATTTTGCTGCAATGGCGTAACTGAAAGCATACAGAAGAGACACAAAAATCAGCGCCAACGGATAAGAACCTGGATAGTCCGATCTCTGATAATAATGTGAGAGATCTCTTACATAAATTTTTAGTTAAAATTTTATTTGATTATAATACAGATACTTAAATCATGACTTTTCTTCCAAAGCGCAACCGTTTTCATTCTGCTGATTGAGTTTTAATCCAAGCCGAATTCATGAGCCATTTTATAAAGGATTTGAGCTTGATTCGAAATTCCAGCTTCAAGAGGTGCTATAGACTTCGCGCAGCCAATATAGAAGGAAAATGGTGACAAAAATGGAAATGAGAACACTCAAATATCAGGTAATGGGTAAAGGCATGTGGATCACTGCCACGGTATCTCGCGTAGTTGCGGACAAACTTGCGATGGAATACCAATCCTATGGCTGGCCTGTTGAGATATGTGCTGCAGAACAAACAATGACGTTTGATCTTAATGCTGCATAATATTGGCGACACAGAATAAGCTCTATCGGCCCTAAATCCGGTAGGGCTTTTTCTTTATCCGCTTCTACATGCACGACCATATTTCGTTTGCATCACAGTCTCTTGCATCCCCTGTAATCGATTGAATTATTAAGATATCTATCACACTCCATGTGGTTATTTAGGTCTACGCTTTTACGCGTGTTAATAACTTATTAACTTTGGAGCGTAATCCATGCTAGGTATCCAGCTTTCTGTTGTCCTCTCTTTGCTGTTTTTTTCTACGGTAGCAAGTGCCGCCACTTCTCAGTTGGGAGAACCACTCAAGCTCACTAGCTCATTTGCTGGCTACCTATCACTGACCATTTTCGTTGTCGCCTACATCGTGGTGATGATGGAAGAGTATCTAAAACTCCGAAAATCTAAACCCGTTCTGCTAGCTGCTGGTCTGATTTGGATCATCATCGGTTTCACATACCAAGAACACAATCTGACTGAGGTCGCTAAACAAGCACTCGAACACAACTTATTGGAATATGCCGAACTGCTACTCTTCCTGCTCGTCGCCATGACCTACATCAGCGCTATGGAAGAACGAAGACTGTTTGATGCGCTGCAAGCCTGGATGGTCGGTAAAGGCTTTAATTTTCGTTCGCTGTTTTGGTTAACCGGCATTCTGGCGTTTTTTATTTCTCCCATTGCCGACAACCTCACCACCGCTCTGCTGATGTGCGCCGTGGTGCTTAAAGTAGCGGGTTCTAATCCTAAGTTCGTTAACCTTGCTTGTGTGAATATCGTTATTGCCGCCAACGCTGGCGGCGCATTCAGTCCATTTGGCGACATCACAACCCTAATGGTGTGGCAGGCTGGCTATGTTAGCTTCAGCGAATTCCTCCCGTTATTTATCCCTTCCGTAATGAACTATGTAGTCCCTGCGGTAATCATGTCTTACTTTGTACCCACCACCCAGCCCGACACAGTACATCAACACGTTGAACTCAAGCGTGGTGCAAGACGGATTGTGTTGTTATTTATCATGACTATCGCGACCGCAGTGGCTTTCCACGCTGTGCTGCACTTCCCTCCAGTGATGGGGATGATGATGGGACTCGCTTACCTGCAGTTCTTCGGATACTTCTTGCGTAAAACTCTGCCCAACTCGCTGGCGAAGAAAAAAGCAGTGGCGATTGCCAATAATGACGAAGGTGCGTTAAAACGACTCGGGTCTGTGGTGCCGTTTGATGTATTTCGAAGAGTGTCTCACGCAGAGTGGGATACATTATTGTTCTTCTACGGTGTGGTAATGTGTGTGGGCGGTTTGAGCTTGCTCGGATATTTAGAGCTGGCTTCGATTTTGATGTACAGCCAGTGGGACCCAATTTTTGCCAACATTATGGTGGGCATCTTATCTGCGATTGTCGATAACATTCCAGTGATGTTTGCTGTGCTATCGATGGAGCCACAAATGTCGATGGGGAACTGGTTACTGATCACCTTAACCGCTGGAGTTGGGGGGAGCTTGTTATCGATCGGTAGTGCTGCTGGTGTGGCCTTAATGGGCGCGGCGCATGGTAAATACACCTTCTTTGGTCACTTAAAGTGGATGCCAGTCATCATGGTTGGCTACGCCGTCAGCATCGCGGCTCACTTATGGCTTAATGGTGGGTTATTCTAGTTAGATGAGCCTTCTTGCTGCGAGGTTTCGACTCGTGTCCAGACGTTGCTCAATTGCATCGCTGGGCATTGGTTGCAAGTGAGCACCTCACCTTGACGTTGAATTCTCATCACCAAATCAGAATCCGTTCGGCTGCTTCCTGAATTCAGCTCAATGGTTATCAAATCGTCTTCAACGCTGTAGCTACGTGTCACTGTGTTATCCGTTGCCTGATAAGTAACTTGCCCCGACTCAAAAAGCAAATAGCTATTGTTATCAGTACTTTCATACATACCTTTAAATAGAACCAGCTGTGGAACTTCAAAAGGTTGACTGGTGTCGCTTAAACAACCTGTCAGTAACAGCGTACTACTGCAACTGAGTAAGAAAGGGATTTGACTATTCATTTGGGCATCCTTGCCTAGAGAACATGATTAAAGAATATGCAACCAAATAGGTATTTTCCACAATGTGACGATTTTATTGCAAAGTCACAGTTTTAAGGTCCCTAGGCTAAGTTCAACATTGCGAGGCATCACTTAACCCAAAAACAAATAACCAATATCTATTCTTGGCCAATTCCCTCAATCGCCAACAAGCGCTGTTTACGCTCTACTCCACCCGCGTAACCCGTCAACTTGCCATTTTTACCAATAACTCGATGACACGGAACAATCACTGATACCGGGTTCTTGCCATTGGCTAACCCCACAGCTCGCACCGCTTTTGGATTACCGATTGCGTCGGCTAACTGAGCATAGCTCCATGTTTCTCCGTAAGGAATAGTAGTAAGTGCGTGCCAAACCGATTGCTGAAACGGAGTGCCTTTGGCAGCGATCGGTACATCAAACTGAATAGCTTCTCCTGCAAAATAACGATCGAGCTGGTCTTTGACCGATAGGAAAATCGGAAAGCTATCTTCTTGTATACCTAAGTCTTCCGGTTTCGTTGTGTGTGTTTCAAACCAAACTCCGAGTAAGCCTTGCTCATTCGCCTGCAGAGCCACAGTACCTAACGGGCTGTCATAATATGTAAAACGGTTCGCCATGATTGCTCCTAACTTTGTATTGCGGACGTTCGCAAGTTACTCTTATTAAGACTGATTCCAACAGTGGAACGTAGCGTAACTGCCCCACGGTGAAACACTCTCTATATTGATAGCCGGTCGGTGCTCAATAAACTTCTTCACCACTAAATCACCCACTAGCAAATGATTCGGCTCACTCAAGCCACGAAGTAATGCGTATTGTATGGTCCAAGGGCCAATGCCTTTTAGGTCAATCCATTTGGAAGGGTGCTCGGCTTGGTTGTCGACCATGTATTCGGCAAAACGTTTTAGGGTTTCCTTTCGGCTTCCCGGCATTCTTAAGAAGCTTAAATCCGCCTCAGCTATTTGCTTTGGAGTCGGAAAGTATGTTTCCTCGTCTGCACCAGACAGCTCTCTAACCAACAGGTTCAGCTGACCAATCGCCGCAGTGACCGAAACTTGCTGACCGAGGATCGCCCTAACTCCGGCCTCCCAAGCACTCCACACCCCAGGGATACGAATGCCACTTCTGGCGACTAAGTTAGTATCTATCGTCGTAAAAAAGGCTTCAACTTTAGCGATGTCGACATCAAGGTCGAACATACGTCGAATATGGGCAATCAAACTTCGCAGCTGATTGATATCATCCAACTCAAACTCAATATCCAAGCTATTATCTTTGACTAAGGTCGCCTTGAACCAGCCCTTCGAGCCATTCACCTTAATCGTACGTTGGTAATAGTCCTCGCCGACCTCTTCTATTCCCTCAATCATTCTTCGTCGATAAAAGTCCAGCAAATGACTCCAATCTAATGGGCCATGAAAAGTCAGTTGGACGTGATTACTCAGACTGTCATCTGGTTTGGCTCGTCGAATCTGACTGGGTGAAAGCTTCAGCTCTTTTTGAAAGGCATCATTGAAACGACGCGTACTGTTGAAACCACTCGCAAAGCCGACATCTGTGATGCTCATACTACTGGTATGCAGCAACTGCTTAGCAAACATCAATTGGCTATACAGACTGTACTGCTTGGGCGACACGCCAATGTAAGTATCGAATAGGGTTCGTAAATACCGATCGGATATCCCTAAACGTGCTGCAAGATCGGTGATTGAGCCTGAACTCAATACGCCGTTATCGATCAGCTGCATCGCTCTAAGAAAAGTGGTTTCAACCCCTTTCCATGCTGGTGAGAAAGGAGCACTGTCTGGTCGACAGCGTAAGCAAGGTCGGTAGCCTGCTTTTAATGCCTGAGCCTGATGAGAAAAATATTCGACGTTCTCTTCTTTCGGTGGTGTTGCGGGGCAGATAGGGCGACAGAAAATACCCGTCGTTTTTACCGCAGTGAAAAACATACCATCAAAACGCGCGTCTCGCGCATAGCGAGCTAAGTGGCACTGCTCATTAGTTAACGTACTGTTGTGATGGATATTTTTCGACATACTCTATTCTTCCCTTTGGCCATAATTTTGGCTCCGATAACAAAAAGTTTACCGTGAATAACCACTGTCGCTAGCCACTTTCGGAACTGAAGGTTAGATAAATCACAAAAAAGGGTTTTATTTTTATCCAATTCGACTAAATTTAATCAAGAGAAGTCAATCTTCTCACAACGTCAAACGATAGGTACTTAGCACGCCAAAGATGCAGAGACCTATCGAATATAAAAAGGAAAAGGCTATGGTTCTTCACACGTGTCGTATTGTTTTATCAAACCAACAGGTTCTCACCAGTCAATCAGTCGAGCAATCACTCGGCTTTCTTGAAGAAAAAGCGGATCATGGGATTACTAAAATTGAGATAGACGCAACGGACGGACACACCATCCATTCGTACATGTCACACTCTCTTGAAGAGTCTATTGAAAACCTAATGAACCTATAAGTGTCCTGATAAATCTCTACGTGTTCTCACGCGATAGAAATAGGGTTACGCGTACCAGGCTTAAACAGTTTTCCGACTTAGAGCTTTCTCTAAATTGGGCAATATGAATATATCTGGTTTAAACAAAAAATGGCTCCCCAACTGGGAGCCATTTTTTATCTCATCAACACTATAAGTTGGTGGCAGATTGTAACTTTATTCTGGCGCTTGCTCAGCTGCTTGTTGCAATGTGTACGCTGTCGATGGGTCGATCTCATTAACCAACTTCTCGACCTGCATGATCGCATCGACCGAGGTGCTGTTTTTACGGTAGCTCAGATAAATCGGGCGATACCAATCTTCCACCCCTTTCACCTTATGCAACTGACCCGACTCGATAAACGGTTCAACAAGAGAAACAGGTAAATAAGCACTACCGCCTTTCTCTAAAATGAAATCAAGGGCGATACGAGCGGTAGAAGTGCGTAAGTACGGTGCTGGTACTTTTGGATGACGCTCTGCGTGCTCAGAACCAAAACGCGTTCCCCAATCGACATAAACATATTTATGTTGGAACACGGATTCCAGATCATCAGGCTGTGTCGACACCAAAACGAGTACTAAGTCAGCGACTTTTTTACAGTTCAGCTCTTCTGCTTTGATCTGGTCAAAAGCGAAAGCCATATCTAAGGTTCGTTCTAGCAAGTTTCGGTTCAGTTGCTCACGCCCCATCACCTCTGCCATAAAGCCGTAACCACCAAAAGAATCGGTCACGACGCTCAAACAGTTTTGCAAATACGCATCCCAAATATTCGGCGTGCCACCCAGTGTTAACTGCAAGGCTTTTCCGCTCTCTAATGACAGCTCAAACTTGGCCTGCTGTAAGGTTGAAACCATCACCTCAGCGTAACCAATCAAACGCTCACCGGAAGAAGTGAGCTTTATGTTATTGCGGTCACGAATGAACAACTGAGTATCAAAATAGCCTTCCAGCTGTTTGATTCGCGCACTCACCGCCGCTTGTGTTAAATACAAGTTTTCAGCAGCACGCCCAAAGTGGCGCACCCTTGCAACCTCAAGAAAGGTTCTAAAGACTTTCACATCCATCAAATACATCTCTGTAATAAATCTGCTAACAAGCGGATCTAGGATTGTTTATCGTAAAGGCAAAAACGTTTTGTTTCCTATTTTAGCCTTTTAACAATATTTTCGCGTGAGCAATAAACACTAATTTCTATCTAACCACATTACTGAGGCTGATATGTCTGAGACCGAATTCCGTCACGGAAAAAAACGTTTTTATGACACCATTAAATTCCCACGAGGGTTCGCTAAGTCGGGTGATTTTACTCTTTCAGAAGAGGAAATCCTAACCTTGTTTGGTGACACTATGCTTGCACTTGAGACTGGCGAACTTACGCCAACCAATGCAGAAGAAAAGCACTTCATTAAAGTGTTGTCTCACCCTCATAAGGCAAAGTCCAAGTTAGAGCGTGTTTGGTTGAAGTACATTCAACTGGCTCGTGGACGCCGTCGCTTTCATACCCTAAACGGCTGCAAACGCGGCGAGGTGCCTAGGGAAGAATACGACAGTGAGTTAGTGTTAGAAGATTAGTAAAATCGCTCAAAGTGATACCTCATCACTTTGGGCTTTTTTTTACCTTCAAGGTTTACACTTCAAACTCGCCTTTTCTCCGTAATTGGTAAGTTTAGCTAACCTAGTCAGTTTTACCAATATTTATAGATAATTCATAACGATAGCGTGAACAAAACGCTCATATTACTCAATCGAGTGAGTTTCTAACCCAACCCAGTTTATCGTTCACCATCTGAATCTTCCTTTTATCACGATAGTGTCACGTTGCCATCATTATTTTTCTAGGCTCAACTATACTCACAAGGCTCGCCAATAGACCGACTGTTTCAGAGCCTGAATTGAATCAACATCGCTGTATATGACAAGCGTATTAATCTTGTTTAACGCCACCAAATATCCATACAATTATTGTGCAATTTTGAGAGTTCTAGTCACAGATACGATGAAAAAAGTAAAAACTTGACCTAAAACAATAGCAGAACTCGATAACTTATTTTATAATGCGAATTAATGTTTCAGAACACTATAAAATTTAATTTCTAGGGGCAAAATCAATGAGACTTATTCCATTAAGCAACAAAGCTAAAGTAGGTAAATGGGCTGCTCGTCATATCGCAGATTCAATCAACAAGTTCGCTCCAACGGCTGAGCGTCCATTTGTACTAGGTCTTCCTACTGGTAGCACACCTCTAACTACTTACGCTGAGCTAATTGAACTTTACAAAGCTGGCGAAGTTAGCTTCAAGCACGTTGTAACATTCAACATGGATGAGTACGTTGGCATCGACCCTAACCACCCAGAGTCTTACCGCACATTCATGCACGAGAACTTCTTCAACCACGTTGATATCCAAGCAGAAAACATTAACCTGCTAGACGGTCAAGCTGAAGACATCGATGCTCACTGTGCAGCATACGAAGAGAAAATCCGTTCATACGGCAAAATCAACCTATTCATGGGCGGCGTAGGCATCGACGGTCACATCGCATTCAACGAACCAGGTTCTTCTCTATCTTCACGCACTCGTATCAAAACGTTGACTGAAGACACTCGTATCGCGAACTCTCGTTTCTTCGATGGCGACATCAACCAAGTTCCTAAATACGCACTAACTATCGGTGTTGCTACTCTTCTAGATTCTGAAGAAGTAATGATCCTTTCTCTAGGCCACAACAAAGCACAAGCGCTTCAAATGGCTATCGAAGGTTCTGTAAACCACATGTGGACTGTTACTGCTCTACAAATGCACCGTAAAGCTATCATCGTTGCTGATGAGCCAGCTCAACAAGAGCTAAAAGTTAAGACTCTACGCTACTTCCAAGAGCTAGAAGCTGAAAATATCCAAGACCTATAATCTCAGGTTTTGTTGAACGAAAAGCCACACATGTGGCTTTTTTTGTACCTGAAATTTGCGGTCGATATGCTGAGTTGCTTATTAGTTTAGGCAGTCAGAACGGACGACAATCTAGAGAATCATTTCCCATATAAGTCATGCGCAAATCAAAAGAAGTGTTGGTTGGAGTGAATACAAAAAAGCGATTCCTCAATAACAGAAACCGCAATCAATATTTATTCTAGGATGGGTAAAACAAGTTGTCGCGAGTTGTTGTGTCGCTAAGAAAGCGCCCAATAACGAAATCTAAGAACTCAAGGCGTTGTCGCGACATAAGGTGTTAATAATGTCTGTGATAGCCAAAACAATGGTCGACTTCACTTTCTGATGGTGTCGCCCTAAGAACATTTGAAGCATCGGGCCAGACATGGTTTCAACCATCTCTGCATCGTATTCGATAGGCATAATACGCTGAATCGCGTGCACCTTATTAAGCTCAAAGATCACGTCAACTTCAGTAAAGCTGGTGTCGTCGCCTTGTAATTTCGCCCACTCTTTCAAGGTAACGAAAACCTCTAAATCGTCATAGAGCTCTTTACTGATAACCCCAAGACCCAAGAGTAACTTACCACGAACCATTATCTCGCCTAATGGCCCACCGCTGTTGAGTAGCGGTTCAACAACGAATTTAATCGCCGTGTCGTCTTTCTTAAAGATGTTTTTTAAAACCGCATCCACCGTGTCATCCAATGCATCATAAGCTGCCATCAAGCAGGCGCTAGCACTCTCAGCTTCAGATAAGGCTTCGAGTAATTCAGTTTCATGACTAGGATGTATTGGCATAACGGCTCGGCAATAAGAAAGTGCCACAGGTGTGGCACTTTGATGATTTATCATTTCAATGCTAGATAAGCTTGTTCCGCTAGTTTAACAACTTCTGAGTCGATATTCAGCTCAGAATAATGCGTTAATGTCTCAGCAAAACCTTTTTCTGCGAACATTGCCTGAAGTTCAACCGCTTGAGGGTCATCTTCATTCTTGTAATGGAACGCAGCAGCGATTGCTTTTACAAGGTGCGCATTCGGTAGACCATACTCTAATGTACCGTTTAAAGGCTTAACCAGACGATCCTGTGGGCTCAGCTTGCGAATTGGCTGACGGCCAACACGGTCCACTTCATCACGTAAGAATGGGTTAGCAAAACGACCTAGAATTTTTAGGATGTAAGCCGCGTGTGCTTCTGGATCAAAGCCGTAGCGCTTAATAAGAACTTCACCGCTCTCTTCCATGGTTGCTTTTACTTCAGCATAAATCGCTTGATCTTCAATCGCATCTTTGATTGTTTCGTGACCCGCTAGCACGCCAAGGTAAGCGGTAACCAAGTGACCTGTATTAAGCGTGAACAATTTACGCTCAACGAAGGCCATTAGGTTGTCAGTGCACTCCATACCTGGGATGTTTGGAATCTCACCTTTAAATTGTGTTTGGTCTACGATCCACTCGCTGAACGTCTCAACCGTCACTGCTAGTGGGTCTGTTTCGCCTGCTTCAGCTGGCGGTACGATACGGTCAACCGCTGAATCAACAAAGCCAATATGCGCTTCAGTGAACGCTTTCATTTCATCAGAAAGGTGATCTAAAACCGCAGCTTTAAGCTGGCTAGTACCACGAACCATGTTCTCTGCTGCGATGATGTTCATTGGTGCAGTGTTGTTTGCTGCTGCACGCTTTTCAATACCTTGAGCAATAGACTTAGAGATAATCTTAAGAACCGTTGGACCAACCGCCGTGGTCACAATGTCAGACTCAGCAATGCAATCGACCACTGCGCTTGTTGCCGAGTTTACTGCTGTCACGTTCTTAACGATCTCAACAACGCACTCTTCACCCACAATCTTCACTGGGTATTCTTGGCGTTCAATTAACGCATTAACAACCGTTTCATTTACGTCAGCAAAAGTAACCTTCATACCAGCGTCAGCAAGAAGCTTACCAATGAAACCACGACCGATATTACCTGCACCAAAATGTAACGCTTTCATAATTTTGACCTTATAAATATTTGAATCTAGATAGCTAACTGCTCAACCACATGCCTGATGATTAACTAAAGACATTAAGCAGTAAGCTATTCAGACTGAATCTTGTTAAGACAGATTAAGACCGAAAATGAGGCCAGTAGGGGGATACCGGCCTCCTTCACTTAGGAGCTTGACTAGAGCTTTTTAGTTTCCGTTGAGAATGCGTAGAACATCAGCAGGGTTTGTTGTGTTCTGTAGGCATTCCACAGCGTCTTCATCATCAAGTGAATTGGTAATAGCCATCAGCACCATGTTGTGCTCATCGCCTTGTGCGGCAATACCGATAACCATCTTCGCGATATCGTCTTCATCTTCGCCCCACTGAATACCTTCAGGGTACTGACAGAATACGATGCCGGTTTTTTGTACATATTGTTTCGCTTCGATTGTGCCGTGTGGTACTGCGATAGACTCGCCTAGGTAAGTAGATACAAGCTCTTCACGAGCAAACATGCCATCTACGTATTCTGGTGATACATTGCCAAGCTTCACTAATTGGTCGCCAGCAAACTTGATAGCGTCTTCTTTCTGAGTCGCTTTAAGGCCAAGGAAAATGCTGTCATTAGTCAGTGCAAGCTTGTTGCCTTCTTGAGTTGGTGCTGCTGCAGGAGCCGGAGCTTCTACCTTCGCTTCACCACTTTGAGCATCGACAAGTTCTGCTACTAGGTTGTCGTATACTGCGCCATCTAAGAAGTTGTTCAGAGACATGTGCATTGCACCAGGAATGGTTTTACGTGCACGGTCTGTTAAATCTTTATGCGTAATAACAATTTGTGAATCAGCTGGTAGGTTGTTGATTGCATAGTTAGTTACCGTGATATTTAGGCCCGCTGCATCGACTTTCTTACGAAGTAGACCAGCACCCATTGCACTTGAACCCATACCCGCATCACATGCTACGTATACTGCTTTCACGTCAGCTAGGTTGATGTCTGCACCCGTTGCTGCACCTTTAGAAGACGCTTTCATGTCTTTCATTTGTGCTGATGCTTTCTCTAGTGAATCTTCCTCATCATCTTGCGCTGATGTTTTAAGAAGGATTGACGCTACAACAAACGATACTGCCGTTGCTGCGATAACCGATAGAATCACGCCGATGTAAGAGCCTTTTGGTGTCATCAACAGAATCGCGAAGATAGAACCAGGAGATGCTGGAGAGATTAGGCCAGAGCTGAACATTACGTTAGTGAATACACCAGCCATACCACCTGCGATTACCGCAAGGATTAGACGTGGGTTCATAAGAACGTATGGGAAGTAAATTTCGTGGATACCACCTAGGAAGTGGATAATAGATGCACCCGCAGCAGATTGTTTCGCGCTGCCTTTACCAAATACCATGTAAGCAAGTAGTAGACCTAGACCAGGACCTGGGTTTGCTTCGATTAGGAAGAAGATCGAGCGACCCATCTCTTCAGATTGCTGGATACCTAGTGGAGAGAAGATACCGTGGTTGATTGCGTTATTTAGGAATAGAATTTTCGCCGGTTCAACAAAGATAGATGCTAGAGGTAGTGCACCCGCTTCTACCATTGCGTTTACACCAGCCGCAAGTCCGCCAGACAGAATCTTAACCGCAGGACCAATCACGATGAACGCGATGATCGCACAGATCATGCCGATGATACCCGCAGAGAAGTTGTTCACTAGCATTTCGAAACCACTCTTCACTTTACCGTGAACAGCTTCATCGAATTTCTTGATTGCGATACCACCTAGTGGACCAACAATCATTGCACCCATGAACATAGGGATGTCAGTACCAACGATAACACCCATTGTTGTGATGGCACCTACTACCGCGCCGCGGTCACCACCAACCATCTTACCACCGGTGTAACCAATCAATAATGGCAGCAAGTAAGTGATCATAGGACCAACCATTGATGCTAACGTTTCGTTAGGCCACCAACCTGTTGGGATGAATAGTGCTGTAATGAAACCCCACGCAATGAATGCGCCGATGTTTGGCATTACCATATTGGATAAGAAACGACCAAAGTTTTGAACCTTGATCTTTGCTTCTGGTGATAACATAGGTAGAACCCCGTAGTGTATTGGTTGGTCAAATGACCGAAAGTGTGTGCTCAAAAGTTGATTAAAATGTATCACAACATTTCCAAAATGCACTCCAGCCCAACTTTAGTGACAAGCATCACACACAAAAAACACTTTCGGGTTAATGGTGATGCTTTAGATCACAAAAATGTCATGAATTTAAATTACAAAGCAAAATAAGTGAGAATAACTCTCATTAACTCACGATCAAGATCACACTTCATGGTTCGATCGCTAAAAATAAATCGTGATATAAATCACACTTAATAAAAGATACATCTTAAAAACTATAAAGTATGTATGAAGGAACGCCATTCCTAGTGGGATTCATATGCAACCAGAGGGGTTTAACCTCACTTTCTGTAATTTAATTACAAAAAGTATTGAAGGACTTTCTTGATGCTGTTTTGGAGAACGCTTCCCCCAATTAAACTAAAAACACATGAGCAATCAGAAAAGGAATGACGCGAAGTAGATGTGTTATTCTAATCACTTGTTTTGGTTGAATACCTACCCCACACCATCTAGTTGTCAGGTGACGACTTAAGAGAAGGCTATGTCAGACAAGATCTCCACATCAGCTCTCGCTAAACAAAAAGGCATAGAAGCCAAAGCCCTGTTTAGTGATCTAAAAACAGCCGGCTATATCGTACGTTCACAGGATCGCTGGATACTGACAGAGCGAGGAGAAAGCTTTGGTGGGGAGTATGTACAACATAAAAAGTTTGGTGTCTTTATTGTATGGCCAGAAAAACTGCTTATCGACTTAGAGTCATTCTCTGGCAAAACATTAACCGCGACGCAACTTGGTCACGCCTTTGAGCTCAGCGCCAAGAAGATCAACTTATTACTCAATGAACTTGGGTGGATAAAGAAAGAAGAAGATGGCTGGCACGTCACCTCCACAGGCTTAAAAGCCGGCGGTGAACAGAGAGAAGACAAAACGACTGAGAACTTATTCGTGGTGTGGCACGACTCGTTGGTCCGCAATAAACGATTAAAGCAATCTGTTGTCGAATTCTTAGGCCACGATGCAGAAAGCCACTCGACCGATGTATCGTTTTCTAGCTTCCGTCAGAAGTTTGAGGCCAAACACCGAACCTTAGATGGGCACTATGTTCGTTCAAAGGGAGAGCTGATCATCGATAACTGGCTTTATATGGCAGGAGTGGTGCATGCGTATGAGCGTCCACTACCAATATCAAAAGAAGTGATCAGCGATTTTTATCTGCCAAACGGCAAGGTATACATCCAGTTCTGGGGAACCGACTCTGCACCTATCGCAGAAGACAAACGCGTTGAAACGAGAGAAACATACGCAGAACACGGCTTCAGCTTAATTGAACTCACTCCGGAAGATATCCCAAACCTAGACAGCGTACTTCCACCATTATTGCGCCAATATGGCATAAAGGCGTACTAAACAACTGATCTTAGCGCGCCATAACACATCAAGATCACACTTAATTACTTATTATGGACATTATTTACCATAGTGATTTGATATGTTCGCTATTTTTCCCAAGTCATTCTTCTATTATCTTACCTCCATCGACTTGAGCTACCGCAGATACTCGATTAATTGGGGCATGTTCGATAACTATTTAGACGTTCAATCTATTGAGATTCGTTTAAATGCGTTATCTGTTTATTGTTGACGTTACCGAACATAACACCCTACGACATTTATTATTAATAGATATTAGGATTCAACATGACTCATCCAATCATTACTGATCTAAACACTCGTTACACAGCTAAAAAATACGATGCAGAAAAACGCATCTCTGCGGAAGACATGGAAGTAATCAAAGAAGCACTTCGTTTGTCAGCTTCTTCTATCAACTCTCAGCCTTGGAAATTCATCATCATTGAGAGCGACGAAGCAAAACAGCGCTTCCACAATACTTTCGAGAACATGTTCCAGTTTAACCAGCCACATGCGAAAGAAGCGTCACACACAATCCTGTTTGCTCACGATCCTAAATACACTAAAGAGAAATTCGCGAAACGCGCAGATAAAGAAGTAAGCTCTGGTCACCTACCTGCTGAAATGTACGAGCAATTCTTGGGTGCTTACGCATTCGCAGAAATGAACACTGACGAAACAGGTTTCAACGGTAACTGGACTAAATCTCAAGTGTACATTGCACTGGGTAACACACTGCACACACTAGCTCGTCTAGGCATCGCTTCAACGCCTATGGAAGGCGTAGACGCGGCTATGATCAGCGAAGAGTTTGCTGACGAACTAGAAGGTCACGTTGTTGATGTAGCACTGGCTATCGGTTACCACAAAGACGGCGAAGACTACAACCACGGTAAACCAAAAGCGCGTCTAGCTCTTGATGAAGTCGTGACTACGCTTTAAAAACTAACCAATAAATTGCAATGCTTATTTGGCCAGACTTTCGTCTGGCCTTTTTTATGCGCGCCTTTTGGCTATTGGCCAGCATTGATAATCATACGAGTCAAATGGACACTTTAGAATCATATTAATCACAAAAATCAGAATGTCATAAAGACACAAAATCAAGCTCAAAAACCAAACAAAACCATCAAAAACAATACCTTAAAAACATGGCATGACTAGTGCAATGATGACCTTAGAAATTCAAATAAGGTATTATCATTATGACTATTCACGTTAAATCAAATGTTCACTGGGTTGGTATTCACGACTGGGAAACCGAGTACTTCCACGGTAAGGAATACCACATGAATAAAGGTACCAGTTATAACTCGTACCTGATCCGTGAAGAGAAAACGGTGCTTGTCGATACCGTTGATCACCGCTTTACGGAACAATTCCTTGCAAACCTTGAGATGGAAATCGACATCAACGACATCGACTACATCATTTGTCAGCATGCCGAAGAAGACCACTCAGGTGCCCTTGCCGCGCTACTTGCTAAGATCCCTAATACGCCTGTCTACTGTACAGAGGCGGGTGTGAACTCGATTGTCGGCCATCATCACCAGCCAGACTGGAACTTCAGAACGGTAAAAACTGGCGACACACTGGATATCGGTAATGGTAAGCAACTTATCTTTGTTGAGATGAAAATGCTGCACTGGCCAGACTCAATGGCCACCTACCTGACTGGCGATGAAATCCTATTCAGTAATGATGCATTCGGTCAACACTACTGTGATGAGAGCCTATTTAACGACCAGCTAGACCAAGTTGAACTGCACGAACAATGTCTGCGTTACTTCTCGAACATCCTGACGCCGTTTGCACCACTAGTGAAAGCTAAGATCGAAGAAGTATTGAGTTTAGGTGTACCGATCGATGTTATCGCCACTTCTCATGGCTGTATTTGGCGCGACAACGCCACCCAGATCGTAGAGCAATACTACGAATGGTCGAAAGCCTACAAAGAAGACCGAATCACGATTGTGTACGACACCATGTCGAACAACACTCGCATGATGGCCGATGCCATTGCGAAAGGGATTCGTAAAGGCAGCCCAGAAACAGCCATTAAAGTGTTCAACGTTTCAAAGCACGATAAAAACGACATCCTAGCTAATATCTTCCGCTCAAAGGGCGTGCTCGTTGGCTCATCAACCATGAACAACGTAATGATGCCGCAGATCGCAGCCTTGCTTGAAGAGATACACGGATTACGCTTTGCAGAAAAAAGAGCCGCAGCCTTCGGGTCTTCAGGTTGGACAGGTGGCGCAGTAAAACGCATCGATGCGCGCCTACGTGAAGCCAATTTCGAAGTCAGTGCACCACAACACATCCACTGGAAACCAGACACAGATGCCCTTCGTCAGTGCATCGATTACGGCATGACACTGGCTGAGGTTTGGCGCGCCGATGAAACCGAGGTTAGCCAACCTAAGCAAGTGGAGCGCAACGTTCAGCCCATAGAATCAGCACCAACAATCTCCCCAACAGAGCTAAAAGACACAGCAGAACAGAACCTAGAACAAACGCAAGATAAGCCTGTCCACAGTGCAGACTGCACATGCTGGCGTTGCACGGTTTGTGAATGGGTATACGACCCACAATTAGGTGAACCGTACCAAGGTGTTGAACCAGGGACACCTTGGGCAAAAGTACCTGATGACTTCCTTTGCCCTGAGTGCCATTTAGGCAAAGAAGTATTTGTGGAGAAGTAACATGTCGAACATTGTGATTGTGGGTGGCGGTTTCGCTGCCCTACAAACTATAAAGATGGTACGTAAACTCGACCAAGATATCGCGATCACCATGATCACGGCAGATTCGGGGGTTGAGTACAGTAAGCCAAATCTTTCGCATGCGTTTAGTCAGGCGCAAACGCCAGAGACACTCTCAATGCATAACGCTCAACAGTTGGCTGAGCAGTACAACTTGGTTATCAAGACCAAAGCACTGGTCAGAGAAATCGATATTGAGCAACAATGTGTTCATGTCGGCGATGACACCATTCACTATTCGAAGTTGGTACTAGCAACGGGAGCAACACCATTTATTCCACCAGCAAAAGGGCTAAAACACGATGCGACAATTACGCTCAATAGTCTGGAGGAGTTTGAAAAGCACAAAGCGAAGATCGATAATGCTCATCGTGTCACTGTGATTGGTGGCGGCCTAATCGGAGTCGAGCTTGCCTTTGACCTCCAAATCGCAGGAAAAGATGTCACGATCATCGAACCCGCGAGCTATCTATTGAGCAGCTTGGTGCCACCTTTCGTTTCTCTAGAATTGGAGCAAGAGTTAAGAAAAGCAGGTGTGACAGTGGAAACAGACTCTGCCGTTTGTCGAGCGACTTACCTCGAAGAGGATATAAGGTTACAAACCACCTCTTCTCGATTGTTACGAACGGATGCAGTGATTGCAGCTGCAGGGCTGAAACCGAACACGACATTGGCGACACAAGCCAGAGTCACCGTCAACAAGGGGATCGTTGTCGACCAAACCATGAAAACCAGTGCTAACAATGTGTATGCGATTGGTGATTGCGCCGAAATTGAAGGGCGTATCATGGCTTATCTCCAGCCCGCGATCTTGTCTGCTAATGTGTTGGCAAAGCAGCTCATTACGAGTGATGACATGCCCGAGGAAGCTGGCATCAAACTCAAGTTGCCTCATATCATTACAAAGGTGAAGACCCCAAGCTACCCGATTCAGCTTGCAGGCCGAGATCTGCACACAGCTCAAAGCTGGGAGACTCGCTTTGACCCGAAAGGCATTATCGCAAAAGGCTTCAATGTAGATAATCAATTGGTTGGATTTATCGTCACCGGAGAGCACACTAAAGCTGCATTCCCGCTGCTCAAAGAGCTACAGACAAGCTCACCCGCTTAATCTCAATGACATAAGCTCAATGACATAAGCTCAATAGCTCAATAGCTCAAGCTCAAGCTCAAGCTCAATAACATAAGCGGCGTCCTACAAAACGAAAAAAGCCAGTCAATAGACTGGCTTTTTTATGCGTTAAGCGAGGTGTTCACATTAACCGATAAACGAGATGTAACCTTGCAGGATAATCAGGTTAACGATATCAATGAAGAATGCGCCGACGATTGGCACCACCATGAACGCCTGTGGTGATGGACCGAATCGGTTCACCAAAGAGCCCATGTTCATTACCGCTGTAGGTGTTGCGCCTAGGCCGAAACCACAGTGACCGCCCGACATAACAGCTGCATCGTAGTTTGAACCCATCACTTTAAACGTCACAAAGTAAGAGAACAGACCAAGCACCACTGCTTGAACACTCAAGATCACCAAGAATGGGATCGCAAGGTCGAAGATGTTCCACAGTTTCAGGCTCATTAACGCCATCGCTAAGAATAGAGACAATGACACAGTACCCAAAATATCAACGGTTTCGCTGTCGGTTTTATGCAGCTTCGTCACTTCAAAAACGTTCGTGATGAACACACCGATAAACAGAGCATAAACAAAGTCAGGAATCATCAACCAAGAAATTTCAAAGGTTGATACCCACTCTTCAAGATATCTTGCACCCGTAATACAGATAAGAAGAATGAACAAAACTTCAATTACCTTCTTGGCTGTCACTTTATCTTCTTCGTACTCGTTATAAGTCACCAGTTCAGGGAAGCGCTCGTGCGTTTGTGTGCCCGTGCCGTACTCTGATTCAAGATTGTTTTTGTCGATCAGTTTTTGCGCTACAGGGCTACCAATGATACCGCCAATGATCAAACCAAAGGTTGCCGAAGCCATCGCGATTTCTAGTGTATTGGCAATGCCGTAGGTATCAGCAAAGGTTTGCGACCAAGCCGCTCCTGTACCGTGACCACCAGACAGCGTAATAGAACCTGCGATCAAACCCATTAGTGGCTCTAGGCCAAGCGTCGTTGCCAGCGTCACACCCACTCCATTCTGGATAATGATGTAAACGGAAGCGACCGCTAAGAACAAAAAGACCTTTGCGCCGCCTTTTATTAGCTGAGTGTAGTTAGCCGCAAGGCCTACAGTCGCGAAGAACATCAACATGAATGTGTTCTGCAAAGGCAAGGAGAACTCAAGATCAACGCCGTTAAAGTGCAGGGCTGTAATAGCAAAAGCGACAATCAAGCCACCAACAATGGGCTCTGGGATATTGTACTTTTTGAGAATCGGTAGCTTTGCGTTTACAAAATGACCTAGAAACAAAACGCTGATCGCGATTAAGAAAGATTCTAGTGGCCCTATTGAAATTAATTGATTCATATAACCTCTATTGTTTTACGTTCTCATCTTCCCTAATGAGTCTAGTTTTATCTGTAAATATTTGTGTTGCTCTGCCTATATTTGTGCAAATTGGTGAGAAATTGTGGATTAGAAAACCAAACACACTAGCGTGTCAGCTGAATGTCATGTTAGCAACAAGTTAACTTTAGTAGGAGATGAATGGTTTTGTGACCAGAATCAACACCTATCCATTTACCTCACCGCTAATGCGATCGCCGATTTAACCCTTTCTATATGCCTAAAAAAGCAAAAAGGAGCTATTACTAGCTCCTCTTTTATTACCATCGCTGGTAATTAGAATTTTTTCGGGGCATAACCCGTCATAACCTCAATGCGAAGCTCTTTACCAATCTTCGTCATTGGGTGAACAACGACTAATCCTTTTACAGACTTTTTCAGTTTACCCATATCCGCTTGCTCAGCTTTAGTAATTTCGCGGCTAAATGGCATATCAAGCAACGACTTACGTTCTTGATTCACATCGTAGCTTTGTTTGTGCTTAAGCTGGGCAATCTTCTTTGTTAGCTTTTTGATTTCTTCTTCAAATTGACGAACAACAGGACGATCATTACGAGCTTTAGCAGCCGCTAACTTATGGCGACACTTGTCTAAACGGTTGTTAATTTGTTGAAGTTCGTTTTTAGCACTCATAATAATTTCCTAAGATTAAGCAAGCCAATTCGGATTGGGGCGCGGAGTATAGCACAAGGGTTTACCTGAACCGAAATTTATCTGATAAATAGCCTTTGGAATCAAAAACAGCCTAAACTGTCTATCAGCCCATCGATACAAAAATGCCACTAATCCGCCGATCAGACATCAACCACAAGGAAGCGTAATGACATCACCGAAACAAAGAGTATTGACCTACAGCCTAGTCCTTGGCTCTTTATTTGCCACAAGTTATGCATCCAGCGAAGTCTCTAATGAAAGCATGCTCGACAACAATCTGATTATTGAATATTCAGCGCCTCAAGACGAAGCAGAGAGACAGCTTAAGCAAGAGATTGAACAGAGTGGCGTTAATGACACCATGGTAGACCTATCGAATCAGTTGTTCCTGTTCAAACAGCCTTTGGTCATTCAATACGGTGGCGATGAGGGCCCGCTCTACGACCCGCAAACTCATCATGTACTGATTCCTTACAGCTTCTACGCCGAATCACTCAACTATTTTGAAAAGAACCAATATGAAAAAGAGTATGGGAAATCCGCGCAAACTGGCGCCATCGATACCTTGCTCCATACACTGATTCACGAGGCTGGCCATGCCTATATTGAAGACCAGCAAATTGCCATTCTGGGTAAAGAAGAAGATGCGGTTGATAATTTAGCTACCATCCTACTTATCAACTATGTCGAACACGGTACAGATGCAGCGATAAGCGCAGCTGATATGTTCGCCTTCGAATCAGAAGACCGCCCTGAGTATTACGATTTGGGTGAATACATCGATGAGCACAGTTTCGACCTACAGCGCTACTTCTCAACCTTATGTTTGGTCTATGGCAGCGATCCTGAGGCCTACAAAAACTTACTCGATGAAGTAGAAAACGACTACCTGAAAGATAGAAAGGAGTTTTGCGTAGAGCATTTTGATGTCATCAATGCCAATTGGCATCGATATTTAAAAGAGAGCGACGATAGTTAAGAGCTTCACTATCACAGCTCAGAGGTTTCCCCATTCAACTGTTACTTCCAACAGCGGCTTCATGCTTTTAAAGCCGCTGAATGTTGTTTGGGGAACGCAAAATGAGACGTCAGACAAAACCTAGACGTTCACTTTGTACTTCAGATCTTGTGCTTCATCGCCAGTCATCCCTCGGAAACCCCAACAATGTGAAGGCTGCTCTTTAATGGTGATTTCAATATCGATCGGAGAAATAGAGAGCTGCTTTTCAATCTCAGAAAAGATCTTCTTAATTAAGCGCTTTTTGGTGTTAACAGCGCGTCCTTCCATCATATTAATCTCGATAACGGTATAAGCCTGCGTTCGCCCTTCTGGGTAAAAGAAGTCATCTCGTTCTAATGGCACAAAACGATGCGCACGCTTGTCATCTGGCAACCCCATCTCACTATTTAAGCACTGCTGCAAAACATTAGAGAGCTCTAGCTTAATCGGGTTTAAGCACTCTTTGATACCATAAATAACAATCATGACCAGTCCTTCGATGTGATGTTAAGTAAAGAAGAAAGTTAGAAAGAAGCAGCTATTCACCCTTTCTGCTCGCTCACTATTTATCCATATACTACCTAATGACATCGACTAAAGAAGAGACGAGCGATGAATTTATGAACAAGTGCAACAAAAAACATATCCTTCTATTGCAGCTGGGTTGCCAAACAACTTCGATTAATAAACAACCACCTTCTAACCTAGATTGATCGAACCTCTCAAACAGTCCGTATACCCTCCTAAATCATCTTTGAACTAAGGAGTGCTATGTGCCGAATTCAACTGGGAAGATCACGCGGACAGAAGCCAAACCAGACAAACCCGTAGAGTCTTCTCTAGAGCTTGCTGTGTTCCCCCTACCCATCTTTCTTTTGCCAGGAGGGAGACAAAGGCTAAGAATCTTCGAACAAAAATATCTCACCATGGTGGCGCACGCTGCCAGAGGCGAAGGTTTTATCATCGCGACGCAAGACAACACAAAGTCCGAACATCTTAGTACGTGGGGAACCAAGGTAACGATTGTCGATTTCAATATGTCGGATGATCAGTTGTTGGAGATCGACGTTGAAGGGCAAAACTTGGTGCAGTTGCACTCCTCACATCGCCAAAGCGACGGCCTGATTAAAAGCCAATTCCATGATTTACCCCATTGGCCAGCGCTCGACTATGATGTGCCCAATGTCTTTACTGCATTTCTCGTACAGTTGTTCCGTGACCACGACTCAATCAGAACGCTCTACCCGACCCCAGATTTTGATAGCCCGCAGTGGATTTGTGCGCGATTGCTCGAGATGATGCCAATCCCGTTAGAAAAGAAATCAGAATTTACAGAACCTGCGAGTTTTCCTTCACTAGTTCCTTTTTTGAATCAAATCATTACGGGGCAGTGAACACTTTTTTTCACTATAATTCTGTATAGTTAAAATTAATTCAAACAAAAGTGATCCCTACTTATGCTGTGCACGTAGTGCCAATCAAATTCGCATGATGGTTACTGACTATGCAAGTGGAAAGCAGAAGTAAGGGGAAGGGCAAGGAGCATGTCATCATTCCCGACAACAAATTACCGAGTGAAAACAAGGTACCTACAGAACTCTCAAGCTGGTTGATTTCAGTGGGAGAGAAACGAGACAAGCAGGCATTCACCTGTTTGTTCAAGTTCTTCGCACCCAAAATCAAACGTTTCGGAATCAGTAAACTTGGCGGCGAAGCTGCTGCTAACGAACTGGTTCAAGACACCATGACCAATGTTTGGAAGAAAGCGCACCTTTACAACGAAGATAAAGGTGCGGCGACCACTTGGGTCTATACAGTAATGCGAAATGCAGCCTTCGACATGTTACGCAAGGTCAAAGCAAAAGCAGAGCAAACGATAGCCGACGATATTTGGCCGATAGACGCTATGGTAGCGGAATCTCAAAATGAAGATTTGCCGTTTGGTGATCATTTAATGAGTCGCCACGTCATGACGCAAATCGAGAAGCTACCTCTTGCTCAGAAAACCATAGTAAAAGGCGTTTATTTTCAAGAGCTCTCTCAGGAGCAACTCGCCCAACAACTCGGTGTCCCGCTTGGAACCGTGAAATCTCGTCTAAGACTCGCTCTAGCCAAACTTAAGGTTCACATGGGGGAACAAAGCCATGATTAAACATCACCCAAACGAAGCAATATTGAAAGACTTTGTTGATGGCACACTTGCCGACTCTGTGTCCTTAATCGTGTCTAGTCACGTAGAGCTATGCGAGCACTGCCAAGAGCAAGTGAGACAACTGACAGCTGAAGCAGCGACTAACGTATTTGACGAGCAACAAGCCGCTTCAAATGACGTTACGAATAGTTTCTTAGATGACGATATCGACTTTGACTTCGATGCGGTTGAGCAAATTACTGCTGACTTGTCTCAGGCGGTGGAAGTTGAACCCAAAGTAGAACAAGTTACCGTGTCTGACACCACGTTCACTATCCCTCGTGCTTTGAATTCAATCGCAAGAAAAGATTGGATGAATCTTGGCAAGATTTCTCGCGCACGACTCGATTTTGAGGACGATGCTCACCACACAAGTCTTTTGCACATAGACAAAGATGGTCAGGTGCCTTGCCACACTCACAAAGGCTTCGAGATAACACTGTTGCTTGAGGGTAGTTTCGAAGATGAGATGGGTGTCTACAACAAAGGCGATTTCATCTGGTTAGACGGCAACCATACCCACCAACCTGAAACAAAAGAGGGGTGTGTATGTTTGACAGTGTCAAGTGATGCCTTGTACTTCACTAAAGGGGTAAGCCAATTGTTTAACCCGTTAGGTAAGTACATTTACTAGTTTAAAATGATTTACCGAGTAGATCACAAGATGCACAGCGTTGGCTAGGTAGAAAAGTAACAACCGGACTAAAGTAATCTGGTATAAGCAATAAATCACATAATATAAAAACAATAATGAGCAATGAGCGTAAGGAATTGACCAATGGATAAAAAAATAAAAATAGGCATTAGTGCATGTGTCGCCGGTCATAAAGTACGGTTCGATACTGGTCACAAGCGTTCTCGCTTCTGCACGGAAGATCTTGCAGACTATGTTGAACTAGAACCAGTATGCCCTGAGATGGCTGTTGGATTGCCAACGCCGCGCCCAACTATTCGTCAGACACGGATGTTAGACGATATCATTCACGTTTCCCGCCCAGACGGGTCAGGTGACGTAACTCAAGAACTGATCGAGTTCGGACAAAGTTACTCAAAGAACAACCAGCATATAGCTGGTTTCATTGTTTGCCAGAAGAGTCCAACTTGCGGCATGGAGCGCGTTAAGGTGTATCACCACCATGGCCGCGGCTCTGAATCCACAGGTATTGGTATGTTCACGAAGCAGGTTATGGAAGGCAACCCGTTGCTGCCTGTGGAAGAGAATGGTCGTCTGAACGATCCGATTTTGCGCGAAAACTTCATGACTCGTGTGTTCACATACCAGAAGTGGCTAGACCTAGTAGATGAAGGAATTACTAAACACAAGCTTATCCAGTTCCATAGCGCCCACAAGTATCTAGTAATGTGCCATCACGTTGAGGGCTATAAAAGCCTTGGAAAATTACTAGCTGGCAATGAGCTAGAGATAAATGAGCTTGCAGATAAGTATATCGAAGGACTGATGACGGCATTATCACACCATGCAAACCGTGGTACGCACGCCAACACGCTTCAACACCTTCAAGGTTACTTTAAGAAGCAGCTCAGCAGTGCTCACAAGCAAGAGTTATCTAACCAGATTGCTTCTTTCAGAGAGGGCGTGATTCCGTTGTTAGTGCCACTCACACTAATCAATCATTACTTGATGGAATACCCAAATGAGTACCTGCAGTCACAGGTTTACTTAAACCCTCACCCGCAAGAACTTAAATTGAGATACGGATATTGAGCGATATTCTATGGATAAGACGAGACCTGCGTATTCACGATAATCCAGCCCTCGTCTCAGCAATCGAAAACGGCGTTTCAATCGCCGTTTTTATTTCAACACCACAAAAGTGGCATCAGCATCACCTTGCTCCGATTAAAGCAGACTTTATCTTCCGTCATTTAAAGCAACTGGAAGCTGAACTCGCCGACTTGGGCATAACCCTGCTGCACCTCAAAGCGACCGATTTTGATGATCAAGCCAAGCAGTTGACCGAGCTGTACCAACAACTCGGTTCTCAGGTTGTTTTCGCCAATTCAGAGCCAGAGGTCGATGAACAAGCTCGTGACCAACAACTGATATCGAGCGGTATAAACCTTCAGGTCAGCGACTGTGACGTAATGCTGCCATTAGGCAGTGTGCTCAACCAGCAAGGTGAGATGTTCAAGGTTTTCACGCCATTTAAAAACGCTTGGTTAAAAGAAGTGCAAGCAAAAGGCATTCAATGCAGCCCTACTGCGGCGCCTTCTAAAGCAAGCCCTAACACTCAATTGCCTGAAGCTCTGGCAGGGTTTAAGCTCGTCAGTGACTATGACTTCGACTTTCCGCGTGTCAACTCAAGCCGTTGGCCACTAAGCCAAGACGTACTTGGCAATGTGATACCTAACTTTCTAGCCAACAAGGTCAACGACTACGCTCACCTGAGAGACATACCTTCAGTAAAAGGGACTTCAGGCTTATCGCCTTACTTAGCGATTGGTGCGGTAAGCCCAAGATGGTTAGCCATTCAGCTCATCCAACAGCAACCCGATTTACTGTTTGATACCCAACTGCCCGCTTTTTCTTGGCTCAACGAGTTAATTTGGCGAGATTTTTATAAGCACTTGATGTTCCACCATCCTAAACTGGTTAAAGGGGCTAACTTCCAGCAGAAATACAATGGCTTAGATTGGTATAAAGATCATCCGAGCTTCAAAGCTTGGTGTGAAGGAAAAACGGGGTATCCATTGGTTGATGCGGCCATGCGTCAACTGGTCGAAACCGGCTGGATGCACAACAGGCTAAGAATGGTAGTCGCTAGCTTTCTAACTAAACACTTGTTGATTGACTGGCGTTGGGGTGAGCGCTTCTTTATGGATCACCTAATTGACGGTGATTTTAGTGCTAACAATGGTGGCTGGCAGTGGGCTTCAAGTACCGGCTGTGATGCACAACCTTACTTCCGAATCTTCAATCCGATCACCCAGAGTGAAAAGTTTGATCCGAAAGGAATTTTTATCCGTAAGTACATACCAGAGCTGCAAAATATTCCGGACAAGCATGTGCATTTCCCACATGATTACATAGCAAAAAACGGAATAAACAGTGAATACTGGCAACCCATCGTTGAACATAAAGAAGCACGATTGAGAGCCTTAGCCTTTTTCAAATAATTAGAGTGAATATTATGGATAACTCTCTATGGCTTGATAACTTTCTCAACATGTATCGAGAGCTCGGAACGGACAATTTCGACGTGCTAAAGACGGTTTATCACCCTAATATCGAATTCCAAGACCCGCTGCATCATGTCAGCGGGATTGCAGCGCTAACTCACTACTTCGACAACATTTACACCCAAGTGACTAGCTGTAACTTTCACATCGAGCACACGTTTGAAGTTAACGGCGAAGCATCGGTTTATTGGACAATGCACTTTGTACACAAGCAACTTAATGGGCAGAAGCCTATTGAGGTCCAAGGCCACAGCCACCTAAAAATGCTCGATGATCAAGTGATTTACCATAGAGACTATCTCGATGTCGGCTCTATGTTGTATGAACATATTCCGGTATTAGGCTGCGTCATCAAATCCATCAAGAAAAGAGCGAGCCGATAATGCATATTATGATAACAGGCGCGACCTCTGGTATCGGCCAATCACTCGCTCGCGATTATGCCCAGCAAGGACATCAAGTCATTGCTTGTGGTCGTAGCCAAGAGAAGTTACAGGCTCTAGTCGATTCGCACGAAAGTGACATCGCGGAGTCGACGATCACACCACTGTGCTTTGATTTGACGGATTACCACAATTTCCCAGAGCTTGACCAAGACAAACCTCTCGACCTGCTGATACTCAATGCGGGTGACTGCGAATACATCGATGACCCAGTCAACTTTGATGCAGAGCTTTTTGAGCGCGTCATCAACATTAACTTAATCTCTATTGGTTACGCGCTAGAGTCTTGGTTGAAAAACATCAAACCCGGCGGACGCTTGGTTTTAGTTAGCTCTAGCGCTAGCTTTTTGCCTCTTCCACGAGCTGAGGCCTATGGCGCTTCAAAAGCGGCACTCACTTACTTAGGCAGAACACTTTCGGTTGATCTCGCCAAGCACAATATTCATGTCACAATTGTGCACCCTGGCTTCGTTGAAACGCCATTAACCGAGCGAAATACCTTCGCTATGCCTATGATTATTAGTAGTGAGGCCGCAACTCAACGAATAGTTAATGGAATTGCTCAAGGAAAGAGCGAAATCGATTTCCCTAGACGATTCATCATGTTGATGAAGCTATTAAGAATGCTTCCAACTTCAGTTTGGCAAAAACTCGCTTCAAGGATGGTATAACAATGAAGAAAATCGCCATTATTGGTTCAGGCATTTCTGGACTCACTTGCGCGCACATATTAGACAAACACCACGACGTAACCGTATTCGAGAAAAACGACTACGTTGGGGGACATACCGCCACCGTTGATATTGAACATCAAGGCTCGGCGTTCTCGATTGATACTGGCTTCATCGTGTTCAACGATCGAACCTACCCAAACTTCAATCAACTACTCGAACAGTTGGGTGTAGAGAGGCAACCAACAGAAATGAGCTTCAGTGTACACAACACAACCACCCAGTTTGAATACAATGGTCACAGCATTAACTCGCTATTCGCGCAGAGGAGCAACATCTTCAAACCGCAGTTCTGGTCATTAATCTCTGACATTCTGAAATTCAACAAGTTGTGTAAAGCTCAATTCGAAAGTAACCAATTCACACCTGACGTCACCCTTGGCAGTTTCCTACGTGACAATCAATTTTCTGACTTCTTTAGCCAACACTACATTCTTCCTATGGGTGCGGCTATTTGGTCAACAAGCCTCGAAGAGATGGAAGAGTTCGAGCTCAAGTTCTTCATACAGTTCTTCTACAACCACGGCCTACTAGATATCACTAATCGCCCTCAATGGTATGTGATCCCAAAAGGTTCTCGTTCTTATGTTGAGATCATTCTTTCTCGCCTGAACAAGCCAGTGGCATTGAACACATCGATTCAACAAGTCATTCGTCATGAAACCGGTGTAACTATCGAATTTGAAGACGGTGCAACAAAGCAATTTGATGAAGTGATTTTCGCCTGCCATTCAGACCAAGCGTTAGCACTGTTAGGCGATGCAACGGCTGATGAGAAAGAGGTATTAGGTGAGATACCTTACAGCCGCAACGAAGTAGTTCTTCATACCGATACCAGCTTGCTACCAGACAGAAAGCTGGCGTGGGCAAGTTGGAACTACATGCTGGATGGTAATAGCAAGCGACCAGCTTGTGTCACTTACAACATGAATATTCTGCAGGGAATAGAGAGCCAAGACACCTTCTGCGTGACCTTAAACCAGAGTGAAGCCATTGCTCCAGAAAAGATCATCCGAAGCTTTGTTTATCACCACCCAGTATTGAACTCCAACACGGTCAATGCACAACAACAGCGTGATCGAATTTGTGGTAAGCAGAATACGCATTTCGCAGGTGCGTATTGGTACAACGGGTTCCACGAAGATGGCGTGCATAGTGCATTGGATGTGACCAAGCGCTTTGGTCTGGATCTCAGCACGAGCTCAGCACAATGAACACCGAGACCCTAGCACCCAACCCGGAAATAGTATCCGAACACGGTGAAGAGTTCAGCGGTATCTATTGGGGAAATGTCAGACATCGCCGCTTTGGTGATATCCCTCATGAGTTTAGCTACCAGCTCTACATGATGGGGCTGGATCTCGATGAGCTGCCTAAGACCACTGAGCGAAGTGCGCTGTTTGGGACTCGCTGGTACAACCCGATTCGCTTTGTCGAATCGGATTATCTTGCTGAAAAAGAAGAAAATACAATTAGCGATGAACCTAAATCTCTAAAACAACGTATAGCATCCAAAGTACAAAAACTTGGTGGCGATTGGTCTGATGAAAACCGAGTAACAATGCTTGCTCAATGTCGATGTTTAGGTGTTTACTTTAGTCCAATCAACTGCTTTTTCTGTTACGACGAAGCAGACGAGTGTCGATATATGTTGGCCGAGGTTAGCAACACACCTTGGCGAGAGAGGCACTATTATCTGATCGATATGCGCCAAGAGTTGAAAGTTAAAAAAGATTTTCACGTTTCGCCGTTCATGGATTTAAACATGACCTATTTTTGGAAAATTAAGCCACCAGCGAAACGAACGCTTGTTCACATCGAAAGCCGCAGAAGCGAACGAATATTCGATGCGACACTAGCTTTGACTAAACAGTCAGTAACGAAAACAAACATTAGACGAACGGTTTTTAAGATCCCGGCAATGACGGTGAAAGTTGTGATGGGGATTTATTATCAGGCTCTTAAGTTATTCCTGAAAAAAGTACCGTTTGTGGCGCATCCGGACTCAACACCTTAAGCGCCAAAACCAATATTCGATTATGTTGTGAGTGTACTCAAATAAACGAATGCCACCCAACTTAGTTGGCAAAAAAGTCAGAATGAATTCTCAGCGAGGTTGACATGGAACAGCTTGCAAAACAAAACAACAACATTGAACAACAAGCTAAAGCCGTTGCTGTTTCAAGCAACTGTAAGTATCGAGCTTTAATCTTTAAGGTCCTAGAGCGCCTGCAATTTGCAACGCTAGAAATCATCGAGCGAGACCAGCATTCGGTGTTTGGAGACAGAGAAGCAGATTTGAAAGGTCGAATTGTGATTCATGATGCGACCTTTTTTAGAGACGTGGTTGTCAACGGCAGTATCGGGGCATCCGAAGCCTATATAGATGGTAAATGGACCAGTCCAGACTTAACCCGCGTTATCCAGATTATGGCTCGCAACCAAGCCCAGTTAGATGAGCTAGACGACAAAACTCAGTGGATTTCTCGCATTAAGAATCTCCTGCTTCGTCGCAAAAACGCCAACACCGAGCAAGGCTCTAAACGAAACATTTTGGCCCACTACGACATCGGTAACGAGCTGTACGAGCGATTCCTTGATAGTTCGATGCAATACTCGTCGGCGATCTACAGCGATGAAGCGCTGACTTTATCGAAAGCACAGCAGAACAAAATGAGAACGATCTGTGAGCGTTTGGAACTTTCAGAATCGGATAGCGTGGTCGAGATTGGCACTGGCTGGGGTGGTTTAGCAATCTTCATGGCACAACATTATGGTTGCCACGTCACCACCACAACGATTTCAGACGCACAACATGAGCTTGCAGAGCAGCGCGTAAAATCGCTCGGCTTAACCGATAAAATTACTCTACTCAAAGAAGACTATCGCAACCTAACGGGTGAATACGATAAGCTGGTTTCCATCGAGATGATAGAAGCGGTGGGACATGAATACCTGCAAACCTTCTTTGAGAAATGCTCTTCATTGTTGAAGCCTTCCGGAAAAATGCTGATTCAAGCGATTACCATCGCTGATGGGCGTTATGAAAAGTACCGTAAAGGCGTCGACTTTATTCAAAAATACATTTTCCCTGGAGGCTGCTTACCCTCTGTCTCAGTGATGACCCAACACCTTGCGACCAGCACCGACCTTGTCGTACAAGAGATCGACGACATCGGTCTACATTACGCACGCACACTGAACGACTGGAATATTGCCTTTCAAAACAGCTGGGAAGAATTACAATCACTGGGCTATTCAGAAGAGTTCAAGCGCCTTTGGACCTTCTACTTCTGCTACTGTGAAGGTGCATTCAAAGAGCGAGTGATTAGTACTCACCATTTAGTCGCAAGAAAACCTCGTTACTTTGGAGCGAAAGATGAAACGGTTTTGGATTATTAATCTCATTCTGTTTCAAGCGACCTGGGTTTGCAGCGCGTTCTTCACCGCTCAAGCCCCGTTCGTAACACCGCTGCTGGTGATCATTCACTTCCTATTATCACCGACTCGCCACAGCGACCTTAAAATACTCGTTTTATTACCATTGGGGCTACTGCTTGATAGCCTCATGCTTCACTTCGGCGTCTTCGCCGTCGACCCTGCCATTGCCAATCAATCATGGTTCCCTGTGTGGCTCGTCTGCCTATGGATCATGTTCCTGATTAGCTTCAACCACAGCCTTAATTGGCTCTTAAAATGCTCAAAAGTGATCTTGTTCGCCTTAGGGTTCGTAGCGGGTACTAGTAGCTACTGGGGAGGAATCAAAGCTGGCGCCCTCCTTGCTGCTTGGCCAGATGCATCGGTAGTTGCTGCCCTTGCGTTAAGTTGGGGGATATTTTTGCCTCTTCTTGTGGCCGCCTACTCAAACTTAATGAAACCGACAATGGCAAGGACAACGAGGTGACTTATGGCTTACTCACTCAAACGGACGCAGGCGCTCCATTCAAAGAGCACCGAGAGTCACACGTGTGCCCAATCTAACACTCAAACAGCTGCAGACAATCAGTACTTAAAAGCATTTCTAGGTGGCTTCACTCTCTCTCTATTAATCGTAGCATTACTGCTTGCTGGGCAAGCGCGCGCCTCTGCTGTCGACGATTTAAACAAGCGCGGACAAGGCGAAATGAGTTACCTATTTTGGACCCTCTACTCTGCTGAATTCTACACCGCACCATCAAGTTCAGAACGCGCATTGAAAATAGAGTACTACCGTTCAATAGACAGCAAGGATCTGGTCGAAGCGACCGAAGACCAATGGAACAAGCTTGGCTACCCTAACAGCAACATCGAGCGCTGGTTGAAGCCACTCTATTCAATGTGGCCCAACGTAGAAGCAGGAAGCACATTGACGATTCGTGTTGAAGAAGACAACGTGAGTCGCTTTTACTTCGATGAACAGCCTATCGGTGTCATCCAAGACAAACAATTTGGCGATGCGTTCCTAGCGATCTGGCTCTCCGAAAACACCTCCGAACCTGGCCTACGCAAACAACTATTAGGTTTGAATAAATGAATCCAAAAACAAAAATAATCAAGTTTGCTCTCGCAATACTGTCTCTTAGTTGGCTAATAGGTTGCGGCTCTGCCAGCCTTGATAATCATGTCGACACAACACCAGAGCTCAAACTTGAGACCTTCTTCAATGGCGAGTTAATGGCTTACGGTATGGTACTCGACCGCTCCGGCAATTTGCTACGACGTTTTGATGCCAAACTGATCGCTACGTGGGAAGGCAACAACGGTGAAATCAAAGAGTGGTTCTCATTTGCCGATGGTGAACGCTCAACCCGAATTTGGAACCTGATAAAAACCGGCGACAACACCTACTCAGGCACCGCTAACGATGTAGTAGGAACCGCTTATGGTGAAACCCAAGGCTCTGCTCTGTACTGGAAGTACGATTTAGAAATCGAAGTTGATGGCAGTACCTATGAAGTCACACTAGATGATTGGATGTTCTTGATGGATGAAAAGCGATTATTCAACAAGACCGAAATGTCCAAGTTCGGCTTTAAGGTCGGAGAGGTCATCCTGTACATCGAAAAGATTTAGACAACTCGCCCTTCAATTCAATCTGAATCACCCGCTTTAGAATCCAGCCCACTACGACGCGTTGTGGGCTGTTTCGTATAATCTCTCAAATAGCGTGCCTACATGCTCCCCCCGCTGTGCTAAGATGCGCCACCAGCGTGCAAATGGCCGGTACCTCATATCGGTGAGTGACCATTTGTTTCGCCACGTGTAGACTCCCTACCAGATAAATTTAAAAGGCTTTAAAGCATGAGCAAGTTAACCTCAGCGGAGCGTAAAGCTCGCGACAACGAACGTTTCTCACAACGCGTAAACGAGCGCAGAGAAAAAGGTGAAGACGTAGTTGCTTACGCGTTAACCAACAAAAAAGCCGTTAAATTCCTGACAAAGTCAGAGAAGAAACGTCTCAATGAGATGAAAACAGCTCGCCAAGAAGAGCTTCGTCAGAAAGAACAAGAAGAGCTGAACCGAATCGAAGACGCCTTCACCATCAAACAGTTCGACGACTAATAATCACACTAAACAACTCAAAGTGCTGTCGCAGATTTTGGCTACCCAAACAAATGAGATCTTAAATTATTTTGTAAGGGTGACCTTCAAAATGTGCGACAATGCGCGACGTAAATTCATATTCAAGGTTCATTATGAAACTTCTAGTTCGTAACCTATCTCGCTCAACAACAGAGCAAGACATCCGTGTACTATTTTCTGAGTTCGGTTCAGTAAAAGCATGCAACCTAGTATTAGACCAAGAAACTGGCTACTCAAAAGGTTTTGCTTTCGTTGAAATGCCAGAGCAAGAAGAAGCGAAAACTGCACTAGACAAGCTGCACATGACCAAGCTTGGCAAAAACACAATTCGTGTAAAAGTCGCTAACTCTTAATTCGACTTTAATTCTCTCGCTGGTTTCACAGAAACTCAGATGATAAAGCCCGTAACGATATCGCGCTGAAATAACGCCATATCGTTACGGGCTTTTTGCTGCTGGGTACTTTTCTAAGCACTCATAACTTATCTATAACCCTTCATAGTCATCAATGGCTCGTCGTGCTTCGGCCATTGAACATCCAGACTCCATCACCAATTGAGCAACTGTCATAGAAGGTGTTGCCGCTAACAGCGACACCAAGCACACCACAGGTTTAGGCAGCACCTTGTCTATGGCTACTGTTATCCAGCCGTCTTTCTCATGAGTTAACAAAGCTTTGAATTCAATCAATTGATGCTCCTGAGCCACCAATAACCAATTGCGTGAGCGACGAACTCGCTTCAACTGACATCCACATTCAGCAGCGTTCGCCATTACTTGGCTCTTATCACTCACACGATGTACAAAACTATTCAGTGGGACGCTAAACATAACCTATATCAGATAATCGACAGATGGTCGTAGGATTACACAGCCTTTACGAAACTGCTAGAGCCAGCATGAATAACAATGCAGAGCCGTTAAAGCTTAACAAACAAGCCCAAGAAAAAAAGCCACCACTGAATTCAGTGGTGGCTTTCCGATTACTCACACACTCTCTTACTGCTCAGGATAAAAGCGGGTGTGCTGATTAGTTTTAATCCTGATAAGACTGGGAAGCCAAGCGAATAAAGGCGTTGGTTTCACCGTATTTCTTATACTCACCCACTCGCTGTACCACTTCAAAGAATAGGCCATTCACTTCTTTGGTGTAGAAATGGAAGAACGCCCCCGTGTCATCTTCGGTGTAAAGAATGTTGTTCTTCTGTAGCTGTTCAATCGACTCATCTTCCAAATCAAATTGTGCCTGAATATCTAGGTAGTAGTTATTCGGGATCTTCAATTGATAGATAGGCGATAGGTTAGCCGCCGCTTTAAAGATATCTCGGCACTCAATTGCAATCTGATTGATGCTCGCGCCATTGGAATCATTTAAGAATCGCTGAGCCGAAGTACGCTTAGCGCTGGTACTGTTAAGTGCGATCTTAATGTTCTCATTAGGACTCTTGATAGTACGACTAGTTATCAGGCCGTTGATGTCTGGCAGATCAAAGCTATCTTCAGGAACAAAACCAAAGATCGACTTATAGAAGAACATGTTCGACAGCAAAGTCTCTGGCGACACTACCTGACCAATGTGGTCAACGCGAATCAAGTTATCGTTCACTGCCGGTTGCTGCTCTACTGGCTTGAAATCTACGTCGTAAAACTTGTCTGCTTGGTTCTCATCCAAAAGATGAATCATCAAGTTACTAGAGCTCTTAAGTGTTGGAATATCCAGCTCATTTTCTTGGCGAGCTTGGAAAATCGCTGGACTGTTATAGCGTTTTGCCAGTTCAACCAAACGATCCGAATCTTTGGTTAACACGCCTAGCGCACACACAGATTCACCGTGTCCTTCTAAGTACGCCTGAGCGTTGCTGTTTTTCTCGTAGTTAAAGACGAAGTTAATATCACCTACTTGGTATAGGTCGACATTCTTACTCTTATGACTGTGTGTTTTGCTAAAGCCCAATGACTCAATCACATCGGTAAATGGATTGTCTTCACGCTCTTTTACCGCAAATTCAATGAAGCTCAAATCAGACACGCTCGGCATCTCAAACAAGTTGTTGGTCTGATCTTCGAGCCATTTCAGTGAACGTACGCCATCCACCGCTTTCTCTCTTGGAGAAGAAGCACGGAACTCATCGTTAAACACTTCATGAGAGAGGTAATCATCGTAGCCTTTATCTTTAAGTGTTTTCACAAAGTCGATCACTGGGAAATCGCCTTGACCCGGGAAGCAACGGTAGTGACGGCTGTATTGCAAAATATCCATCTGCATTTTCGGCGCATCAGCGACCTGCACCAAAGCAATCTTTTCCACTGGAATATCTTCACGCAACGTATCGAGTGTGTTGCCACGCGCAAACATGTGGAAGGTGTCCAATACCACACCAAGATTCGGGTGATCGACCATCTTCACCAAATTCCAAGCGTCATCGTAATCGGCAATGTGACGGCCCCATGCCAGCGCTTCGTAACCCAGCTCCATATCTTCGCGCTTGGCCAGTTCTGCCAAGGCATGCAAATCTTCAGCGCAGCGGTCAAGATTATTGGTCGAAAGTGGATTGACGTTACTGCACATCATTAGGCGTTTCGTGCCCAGTTGGTGTGCCAGATCCATCTTGCGCTCCATCATCTTATATTTCTTTTCGCGCAAGCCATTTGGCATCCCTTCCATATCTCGGAAAGGTTGTAGAACCAAGATCTCAAGCCCCATGCTGTCAGCGATGCGTTTAACATCGGCTGCAGAACCACGGTACTGAGTTAAATCATTTTCAAAAATTTCGATGGCATGAAAACCGGCTTTTGCCGCTGCATGCATCTTCTGTTCAAGAGTGCCAGATAGACAAACGGTCGCGATTGAATACTTCATCCTAAACTCCCTTAATTAACCAGTGCAGTAACGTCTTGAACCGGAACGTATTGCTCCGTTTCTGTCGCTTTAATGATGGCGTCGATCACCAACAGATTTTGCAGGCCATCGTAAATGCTGACTTTTGGTGTCTGCTCTTCGCCACGAATTAGGGCGCAGAAATGCTCAAGTTGACGCTTAAGTGGATCTTCACGCGTTACTGGCTCTTGGCGCTCTTCCATCGCATTCCACCAAGAAGGCGTCACACCCTCTTTAAAAGACTTAATCTGCATTGTCGGGATCGATAGTGAGCCGTTGGTGCCAGCCACGTGGTAGCAATCTTCAGTTTCATAAGTCGCGTAGGTTTTGTTTTCTTGCGAAGTTTGCTCCCAGCTTCGTGGGCTTGCTGAGGCATCTGACAACATGAATGAGCCCAGTGTGCCGTTGGCAAATCGCAGCGAGATTGCTGTTGTATCTTCCACTTCGAACTCGCGAGTCGCATTCGAATTCAGAGCTTGAACACCAACAATGTCGCCAACCAAATGACGCAGGTTGCCAATCTCATGAATCATATTAATTAAGATCGGGCCTCCGCCTTTGACTTTGCGCCACTCGCCTTCGTTGTAGTAGTAATCAGGTTTGTAGAACATCGCGCTGCCCATGATAGATACCGTCTTACCCAGTTCACCGCTGTCGATGATCGACTTAGCAGTCTCAAGCAGTGGACTATAAGCACGGTGGTGACCAACCAACATTTTTGCTTCTTCACGATTTGCGTGTTTAAGAAGCTCAATGGCATCTTCTATCGAGTCGGTAACTGGCTTCTCGACAATGGCAGGCACGCCAGCATTAATACACTCGTGCGCTTGAATCGCATGCAGACGATTTGGTGTCGCCAAGATCACACCGTCTGGCTTGTCTTGAGCAAACAGCTCTTCTAGGCTGGCGTAAACCTTAACGCCATATTCTTCAGCAACCTCTTTTGCCCCCGGAGAAGGATCAACAATCGACGCCAACTGACATTGCGCGTTTTCTGAAACCAGTTTGATGTGTGTTTTTCCGATCAGACCAGCCCCAGCGACAGCAATTTTAACTTGTTCCATGTTATGACCTTATTTTTCATTCACGCTCTACAGGCGTCTATTTTTATGATGATGTTGTGATAGCAATAACGACGGACAGCGAGAGTCCAGAGGCCACCGTCGTAATAATTAGAGTGTTTAAACAGAAGCGTTGTTGTTGATAGAGCCCACCTAAAATCGGGTAGATGGACAACATAGGAGACGCAGCAAAGATCAGTAATACATACTTGAGGTCACCTTCTACGGGTAGCGTCATCAGCAGTGCAACGACCACCAATGGGAAGAAAACCAGCTTCATAGAAGAGACAAAAGCGATTCGTCTGAACTGCTCAAATTTCAGTGACTGCCCTAGCGCCCCACCAATAGCAAATAGCGCCAATGCGACCGATGTTTTCGCAAAAATGGATACCCCTTCAGTCACGAATTCTGGCAAGCGAATCCCCATAATATTCACGACTAAGGCAAAGCTGATCGCTAAGATAATCGGGTTGCGACTAATACGACCCGCAACAATCTTTAGCTGCTCACTGATGCTTGACGAACGACCTTGAGCAAACTCCAGTGAAATCAAACTCAGCGGGATAAACACCAGATTCTCAATCAACACACACATTAAAAATGCTTCAATGAACTGACCGTCGTACAGCGATAGCACTACAGGAAAGCCAACGAATGCGCTGTTTGGCATACCGCTGCCCAAACCATTAATGAAGCTTTCCGTCCAAGTGGACTTGAGCAAGCCTTTGCTCACCAATATCGCCACGGTCATCGCACTCAAGCCTGCAATGGCGTACACCAACATGAAGTTGACTTGGATGACCTGCCCTAATTCAATGCTACTCAAGCTGCTGACGATCACTGCTGGCAACGATACATACAGCACGAATTTGCTTACCTCAGCGACGAATTGTTGGCTAAAAAAGCCTTTTTTGGTCGTGAGGAACCCTACTGCCACGATAAAAATCAGTGGCAGCAACACTTCAAATACAAACATTGTTTTTCTCTAGTAGCCGAATAACTTCGGTAAGAAGAGCACGCTTTGTGGTACGAAAGTGATGAAGAACAGCACCACGACTTCCAATAGGAATAGAGGAATAACTTGCTTAGATATCGCTGCAATCCCGACCTTGGAAATGGTATTGGAGACAAACAAACAGATGCCCATTGGTGGTGTAATCAAACCAATCATTAGGTTGAAGATAACCACAATGCCAAAGTGAACAGGGTCGATACCAAAGCTCATCGCAATCGGATGGAAGATTGGAATCAGAATCAGCATGGCTGCTATACCTTCAAGGAACAGGCCCACCGCCAGTAGGATTAGGTTCACCATGATTAGGAACATAATCGGATCTGAGATAGTACTAAGCACCTGTTGGCTGATGTATTGAGGTACACGCGAGAACGTCAGCAGCCAGTTTGCTACAGAGACAACAGCAATCAGAATCAATACGATAGAAGAGTCGCGCATTGAACGCATAAACACTTCAGGTAAGTCACTGACTTTGATTGATTTGTACATGAACATGCCTACCGACAGCGCATAGAATGCAGCAAAGGCAGCCGCTTCAGTCGGTGTCACGATACCCATTAGAATTGAGCCAAGGATAAAGATTGGCATCGTCAGTGGTACAAAGGCTTTAACCAAAGCTTTGCGACGACTTGTTCGTACACCAGTATTTACAATCTTGTGCTTCGTTGCGTAAAAATAAACAAACACAGACAAGGCAATCGCCGACAAGACACCCGGAACAATACCCGCTAAGAACAGAGCAGGAACCGAGACACCACTAGCGATAAGCGCGTAGATGATCACCGGAATGCTCGGTGGAATCATAGGACCAATCACTGAAGAGGCAGCGGTCAGTGCTGATGCAAATTCTTTGCTGTAGCCCTCTTTTTCCATTTGAGGGATAAACACTCGGCCCAGTGCAGAAGTGTCTGCTACCGCGGAGCCTGAGATCCCGGCAAACATGACCGAAGACCAGATATTTACTTGTGCTAAACCACCACGGAAATGACCAACCAAGGCGTTAGCAAAGTCGATAATGCGACTAGTAATACCACTCTTGTTCATCAGCTCGCCAGCCAGAACAAACAGTGGAACAGCAAGAATAGAGTATGAGTCTAGTCCGCTAAAAATTCGTTGTGCAACAAGGCTGATTGAGATTGGAGTGCTCGTTACGTAGAACGACATAGCCAAAATAATGGCAAACACTAGCGGAACACCAAATACGAGCATACCGCCCATTAAAGCTATTGATGGCATAGTAGATCCTTATACATCGCCTTGAGTGAGAGAAGAGACTGGCGCATTGGCGCGTCGAGATAGCGTGACATGTTGTGCGAGACGCAATAGAGCGGCCACAAACAGACAGATACCACCAACAACTAACGCAGACTGGAAGTAGTACATGCTCAAGCCAATACCTGGTGATTCGATACCACCGCGTTTCATGACAAATAAGTAGCCTGAGTAAGTCATGATGCCCGCCGATACTAGCACTGCGATATCAACTACAATCGCCAAAACCTTTTGGAAAATGGCCGACTTGACTGAATCTAGAACCGCAAATTTAATGTGTAGTCCCTCGAGGTAACAGAGAGACGTACCAAACATCACACCGTAGATCATTGAGTACTTACATAACTCTTCACCCCATAGGATTGAGGTATTGAAGAAATAGCGCGAGATGGTAGTGACTAGCATGACTGCAAACAGTACAAACAGAGACGAACCTGCGCAGAAAGCCAATAGTTTTTTATATTGTTTCATCATAGTTCCCTATCTCCTTGGGAAAGCGCAGCATTGAGAACCTCAATGCTGCGAACATCAGAGTTACTTCGTTGCAGTTTCAACCGCTTGAAGTGCGCCATCGATCCATTTCGAATCTACGGTACCTTAAAGCCATTTGATTACCGCAGGCTGAGTTTTGTCGCGGAATTGCTTCTGCTGCTCTGCTGTTAATGATGTAATCTTCATGCCTTTCTTACCTAGCGTTTCTAGGCCTTCAGCAGAGTTAACCTGCTGAACAGCACGGCCAACCGTACCTGCAACTTGCGCTGCACGGTCGATGATCGCACGGTCTGCATCAGATAAACCTTGGTAGAAATCGTCGTTCATTAATAAGAAGTCGGTGCCGTACACGTGACCATCCAACGTGATGTACTCTTGCAGCTCGTAGAACTTATTCGCGCTGATAACGCTCACTGGGTTTTCTTGACCATCAATAACACCGGTTGTTAGAGCAGCTGGTACTTCAGGGAAGGCAATAGGTGTAGGCTCGGCACCTAAAGATTTCAGCAGCTCAACATAAAGAGGGGTTGTCATTACACGAATCTTCAGACCTTTTAGATCATCAGGAGACTTGATTTCACGTTTTGAGTTGGTGAAGTGACGGAAGCCTGTCTCACCATAAGCCAGATTACGTAGACCTGTTTGTTTTAAACATTGCTCATTAAGTTGCTGGCCAAACTCGCCATCTAACACTTCCCAAGCAACAGGTGCTGATGGGAAAAGATAAGGAATTTCAAGAACATTGGCTTCTTTACACAGTTTAGAATAAGCACCAGACACCATCGTCATGGTCAGCATTCCCTCTTGCGTAGACTGAAGCAGCTCTGTTTCACCACCAAGTTGACCTGATGGGTAGATGTTAACCGCGATACGACCGCCAGATTCCGCTTCTACGATATTTTTGAATACCTGTGTCGCAGCCCCTTTCTTAGAGATCGTCCAATCCTGAGAGTCGACATGACCTATTGTAATATCGATATCCGCAGCTGATGTATTTGCAGCAAATGCCAGTGATACAGCCAGTGATAGTGTCTTTATAGTTTTCATTCTATGGAACCTCCTGTTTCATTGCCGATAAAACTAACACTAGGAATTAACAAAACAAAATTCACTTACTGAAAGCATTATTCAAAAATTAGATAACCCTCGCTCTTCAAGGGTCAGAGATAAACAGAAATAATCACAAAAAATCATAAACTTAAGAATGAAAAATAAACATAATCACCATCAATAAATGGTCAAATTTGATATTTTACAAATTGGTTAATTTTGGAGAATTAAGTCACACTTTAGAAACAATATATCATTCCCTACTTCATAGAGTGTTTGAATTCCGTTACTAATATGTCCATTGATAAGGGAGTCGACTATTTCGAGCCAGATCATTAATAGAGTTTAAGCTCTAAAAACCCAAACTGTGATTTATTTCATATTTCGTACTGTAACCAACGTTCAGTGGTAAGGAAACCGTATGTTTAACATCCCAAATTTGCGCCACCTTAGGGCGATATCTGAAGTCGTTCATACAGGAAGTATTAGCAAAGCATCTGACACGGTTTTCCTTTCTCAACCCGCAATAACACAAGCTATCTCCAAGCTTGAAAAGAATATGAACAGTGAGCTGTTTGAACGCACCAGTGATGGCATGACGCCAACGAAACAGGGTGAAGCCTTCGCTTTTCGAATTGACCGTGCGCTGGAAAACATCAGTCAAGGCATCTCTAATGCGCTAAAGATTGCCACGAAGCAGCGCAAAAATAGTGTGCAGCGTTATCTGTTTAATATCACCACCACACAACTAAAAGCGCTAGTTGCCGTCGCTAACGGACAAAGCTTTACCGAGGCGAGCCGGTTACTTGAAGTGTCTCAATCATCGGTTTACCGAGCATCAAAAGATCTTGAAGAAATTCTCGGGTTTACCTTGTTTGAAAAGACCAGTACAGGCATCGCACTATCTAAAGCAGGGGCTGCATTAGACAAAGCAAGCAAACTCGCTTTTGTTGAGATAAAACAGGGGCTTGATGAGGTTAACCTTCTAAGTAACCGACACAGTTCAGTGATCACAGTAGGCTGTTTACCTCTTGCGAGAACCTGCTTGCTTCCAAGTACCATTAATGAGTTTTCTAACGCCTATCCTGACTGCCAAATACACGTCATTGATGGCCCTTATAAAGACCTGCTCAACCACCTAAAATATGGCGAAATTGATATTCTAATTGGCGCTCTACGCTTTCCCGTTCCCAGCACCGATATTCGTCAAGAAACCTTATTTGAATCGAAGAACACCATTTTATCGCGTGCTGACCATCCTTTAGCAAACCGAGAAAAAGTCAGTATCAAAGAGCTTCAAGAATCAAGCTGGGTTGTCTCCTCTAGTGCAACACCTGCGCGTAAAATGTTCGAAGATATGTTTACCAAAGCCTCACTGGAAGTACCAAATCGTTTAATTGAGGCAAGCTCGCAAATGCTAGTTAAAGAGCTATTACTGGGCAGTGATCGATTAACCCTTCTTTCCCAACATCAAATCAGACGCGATCTCGATGAGGGGCATTTAGTTGCTCTTCCTTATGAAGGTGAAGAACAATCCAGACCCATTGGTTTGACGGTCCGCAAAAACTGGTTTGCCACTTCTGTACAGACTCACTTCTTACAATTATTGCGAACAAACGGAGTTAAAATGTCGCTGTAATAACCCTATTATTTTCAAAATTGAATACCCTTTGAATTAAATTGATTATCCGCACTCAATACCAAATGATAGTGTTTAACCATAGCCAAAGATAATTAACAAACAAAAAGGTGGTTATGGTGAAAATCAGTAGGATTGCATTTATTGGTTTTGGCGAAGCAGCAAAAACATTTATTTCTTCTTGGAATGATCGAGCACCTGAAATAATTAATGCCTTTGACATAAAGACGAACAATATATTTACCCGAGAGAAAAAACTTCTCGAATATATTGATCAAGGTGTGCAAGGGACATTTCGTCCTGAAGAAGCAATTCACGGCGCACAACTTATTTTTTCCCTAGTCACCGCTGACCAAGCTGAACAGGCACTGCAGCAGATAGCAGGCTCTCTGACTGAAAAACAGATTGTACTCGACTGTAACTCTTGTTCCCCGCAAGCCAAACAAAGACTTGCAAAGCTGGTTAAAGCGCAAGGCGCTGAGTACATCGACATTGCCATCATGGCGCCAGTATTGACATCACAGCCTAATATTCCGCTCTACTTATCCGGACAAAAAGCCGACAAGGTCGCTGAATACCTAACTCTACTGGGTTTCGATATTGAGGTTATCTCGGAAAACGTAGGCGATGCATCAAGCATAAAAATGATGCGCTCAGTACTGGTAAAAGGCTTAGAGGCGCTAACCACAGAGTGCGTTCTGGCAGCACGTAAATCAGGTGTTGAACATCACGTACTCAAATCGCTAGGTCACACCTACCCGGGGTTAGATCTGAGTCACCTAAGTCGTTATCACATAGAGCGGATGCTCAACCATGGTCAAAGACGCCACGCAGAATTAAAAGAGGTTGCAGCGACCTTAAACGAGTTAGGCATGAGTCACTCGATGGTCGAAGGGGCAATGAACTGGCATCAATCGCTAGGTGAACTCAACATCGAAGCGTCAGATCAACCTCTCGGTCAACTATCTGACCAGATCATAGAACAACTGCAGGTCGAGGATACTGAATCGACCGCAACGAAATTACAAAATATCCAATAATTTAATCGCTTGAATACAAAAGGAATGATTATGAAAGTGTGTGTAGTAGGCGCTACGGGTGCATTCGGCCAAAAACATTTAGAGGCACTACGTAATATCGACGACGTTACCGTTACTGCGATGGTTGCCCCTGAAGCGGACAAACTTGATCAACTCATTACAGATTACAATCAAACAGCTCAAGGTTTCTCTTCACTTAAAGAAGCACTGAAATCTGACAACGTCGATGCTGTGATTCTAGCAACACCAACTCAAATGCATGCTGAGCAAGCTATCGCATGTATGGAAGCTGGCAAGCATGTTCTGGTTGAAATCCCAATGGCAGACAACATTGAAGACAGCTACAAAGTGGTTGAGACTCAAAAGAAAACTGGCGTTGTCGCTATGGCTGGTCACACTCGCCGATTCAATCCAAGTCACCAGTGGATCCACAACAAGATTGCTGCTGGCGAGCTAAACATTCAACAAATGGATGTTCAAACCTACTTCTTTCGTCGTACTAACACCAACGCGAAAGGTGAGCCACGTACTTGGACTGATCACCTACTATGGCATCACGCTTGTCACACTGTTGACCTTTTCCAATACCAAACCGGTGAGAAGGCATCAAAGATTCAAGCGCTGCAAGGCCCGATTCACCCAGAGCTCAACATCGCAATGGATATGAGCATTGGTATGAAAACGCCATCTGGCGCACTATGTACGCTATCACTCTCATTCAATAACGACGGTCCATTTGGCACCTTCTTCCGCTACATCTGTGACGAAGGTACCTACATCGCTCGCTACGACGATCTATTCGATGGCAAAGAGAATCCGATTTCACTGGAAGGTGTCGCGGTTTCAAACAACGGCATCGAGCTAATCGACCGTGAGTTCTTCGATGCGATTCGCACAGGCCGCGAACCAAACTCAAGTGTCGCAAGCTGCCTACCAGCTATGGAGACACTGCACGCATTAGAACAACAGCTAGAGCAAGAGTAAGGAGCCCGGCGATGATTACTATAGGTGAGCACTCACTCGCGCCAGTTGCCCTTGGATGTATGAATGTATCTCACGCATACGGAACCCCCCCAAGTGAAGAGCACAGCATCAAGCTACTCAATAAGGCGCTTGATCTTGGCTACAACATGCTCGATACCGCAGCTCTTTATGGGTTTGGTAACAACGAGAAACTACTCGCCAAAGCGGTAGGTCATCGCCGTAATGAGTTCTTTCTTGCTAGCAAGTGCGGCATGTTTAAAGGCCCTGATGGTAAACGCGCTATTGATGGTTGCCCGCAAACCATTCGTCAAACCTGTGAAGATTCGCTGCAGCGTCTCAATACCGATGTGATTGACCTCTACTATCTGCACCGCTGGGATAAATCAGTGCCGATTGAAGAGATCATTGGTGAACTTTCTAGGCTGGTTGACGAAGGCAAAATCAAACACCTCGGTCTATCTGAGGTATCGGCAACCACGCTGGAAAAGGCACACCAGATCCACCCAATTGCAGCGGTTCAGTCAGAGTATTCATTGTGGTCACGCAACGCAGAGATCGCAGTGATTGATAAATGCCAAGAGCTGGGAAGTACCTTCGTGTCTTTCAGCCCTGTAGGGCGCGGCATTCTTAGTGGCGAGCTGCAAAGCAATCAATTCGTGGATGGTGATATTCGCAATGCGATGCCGAGATTTAATGCAGAAAATTTTGAATCTAACTTGTCGGCTGTAAACAAGTTCGCTTCTCTGCTGCCGATTTTTGCTGAAGAGAATGTATCACTACCTGCGCCAACTCTGGCTCAATTTTCCTTGGCATGGACGCTGGCTAAAGCGCCTCATTCAATAGCACTACCAGGCACCACTAACCTTAAGCATCTAGAAGACAACTTAAATGCGCAGCATTACTCGGTTTCGAACGCCCTGCTAGAACTGGTTGAGCGCACTGTACCGCAAAAGGCATTTGTTGGCAGTCGCTACAACGCGCCCACTCAAGCCGAAATCGATACCGAACAATTTTAGCCGAATAAAGAACATAGAAGACACGCTCATCAGAAGAGCTCAAGAGTAAATAAAGGATTAATAACATGACAACAAAGAAAACAGCTTTAGTAATCAGTGCCCATTCAGCAGATTTTGTCTGGCGTTGTGGCGGTGCCATCGCCCTTCACCAAAAGCTGGGCTACGAAGTGACCATTGCATGTCTTTCATATGGTGAGCGTGGCGAGTCTGCAAAGCTATGGAAACAAGAAGGCATGACACTTGAAGACGTTAAGCGTATTCGTCATGAAGAAGCGACAGCAGCAGCGGCAGCTCTTGGCGTAAGTGACATTCGTTTCTTTGACTTCGGTGATTACCCACTGGAAATCGACAAAGAAGGTAAGTACCAAATCGTCGACCTGATCCGTGAGATTCAACCAGAATTCATCATGACGCACTCTAAATGGGACCCATACAACACAGACCACATGTACGCCACTGAGATCACTCTGCAGTGCCGTATGATCGCACAAGCTTGGGGTCATAACCCAGGTGAGAAAGTGCTAGGTGCACCTCAGGTTTACCTATTCGAACCACACCAAAGCGAGCAGATGGAATGGAAACCAAATACCTTCCTAGACATCTCTGAAGTATGGGAAAGCAAGAAAGCCGCTATTGAGTGCATGCAAGGTCAAGAGCACCTGTGGACCTTCTACGAAAACCTAGCAGAAAACCGTGGCAACCACTTTAGACGTAATTCAGGTGGCCAGGCGGGCGGCAGAAGCTGTCAACACGCTGAAGGTTTCCAAGCTATCTTCCCACAGTGTGTTGATTCGTTGTAAAGCCTCTCCACAACCACCTCGCCCGATAAGCCAGTCAGGTAAATAACCAAAGCCCCGCAACACTGTGGGGCTTTTTGCTATCGGTAATCATCTACTCTTCGCAGGGCGTAGCAACCACCGAATCTAAGCCCTTATCTTTCTGAAACAATCCATAGGCGTTAGGCCAAACTTGTCCTTAAAACGCTGGCTAAATCGCCCCTCTGACTAATAACCACACGCCAAGACCAACTGAGCAACATTACTGTAGCCCCCCTGTATCAGATACAAAACATGAGCCTAGCGAACTCCCATAAGCACCTCACTAAATTGAGTGCCTCCTCGTTTGAACGTACGAATCGTTGTTGCACTACTCATGGCAAACTTCGTCGAGAGCATGCTAAGCACTGGGGGAGCGAGCTAAGTAGCGACTTAACTTCTGATACAAACCAAGCACCGAAAAACGCTGAGTCTCATGACTTATCGTTTGGGATTGAAACGAAAACAGAGCATTAAAGGGGGGCCTTGTAGTGCCGTATCAGAACGGAAAATAGTTTGGGAGCTGTGTAGTCAAGACAAAGAAAAAGCCCCAGAGCATCACACTCTGGGGCTTTTTAAACATTTGACGGCTAATCTAATCAGCGGTTTTCTATCAACATGGTGCCAGCGCCGGTATTCGACACGGGTGCGTGATAGCTGCTTTTCAGCACATTAAGCTCGCCCGTCAATGCACCACGCATACCAAGCCACATAATGAATTCCGCACCTTGCGCACCACCCTGCTCTACTAGGTCGTAGATCGAAAGCTTAGTCAGCTCTTCTGGGTTGTCGATCAGCTTCTTCATGCAGTAAAGATCGAACTCTTTATTGATAAAGCCAGCACGCTCACCGTCCAACTGATGAGAAAGACCACCAGTGCCAAGCACAACAACCTTCAAGTCTTTATCGTAGCTTTCAACGGCCTTACCAATCGCTTTACCTAGGTCGTAACAACGTTTAGGTGATGGCATTGGGTGCTGTTCAACGTTGATACATACTGGAATCACCTTCATATGACCGTAGCTGAAGTTTGGCCACATCAGCTGCATTGGTACAGTTAGTCCGTGGTCAACTTTCATCTCTTGGCAGATGGTAATATCGAACTCGTTCTCTACCAGTTCGTTACAGATATGCCATGACAGCTCTGGGTCACCGTTGATCTCTGGAATAGTTGGAATACCCCAGCCTTCATCGGCATTCTTATAACTTTGTGCGGCACCAATCGCGAAGGTCGGTTTCTTATCTAAGAAGAACTCTAGGCCGTGATCGTTATAAAAAACGACTGCTACATCTGGTTGAACTTCATCTAGCCAGTGGTGAATCGGTGGATACGCATCAAACAAAGGCTTCCAGTATTCAGTTTGTTGTAGATTGTTCTCAATTGCTTTACCAATTGAAGGAATGTGGGAAGTGGTAATTCCGCCAACGATCTTTGCCATAACTATTTCCCTGCCTCTACTAACATCTGTTTAAATTCTTCAACTGTCATACCCGTTTGCATCGCACCAATATCTTGCATGTTGAGTCCCAACATGCCGACGAATTTGGCAAGGTAATAGATACTGCCACCCTCGGCGATCAACCCTAGAACATCACGCTCTTTGATTGCCGTCTTTTGAGCTTCCGTCAGGCCATATTTGTCACAGTAAGCCATTTCATCGGCTGAAAATGCATCACGCCCCGCTTGTTCGTTAAGTGAATGACACATCTTGTTCAAGCCATAGCCTTTACGCGCCATCGCGCCATCAAACATTGTTGTTCCGGGGATCGGCTTATTATTTAGGTAAGTCATGTTACACGCTCTCCGGCCAGTAAAGTTTCATTGGGTTAGTGACGAGTAGTGCTTGCTGTTGCTCTACCGTAGTGGCAATTTGTGGGATCACATCCACTAAGTGACCATCGTCTGGAGTGTGTGATTTCATGTTTGGATGTGGCCAGTCGGTGCCCCAAAGTACGCGGTTTGAAAACAGATCAACCAAGGTTTTAGCAAACGGCACCACGTCGGAGTAATCCGGTGGCGTTTGAGTCAAGCGCTCTGGGCAGCTCACTTTGCACCAGATATCTGGGTTACGCTCCATCAACGAAATAAACTTGCCGAACTCTTGGCTATCGACACCTTTTGTCACGTCAGGACGCCCCATGTGGTCAATCACTACCGTCATGTTGAGTTCTTCTAAAAACGGCGTTACATCATCGATATCTTGCGCTTCAAAGTAGACCACAACATGCCAACCTAATGGGCGGATCTTCTCAGCTATCGCTTTAAGTTTTTCAGTTGGTACCGTATCAACCAAGCGCTTCACAAAGTTAAAACGAACACCGCAAACGCCAGCTTTGTCCATCGCTTGCAGCTCTTCGTCAGTGACAGTTTCGTCAACGAATGCAATACCACGAGCTAACTCACCAGCGGTCTCTAGCGCATCAACAAGCGCGCGGTTATCTGTACTGTGGCAAGAAGCCTGAACAATCACATTACGGCTAAAGCCTAAGTGATCACGCAGGGCAAAAAGCTGCTCTTTTGACGCGTCGCACGGGGTGTACTTACGCGCCGGAGAGTAAGGGAATTTAGCCGCAGGACCAAAAACGTGACAGTGGCTATCCACTGCGCCTTCTGGCACCACAAACTTCGGCTTGCTTGGATTTGGGTGGAACGGTAGGTAATCAGCGTCCATGTTTCTTCCTTGTTATTTTCAGCAGGCTTACAGTCCAAATACGGTGCCATCGAACAGCTTTCTTGCTGTGCGAAGGATCGCGGCGGACTTCACTTGATTTTGTTCAACGTCTAGCACCACGCTCATCTTTCCGATTGGGTGTTCAACATCGATATGTATTTGTTTTTCTATTTCGACTTCAGCAAGTTGCTTAGCTGGGGCGTCATTCAAGATGCAAGCACTTGCGACACTCACCGCACCTAACACACCAATCGACGCATGGCAGCGATGTGGGATAAAAGTACGCGTTGAAATACCACCACCATATTGAGGTGCGCTCACCAGCGTCATTTTCGGCACGCTTAGCTCACGAACATCGCCGAGATTCATCATTGGTCCAGCTTGTAGGCGAATCGACTCCAGACGTTGCTTAAGTTCTGCGTTGTCATCCAATTGCTCGCGGGATTCGTCACCAGTAAGGCCAAAATCTTGAGCTTTTAGCACCACGACAGGCATACCGTTATCAATCAGAGTTACGCTCATACCGTCAATCACGTCGACTTCATTCCCCGTTGGCAACAGAGCACCGCAGGTAGAGCCAGCCGTATCTTCAAAGCAAACCGCTAGCGGAGCCGCGGTATTAGGGACTCCATCAATATGGCAGTCACCAGCATAGGTCACTTGCTTGTTTGGGGTTTGCACGGTAACCGTTGCTACTTGCTGCGTGTTCTCCATGAAGATGCGAACCGAGGTGTGACCCTCTTGCGCCTCTACTAGTCCACGTTCAATCGCAAACGGTGCAACACCCGCTAAAATATTGCCACAGTTTTGTTTGCCACTAATAAGCTTTTGGTCAACAAATACCTGTTGAAATAGGTAGTCAACGTCGACGCCTTCACGTTTTGACGATTCCACTATCGCAACCTTAGAGGCTAGTGGGTCTGCACCGCCAATTCCGTCGATCTGTCTTGGGTCGGGGGTGCCCATCATCGACAACAAGAACTGCTCACATGCTTGCTCGTCCTCTGGTAAATCCTTACGTAGGAAATAGGCTCCCTTTGATGTACCAGAGCGCATCCACATGCATTGTGCACTGAAGGGATGGCTAGACATATTTCAAACCTTTCTCTTCTAGGCGGCCGCGCATTTGATAGATGTCCAGACCCAACTCGCCGTTCGCTAATCGAACACGCTTTGCTTCTTCACGTTCCATGCGCGCTAATGATTCATGCAGAACCTCTTCCGCTTCCTCACGACGTACAACCACAACGCCATCTTCATCAGCGACCATCACATCGCCTGGGTAAACCAGAGCACCAGCACAGTTCATTGGCACGTTCACCGAGCCTAGTGTCTCCTTGATGGTACCTTCACTGAAGATCGCCTTAGACCATACTGGGAAATTCATTTCACGCAGGTCACGAGTGTCACGTACGCCACCTTCAATGATAAGGCCGACCACACCACGCGCTTGCGCCGATGTCGCTAGCAAGTCGCCAAAGAAGCCGTGATTAGAAGGGGAAGTCGGTGCAAATACTAAGAAGTCACCCGCTTTTGCTTGCTCAATCGCTACGTGCATCATCCAGTTATCACCCGCTGCACCTGAGATGGTCAATGCAGAACCCGCAACCGCGTCGCCTTGGAAAATTGGGCGCATGTAATGAGCCAATAAGCCTTTACGACCCTGAGCTTCATGAATGGTTGCCACACCACATTGACGCAAGCCTTCAATAAGCTCTTTATCTGCGCGCTGAATATTTTGTACGACGACGTTGTTCTGCATTTGTGTTCCCTCTTAATACATTTCGGCAGGTGAATCCCTTCAAAGGTGGTTACTGCTCACTGATGTATTCACTATAAAGAGGTGCTGACAAAGGCGATATTTCAATTATTTCGCAAGGTATAAGATTTTGAGATAGGAAGTGCAATCGCGCCTGTTACCACGTGAGTGCTGCGCCCTGCGTTATCAGTAATCTTCAAAAATTGAATGGGTGTTAGGAAAAAACAATTATCGCGAGAAAGAGGGTTTTGCTAGCGTAGTAACAAATAACGATAAGGAGTGAATCATGATTCAATGTCGACTCATAGGGCAGAACATCCAACGTTCTCAATCGCCAGATTTTCACAATGCCCTTGCTGAAAAACTTAATATTGAACTGCACTATCAACTCGAAGAGCTGACTACTAACAGCGCAGAAGCACTCCACCAGCACACTACTGACTTGTTCGACAACGAGATTGATTCCGCTAACGTTACCTATCCCTACAAAGAACAAATACTATCGGTCGCCGATCAGCTCGCGCCTTGTGCCAAACGAGTCGGTGCGGCCAACACGCTGGTTAAACGCGACCAACAGATCACTGCTTACAACACCGACTACAGCGGCTTTATCGCTGCATTTAACCAATTTGCTCAGCACAAGCCGGGCAAAGTGGTGTTGCTTGGTTGTGGTGGCGTCGGCAAAGCAATCTGCTTTTCTCTTGCCGATCTCGGTGCGACAGAGATCGCAATCTATGACCGGGATCTAACAAAAATGAATAGCCTAGCGAAGCTGCTTGCGGCTGAGAATATAGATACCGTATGTTTGAATGAAACGACGCTAGAAACAGCGGTACAGAAAGCAGAAGGTGTCCTCAATTGCACGCCCATCGGTCATTATCAAACACCCGGCTGCCCAATTGAGGCCTCTTGGTTGCAGGAGCAGGCGTGGTGTTTTGATGCCGTATACATCCCACGGGAGACAGAGTTTCTAAAAGCCGCACAGCAGAAATCTATCAAGACGTTGAGTGGCTTTGAGCTCTTTTTCCATCAAGCACATGACGCGTTCTCCCTGTTCACTGGTGCCCAAATTTCAACTCAACAACTCAAAACCTTTAAGCAAACACAGCTTGCAAATTTACGTTAAGGACAATGACTCAATGAAAAAAATCTTAATACTCAACGGACCAAACCTAAACCTACTTGGCACACGTGAGCCTGCACAATACGGCTACGAAACACTGGCTGACGTAGAAGAAAACTGCCGCAAAGTCGCTGCAGAGTATGGTTATGACGCTGAGTGTTTTCAAAGCAATACCGAAGGCAGCCTAATTGATGCTATCCACAAAGCGGGCCGCGAGTTTACTCAAGGTGAATGCGCTGGCGTTGTGTTTAACCCGGGTGCTTACACGCACACATCGATTGCGCTTCACGATGCGATCAAAGGGGTTGAAGTACCAGTGGTTGAAGTCCACATCTCTAACGTGCATGCACGCGAAGCTTTCCGCCATCACTCATACATCTCACCTGTCGCTGCAGGAACCATCATAGGTATGGGCACAAAAGGCTACAAATTAGCTTTGGATTTTTTGTTAGATAAGTAATTAAACTGAATACGTTGAGAGGCGCTTTGAAGAAGTCATTGTAAGCAGATCGGTTTGAGCAATGCCCTATCAATCGCAGTCACTATCTAAAGTAAGGGAGCATCGCTAAGTTGCTCCCTTAATCTATTTAACTCGTCTCGAAATCAGTAAACATCTAACTTCTCTGAGTACAACTGAGAAAATCGTGTGGGTTACGAGTCTATCTCTACCGTGATCTCGGTTTTTACCGAATTGGCAATGAAGCAGTTACTGTGCGCCAGATGATGCAACTTTTCGAGCTGTTTATCCGATGGGCGCTTATCACCAACAAATTGGATTTGGGGTTTAAGCGTCACATGGCTAACCCAAGCTCGCCCCGCTTTATCCTCTTCAAGAACACCAATCGCATCATCAACGTAAGACTCAATCACGTACTTTTGTTTAGCCGCGATTCCCAAAAAGGTCAGCATATGACAACTGGCAATAGCCGCAATAAAGGCTTCTTCGGGATCAACATTTTCCTCAACGGAAAGTGGTAGTGGCACAACATGAGGCGATGACGACGCAGGTACAATAACGCCACCATCGAACTCCCATGTATGCCCGCGACTGTATTGGTTATCGCTAAAAGCCTCATCTTCGCCTTTCTGCCAACGAATCAGGGCACCATAATCAGACATGTTTTCTCCTTAGCGATCCGCAGGGTGGTTCACACCATCGTTAGTCACCACATCACCAATATCAAAAGGGTTCACCCCTTCCAAACAACCAATATTGAACCCGTATTCATTTGGGCTAGAACGACGTTGATGATGAGTATAGATACCGCAGTTCGAACAAAAGTAGTGCTTCGCGGTGTTGGTATTGAATTGATATAACTTCAGATATTCTGCACCTTTAAGGATCTTGATACCATCCAACGCAACAGAACCAACAATCGCACCTTTTCGACGACAGATAGAGCAATCGCAGCGACGCGGCTTTTCGATTCCGTTAGGCAGGCTGAGCTCTAACTCCACCGCACCGCAGTGACAGGTGGCTTTGTGAAAAGGTTGGATCACGGTGTTACCGACTAGTTTCATGAGCACTCCTTGTACTGATTACTTTTCATCCATCATATCTTGATTTGTTATTTTGGTAAAAAAATGTGTTTTCCGACAAATATATAGCGCATGTTTTCATTACATAATTTAAGCTAAATTTCGACATCACTGACTCTATCGTCACCTAAACAGCAATGACCGAGTCATATTCAAATTATTTAATCTCTTTCTACAGGGCACACCTATATGAATCTCAATCTGATTAAACACTTTCTCGCAGCCTATGATTTCAAGAGTATTTCGAAGGCAGCAGAACATATGAATATGACTCAACCATCGATGACCGCCGCGATCAAAAACTTTGAAGAGCAGAGCGGAAAAATCATGTTTTATCGCACCAGCCGTTCAATTCAACCGACAGAAGATGCGCATTATCTTGCTGAGCAATGTCGAGAAATATTAGGCCGCCTCGACTCAGTTTTTAAAGAAGAGAGAAAGCTAAAAATCTGCTGCCCAGAAGTGATCATGCAGGCACTCCCTGGCTATGAAGGGGTCTACTTTGTTGAAACTTCCGCCATTGAATACAGCACTTTGGACAAACTAAGGACCGGAGAGGTGGATGTTGTTATCGACGATATCTCTGTTACTGATCACTCTTTTATTGTTGAATCGATCGGCTCTCAAAAGCTCGCACTCGCATGCCGTAAAGACCACCCAACGATTGGCGACACCATCTCACTTGAGCAGTTCAAAAACGCCGAGCACATCATGCTGCGCCTAAAAGACAAAAATGTAAGCGCACTAGAAACCCGAACTGAAGAAGCCTTTGATCGTAACGTGGTTCGAGAAGTGTCCGGTCAATCGAATCTACTGCTGAACGCCCGTAACTCTGACGCAGTGTGTATTGTCAGCGAATCCATGTTTGATTTAGCAGAAGAGCTAGGGCTAAAAGTCCTAGAACCACCATTTACGCTGCGTGACTACGAAATGAAAATGATTTATCACAAACGCAGTATTCAAGATCAAAGACATGCTCAAATTCGAGAGCACATCAAAAAGCATCTAACAACACCCTCAAATAAATAAAAACTATACAAAAGGTGATGAGTCGTAATTAATGACAAAATAACCCATCTTACATAGATAAAATCTATGTTTTTTATAGCTACTACCCAATGGTTCGCCGCTTAAGAACTGCCTAATATATCGTCATCAACGAGGCACATTACATAACCTCGTATCCTTCAACTTTTGAAGAACGACGAAACAGGATGGATTCTGAGTCTGATTCATACGAAATACAGAACCAGGGTAACACTATGAAAAAAACCATTATTGCTCTCTCAATTTTAGCGTCTTGTAATGTGATGGCTCACTCTCATCATGCATCAGAACGTTTAACTCACGGCGACCACGACCACTCATTCGATATGAGCGAGTACGATGTTGTACTTTCTAACAACTATGACCCGTTTGCTAATGGCATTGAGTTTCTCTCTCCAACCATGTCTGCTGAGCAGCAAAGTTACTTTCCTTTGTCTGAAAATGCCTCGACAAAACTAGCAGGGTCATTCCCAGAAATAATTTGGCGAGGTGAGCCTCTATTCACGCCTGAATACAACAAAGAAAACATGGAAAAGGCTCTACAAGAAGGCAAAATTCATCCAGAGTTAGCAGCAATGGAAGAAGCAATGACCAACCCTGTGATCTTTAAACTATCAGACCGCATGTACAACGCATTTGGTTTTGAGGGTGCTTCAATTACCTTCCTTCAAGGTGACAAAGGACTGATCATTATCGACGCTGGTTCAACAGCAGAAACCGGTGAAGCCATGCTGTCGGCTTATCGTGAAGCGACAGGAGATGAGCGTGAAGTTCATACGATTTTCTATACTCACCACCACCCAGATCAATGGGCAGGAACCGAGGGGCTAGCAACGCGAGAAGACTTCGAATCTGGTAAAATTAATGTCATCGCTCATGTTGATTTCCAAAAGAAAATGAACGAAGAGTCTGGCATTTACCTTAATCAACAGTCGATTCGAACCGCGTATGCATTTGGTGCCTTTATCCCTCATAACAATGACTACGATAAAGGGGTAAACCAAGGTGTTGGCTACCCAGCAGACATCGTGATGCAATCGCAAAACAAATCCTTCTTCGCGCCAAATATCTTAGTAGACGATCTGATGATCATGAAGGTCGATGGACTTACATTGGAGTTTTTCCACACACCTGGTGAAGCGCCAGATGGTGTTGCACTCTACGTACATGAAACGGGAGACATGGTCGGTGGCGATACCATTCAAGGTGAAACCATTCCAAATCTCTACACCATTCGTGGTGCAGAGTACCGTGACGGCCTTGAGTGGGCAGATTCTATAGACCGCATGCGCCGCTATCAGCCAAAAACGCTTTCGCTACACCACGGCCGTTCTGCAGTCAGCCAAGAGCGTGTTGAAGATGTGATGAAAGCCTACGCGGATTCACTGCGCTACATGCAAGATCAAACGGTTCGCCATATCAACAAAGGCTATACCATGCATGAGCTTTCGGACAGCATTCGCCTTCCAGAAGAACTCAAGGATCATGACTACTTGCGCCCGCTGCGTGGCTCAGAATATCAAAATGTTGCCAATATCTATGCTGGCAATGTCGGTTGGTTCAATGGTGATGCCAGTGAGTTTGCGAAGCCACCACACAAGGACATGGCGCAACTGTATGTTGATATGATGGGAGGCCCAGACGCCATTAAAAAGGCCGCGGACCGCATGATCGAAAAACAACAGTACGGTGAAGCGATGCAGATCCTAACGCATGTTATCCGCATCGATCACAGCGATATGTATGCTCGTGGACAAAAAGCCGTTGCACTAGAGCGTTGGGGCTGGGAACAATCGACTCCGGGTTGGCGTCACTGGGCACTCACAGGTGCAGCAGAGCTTCGCGGAGAATTAGATGGTGTACTCGATACAATGAACTTCTTCGGCGATGCCAGCAAGTTCGTTGAGGCACCAACCGATGACGTGATGTCACTGATTCCAACTCGCCTTATGGCCGAGCAACTGAACACCAACGAGACGTACGTTATCAACCTTGTTGTGGATGGAAGCCCATACCTTGTGAACGTGTCTAACCGCACGATGGCTGTCGACAATGGTTTTAGCTCCGAGAGCGCCGATCTAACGGTCGAGATGTCAAAACAAGACCTTGTTCATTTGTTCCTAGTCAAAGACATCACTGTTGAAGAATCAACGGCGAAGGCAACCAAGGGTGATATCAAGCAACTTCAACGTTTAGTTGACGTAATTGATACCTTCTCTCCGTTCTACTTACACCTTCGCTAACCCCAAAAACATAACCCGTGCCTCATATATTTGAGGCACGATAAGAGGTGCCCATGATAGACAAAGATACCTTTATCCCAAGAGCGTTAGCGGTTGCCATCGTTGTATTTCTATTATTTTCGTAACTTGGAAATCAACAACTCGAGTTGACGCAATCTCCAAACCGCTCAAACAAGAAATCAAGAAACAGCCGGATACGCTTCGGCTGATATTTCTTGCTGATGTACACCACATTCAAATCGGCACTCGACACTGACATCGCGGTGTTGAAGTTCTTCATGTAACCGTTTAGCAAAGTCACAAGGCGTTGGTTATTGATGTCGTCTTGCACATCCAGTACTGATTTAAGGGCAATGCCCTCACCTTTTAATGCCCAGTAGCGAATCACTTCACCGTCGTCTGAGAATCGCTTTGGCACAACGGTAATCGACTTCTTCATGTCGTGATCTTGGAAGTGCCATGTTTTCAGTTCTTCATTGCTGCGCAGCATTGCTAAACAGTCGTGTTCAACCAAGTCTTGCGGCGTTAGGGGCGTACCATGCTTGGCAAGATATTCAGGAGAAGCACAGAGCACACGTCGGCTTGGTGACAAGCGCCTAGATATCAAACTGCTGTCGACCAACTCTCCGTAACGAATCACCACATCCATGCCCGACTCAGCAATGTTCGATAGGTTATCGTTCAAATACAGGTAAGGGACCACGTCGGGATATTGCTGACAAAACTCCGACAAGATTGGCAGGATGTACTGCTTGCCGATGTCTTTCGGCGCGGCGATTTTGAGTGGACCTTTGACTTCTTTGACACCATTTTGAATCAGGTTTTCTGCTTCGCTAACGTTATCTAATATCTCCAAACACGCCTTGTGATACAGCTCGCCAGAGTCGGTCAAAGACACATGACGCGTACTTCGATTCAGCAACTTCACACCATATCGTTCTTCAAGTGCCTGAAGCCTTGCTGTCATGGTCGCAGGCGATAAACCTAGCTCCCGCCCAGCTGCAGCCAAACCTTGATGCTTCACGATACTGACGAACATCGCCATGTCTGAAAACTTATCCATGCTACTTCTTCCTCGTCACACTGTTCATTTTAACCGAATAATGAATTCACATTTTAGCCAATTATCAAAATTAATCGAATAAATATAATGGCAACCATCAGCAGAACACGCAGGAATTCAGAACATGAACAACGTAGTAACGAACCAAGAAAAAAGCACTTTCGTCATCATTGGTGGCACGTCAGGTATCGGCAAAGCATTGGCGATGCAATTGAGAAACGAAGACAACACGGTACACATTGCTAGCCGACACACAGGCCTTGATATCAGCAATGAAAAGTCGATTTGCGAATACTTCGAATCCATTGGTCCCTTCGATCATTTGGTGGTCACTGCTGGCTCATCTGCTCCGGCAGGAAAGGTGACAGACGTTGCGCTTGAAGACGCAAAAACGGCATTTGATACCAAGCTTTGGGGCAGCCTAAACGTCGCAAAACATGCGGCACGTTACATCAAACCCAAGGGTTCTATCACGCTCACCACAGGCATGTTGTCTCGCAAAGTAGTGGCTGGTACTTACGTAAAAACCGCCATCAACGCCGCGCTAGAAAGTGTGACTAAGGTGCTTGCAAAAGAACTCGCACCTATTCGCGTCAATGCCGTCAGCCCGGGCCTAACCATGACTGAAGCCTACAAAAACATGGACGATTCCACTCGTGCAAGCATGTACGACAACGCCAAAAACAACCTACCAGCAGGCAAGGTTGGCGAAGCTTCAGAGATAGCCATGGGTTACCTGTTCGCGATTAATAACCCATACGTAACTGGGTCAATCATCGACATCGATGGCGGTGCGCTACTCGGCTAAAACACCTCGCAAAGACATAAAGAACAACCGTTAGGACGTGTACCTAAGCGTCCTAACAAACCAGAATTTACATAGGCATATCATCATGAAAAAAGAACAGATCCCATTCCAAGTTTGGATACTGACACTCGCAGCATTTGCGATCGGCACCGCTGAGTTTGTTATCGCAGGCATTCTTCCACAAATTGCCACATCCCTTTCGATCACAGAAGGCCAAGCAGGTTATCTAATCAGTGCTTATGCGTTAGCTATCGTTATCGGCGGGCCAATCTTAACCATCTACCTTGCTCGCTTTAATAAGAAGATGGTGCTGATTGGATTAATGGCGCTATTCATTATTGGTAATGTCTTGTCAGCCCTAGCGCCTAACTACTCATTGCTGCTCGCTAGCCGTGTGATTGCAGGCTTAGTTCAAGGGCCTTTCTATGGCATCGGTGCGGTTGTTGCGACCAACCTAGTGTCGGAAAAAATGGCAGGCCGCGCGGTTGGTCAAATGTTCGCAGGCTTAACACTGGCTAACGTTCTTGGCGTTCCTGCTGGTACATGGATTAGCTTGCAGTTCGGTTGGCACACCACCTTCTTTACCGTGGCTGCACTTGGCACCATCGCAATGATTTCTATCCTGACATCTATCAAATCAAGCGGTCACAGCGAAGCGAAAGACATCAAGACTCAACTAATGGCATTTAAAAATCCAATGCTGCTTATCAGCTTGGCGATCACCGCTTTTGCTTGGTCTGGGTTTATGACGCTTTACGGCTACCTTGCGCCTATTGCCATGCACATCACGGGCTACGGTCAAGACTCAGTCACTTGGATCTTAGTGATTGTCGGTGTGGGCTTAATCATAGGTAACACATTAGGCGGCCGCTCTTCCGATAAAGATTTAGGCAAAGCTTCCATGTTTTGGGCTGTCGCGATGATCGCTTCACTGATTGTGGTGGGCCTAGTGGTAGACAACAAAATCCTATTCGTTGCAGCTGCATTTGTCTTTGGTATTGCATCATTTGCGAACGTTCCTGCCATGCAACTTCGAGTAATGAACCACGGTGGCGAAGGCCAAGAGCTAGCAGCAACAGCGAATATCTCAGCGTTTAACTTGGCGAATGCCTTCGGTGGATTCCTTGGTGGCATGGTACTCGACAGCCAGCTAGGCGCAGGCATGATTCCATTCGCAGCCGTTGTTGTTCCTGTAATTGGCTTGCTACTTATCGCCAAAGCCAACCGAGCTGATAAGCCTCAGAGCAAATCGATTTTTAGCCCAGCGGAAAGCAAGTAATCCGCTCTATAACCCGAATACAAAACTATAAACATTGAATTAAAAAGTACTGAATTAAAACAAGGTGGATACCATGAACAAATTATTCGAAACATCAGCACTCAAAGGTCTAGCACTTCAAAACCGTGTCGTTATGGCACCTATGACTCGCGCTCGTACCAGTCAACCGGGCAATGTACCAAACGACATGATGGCGACCTATTACCAACAACGTGCTAGCGCTGGGCTTATCATCACTGAAGCGACACAGATCTCTGATGACTCTCAAGGCTACTCATTCACTCCCGGCGTTTACACCGATGCACAGATTGAAGGTTGGAAGTCAGTAACCAAAGCAGCCAAAGAACAAGGCGCTGCAATATTCTGTCAGCTCTGGCATGTCGGCCGCGTGTCTCACCCTACCTTTCAAAAAGGCGAACTGCCGATAGCACCCTCAGCTTTGGCTCCAATAGAAACTCAGGTGTGGATTTCTGATGAGAATGGCAACGGCAACATGGTCGATTGCATCCAACCAAGAGAGATGACCCAAGCAGACATCGATCGAGTGGTTCAAGATTTTGCCAACTCGGCCAAGAAAGCCATCGAAGCAGGCTTTAATGGTGTCGAGATCCATGGCGGCAATGGCTACCTGATTGACCAGTTCCTAAGAACTAACTCAAACAAGCGCAACGACAACTATGGCGGTAGCCGCGAGAACCGACTTCGTTTTCTAATCGAAGTAGTGGATGCAGTGATTGATGCGATTGGCGCCGATAAGGTGGGCGTGCGCTTGGCTCCATTCATCACCTTCAAAGATATGAACTGCCCAGACATAGTGCCAACCATTTTAGATGCGTCAAAGGAACTGCAAGCTCGTAATATCGCTTATCTACACCTATCAGAAGCCGACTGGGATGATGCACCCGTGATCCCTGAAAGCTTCCGAGTAGAACTAAGGGAGCTATTCTCCAACACTATCATCGTCGCTGGCAGCTACACACCAGAACGCGCCGAAGAAGTGTTAGGCAAAGGCTACGCCGATCTCGTCGCATTTGGTCGCCCATTTGTTGCCAACCCCGATCTGGTATCACGCCTGCAAAACGGCAGTGAGTTAGCACAACTCGATGGCGCGACTCTATTCGGCGGCAATGAAAAAGGCTATATCGATTATCCGGCGTTGTAGTGAATTTTGAAGTGATAGTGATGCCTTGAGTTTTACGACAGGCAAAAGAAAGGCTCGCGTGACTAGTGCGAGCCTAATGCAGTTTAGGGGGTAAACCACAATCTGATATTAATTTGGGCTAATTATTTAACTTATGAGCCATTATGCACTTGCGCGCATTGATATTCCATTTTTAAATGATTCACTGCAATTAATCAATCGATAAAAGTTAGCGTTTGGTCAATTTAAACCACACAAATAACAGTGAATTAGTGAGCTGTGTCTACTAATCCACCAAAAAGCCCCTACATATCAGGCTTATAGACTTTTCATTTGCCAATAGCCTTCGCCATTGGTTGCAAGCTGACTATGTAAATAATCGAGCGTGTCAGCAACCGTCCCTGCAACGCCTTGTGGTGGGTTAAATAACAGTAAGCCACTGCCAATAAGGCGATCATCCCCTTTCGGGTCGCGCAGTCGCAATTCCGACTTTATCGGACTTGGCAACAAGCCATCTTTCACCGCTGTCACACAGTGGTCCAATATTAGAGAGCTTCGATCATCTGTGTATAACGGATACCAAATTAACGCAGAGACTCTCTCCGACTGCTGATAGGCCTTAACCAAAGCATCGATCACCGCGAGATATTCGGAATCCGTTTCGTAAGGTGGATCGATCACAATCAGGTGATGGCTGTCATGTTTCGCAACATCGTCAGGCAGAGCTTTAAGTCCATCACCCGCAGTAATGGTCAGCTTGCTAGAGACATCCAGGTCACGTTGCAACTTCTCAATGTTGGTTTGCAGTAAATCGGCTTCATCTTGCTGAATGTCTGAAAAATAGAAGCTATCTTGGCTGCGACCTTGTTGATAGGTAATCGCCGCCGAACCGGGATACAGCGTGATAAGTTGATTCGGATTGTAGTATTCCAACACCGACATAAAAGAAGCGAATGACTCAGGAAGGTAAGCCTTGTTTCGCCAAAGATATCCAACCCCTTCTGCAAATTCGCCCGCATGATTACTTGGCGCAGTGGTTAGGTCATAACACCCAGTACCAGAGTGAGTGTCGATAACATTGAGGCGCGAATGCTGCTGCATTAATGACTGAACCAGAGCACTTAATACAGGGTGCTTCAGTGCATCACCGTGGTCGCCTACGTGACATTGATGTCGATATTCCATTCCCTTGCCTCATTTCTACTAACGTCATATAAACATACTTCATATCATTAGTACTTGCCTGCTCAATCCGTCGTTTTTTGAAATAGGCTCTCTTTTCCTAACTGTTTGACTCTTAAATAAAATAAAGCCCTTCGTTCGGTTAAAAACGAAGGGCTAAAGTGAACTCACTTACTGAGTTGCAGCATTATCAAAATAGATAACCTAAGGGTACTCACCCTCAACTTCTACAGGTGGTTTTACTTGATAGTGACAAGGCTGTAGACCAAGTAATTTCGGAAGGGTGATACCGACCGAAATTGAAGACCATGTACCACTCGCAATGCCTACTACTAATGCGATTGCAAAGCCTTGTAGCGCCGCGCCACCAAGCAACCAAAGCGCAGATACCGTCAACAACGTCGTACCTGAAGTCACCATGGTACGAGAGAACGTTGCTTTAACTGATTCGTTAAGCAGGTTGTCGGTATCACCGTTAGGGTTGCCACGCAGCATCTCACGGACACGGTCAGCGATAATGATCGAGTCATTGAGTGAGTAACCTAGAATCGCTAATACCGCCGCTAACACCGTTAGGTTGAACTCAAACTGAGTCAAGGCGAATAAGCCGAAGATAATCGTCACGTCGTAAATGATCGCAGCCAGAGCACCTAGAGCTAAACGCCATTCAAATCGGACACTTAGGTAAAGCATGATCATTAAGAAACACACCAATACCGCTAAGCCACCTTGGTCAACCATGTCTTGACCCACTTGAGGGCCAACCACGCTGCTGTTCAGCACTTTCACTTGGTCACTCACCGATGCCAAAGCATCAACTAAATTGATCTGCGGTCCGTCTGTCAGTTGGCTGTAGCGAATGGTCCAGCGGTCTTGCTCTGCCATGCCAACCACTTGCACGTCTTGTTGGAAAGCGGCATCAAGCTGTGTTTTCAGCGCGTCTTTGGTCACTTGATCAGAAAGTTGAACCTCAGCGACCACACCACCTGTAAAATCCAAGCCCCAGTTGAACCCTTTTACGGCCACCAGCATTACTGAGCTCATGAACAACACAATAGAGATTACCGACATCACCTTACGTAGGAGAGTCATATTACTATTTGAGAAATAGCGTTCTGAAATTGTCATTTTTGTTGAAGTACTCATGCTTAAATCCTTACATCGTGGCGTTGGTCACGCCCCCAAACCAAATTGATGATCGCTCGTGAAGCAAAAATGCCCGTAAACATACTGGTTAGAAGACCTAAGCCCAGTGTCAAAGCAAAGCCTTGAATTGGTCCGTTACCAATGGTGTAAAGAGCGACAGCTACAATCATTGTGGTGAAGTTAGCATCGAAGATAGATGAGAACGCGCTATCGAAACCTCGATCGATGGAGCTAGCAAAGCTGCGTCCTTCTTTCATTTTGTCTCGAATACGTTCGAAGATAAGTACGTTAGTATCCACCGCCATACCAACGGTTAATACCAAACCAGCAATACCCGGCAGTGTTAATACCGCACCCGGTAGCAATGCGATCAGACCAAACAGCGTTACCATGTTAACGATAAGCGCACCATTCGCGACCCAACCAAGGCGGCGATACCATAGCGCCATAAACGTAAGAGTAAGACCAAGACCAAGCGCCAGTGCAGCAAAGCCGTTAGTCACGTTTTCTGCGCCCAAAGATGGACCAATGGTACGCTCTTCAATGATGGTCACAGGCGCGGTTAATGAGCCAGCGCGAAGCAGTAGAGCCAACTCTTGCGCTTCAGCCATAGTGCCAGCACCAGTAATTCTAAAACGGCTGCCCAATTGAGATTGGATGTTCGCTACGCTGATCACTTCACTGGTTTTCTCGCTGTTACCAGCTCTGTCGCGGCTGTACTCGCTGTACACAGTCGCCATTGGCTTACCGATATTATGACGAGAGAATTCAGACATTTTCTTACCACCCGCAGAGTCTAGGGTTATGTTTACTTCTGCGCTGCCCATTTCACCAATGCCACTACGTGCATCAATAATGTGTTCACCACTTAGTACTGCTTTACGAGCGACAACCACACGGTTGCCATCGGTATCTTTTAGCGTTTGAGTGTTGCGCGTTGGGTTGTCGTAAACCGAGTAGAATGCCAATGATGCCGTGGCACCAATCACGTCTTTTGCAGCTGCAGGATCTTGTACACCCGGCAATTCGATACGGATACGGCTTTCACCTTGGCGTTGAATTGAAGCTTCGGTGATACCAAGCTCTTCAATACGGCTGCGCATGATCTGCAGGTTTTGTTGAACCGTTAGGTTACGTAGCGTTCTTTGCTCTTCTTCAGACTGAGTTAACGTTAGCGATTTATCTGAACGGTCACGTTGCCATTGTGGGAATTCTTCACGAATCAGTTTTTGCGCCTTTTCAAAATCCGCGTCGGTACGGAAGTTAAATTCAACTTGGTTGTTCACCACTTTACCGCGTGCATAACGCACTTGGCTGGTGATCTCGTCGACCACAGATTGCGCTTGTGCGTGATAAACCGGTTCCATGTCCACTTCTAGCAGGAACTGCACACCACCACGTAAATCAAGGCCTAACTGAATCGGTGCGAAGCCCATGTCAGTCAGCCATTTTGGTGCTGCTGGCTCCATCGCTAGCGCAACAGTCGCGTTGTCCAATAGGCGCTCATTCAGCACCTCTTTGGCCTTCGCTTGTTGTTCTGCATCTTCCAATATCACAACTAAACGCTTGTCTTTCTGATAAGCCGATTTAGCTTGGATGCCTTCGCTCGCGAGGTATTGAGTCACCTGCGTCGCGTCGATGGTTTGCTCAGAGCGATTGTTAATTTGAACCGAAGCATCTTCGCCATACCAAGACGGTAAAGCGCTCAGAATCATAATGATAATGGTGGTGATAAGTACCACGTATTTCCACTTCGAGTAGTGGTTGATTTGTTTTCTTGGAATGCGTTTTTTCACAGTCAAGATCTCTTATTTCTTAAGCTAATATGTTGCGAACAGGTACGAAACTGACGACAACCAGACCAAACTGATTAAACGACAGCAGAGTGCATTCGCGAATTGTTTTGAGGATTGGATAGAACAACGGACACAAAGGATCGTCGATACGACCAATCAGGGGCAAACGATTAGCTAATAAGTTCTCGGAAATGTGAATATTGGATGTTGCCCTCTTTCCACCCCGACAAACGGGAAGGCGGAGAGCTAACAATACTGGTCCAGTGCTGTTTGAGGTCCAACATCGGGGTTGTCGCTAACAGCGAAGCCAGTAAAGAAGGGGGAGAGAAGTCAATCAGCAAGTGATAAGCAGGCTCAAGGTCGGGCGCGCTTTCTTGCTCATTGGTTGATATACGTCGGTAAGTCGTCGCTTGAAGGCTAGATTCAGTATCGTGATAGTTGGAGCTGTCACCTACTGACGAAGCGCCTAGCTGAGCTTTATCGCACTCTAAATAGGCCAATGGGTCATCAATTGCAGCGTTCTTACACTGTTTATTGACTGAGGATTGCTGTTGAGCAGTCTCGATTTGAAACGGCTTAGAAGGAAACGAATAGCCGTTAGAATTCACTAAGCCAAAGCTCAGTAAAAATAACATTAAGACTAATCGGGTACCCAGTTTAAGCAATCTAATATCCAAACAACATTCTCGTAGATCGCCAATCTACAACACAATTGAAAAGCTGTCTTGATTTAAAACATTTTTTTAGAAAATGGTTCAATGCAACCGATTAAGCTTCAGTGCTTCTAAAAAAAGAAAAAGCCAAGCAACTAGGCTTGGCTTTCCATTACGTATGCGTCCAACGCTGATTGTTATGACGTTTTAAAGCTATTACACAGTATCAAAGCGATTAAGCTTCAGGACGCATGATGTTCTTAACCTTACGGCTATTCTCGCCAAATAGGTGATGGAGCAGAGCATTCATGTCTTCAACCGATATTGTTTTAGCGACTCGGTCAACATCAGCCAAAGCTTCCACTCCATACCCATACAATAGATAACGAGACACAAACCACGCCTGATCGATAGAGCTTGCCTCTAGTGGCACGAAGTCAGCTTCAAACTGTTTTACTATCGAATGCAGTTCGTCTTCAGAAATACCTTGTAGGAGGTCTGAGATCACTCTATCAATCGCCATTTCAACAGTATCTACGTTCTCCGGCGCGATCATTGCTCCGATTACCCACTCATGAGTCGGTTCACCATCATTCGAAGCCGCATAAGCATAAGGTGAATAATCTAGACTCAACTCTTCACGAACATAAGAGTCTAAACGAGATGCGACTAAACGTTGCAATAAGTCTTCCATGAAGACATCTTTTGCAGTCCAGCCTCCACTTTCTATCGTCGTCGGCTCTGGAATCACTCGTAAGATATATTCCGCACTATTTACGTTGTTGATCGCGACATCAATACGTGGTTTCGCTGGTTGCTTGTACTCCACTTTGAAGTCTGGCACCGTCCCCGCTTGCAATGGAATTGAAGCTAAGTACTTACGAACTAGAGGTTTCAACTCACTTGGGTCGATATCACCAACGACCACCAACTGGTTGTGTCTTAGTTGACCAAATAATTGTTGATGAACAGCACGGACATCTTCAACAGAAACCGCTTTAACACGCTCTTTATTTACGAATAGATGGCGGCTTCCCGAGCGATAAATATTTTGATTGATCGCTTGTTCAAATTGACCAACAGGCGTACTTAGGAAGGACTCTTTATCTTGCACTAGCTCTTGCTTCACAGCTTCAAGCTGATCAGAATTCACTTTAGGAGACACCATGAAGGTATATAGCGCAGCAAACGCGTCACTCATCCCATCTTTTTCGATATTAAACTCAATGCCATGTCGCGTCGAAGAAATAAAAGAATCGACTAAAATCCCTTCACGATCAAAGTAGGCTTTCAGCTCAGATCCCGTAAAGTCACCAGCACCACTTCGAGCAATAACAGGTAATGTCACATTTGCAGCTGCGTATAAATCCGGATCCAACGCCGCTTTACCGCCAAGACTCACATACATTATTCCAACATCGTCTTTCGCGTATGAATCACGTAGGTACCACATGTCGATACCATTACTTAAAGTCCACTTTTGAATATTTGGATCGGCGTACATTTGCTCTACCAATTCAACCTCGCCGGGTACGGTAGGCGAAGCAAATGCACTGGCTGTTGCCGTTACGAATATCTGTGTACCCTGCTGACTATAAGAAGCTTTTAATCCATCTAGAGAAGCCTGAACCGCTGTGCGATCCTCATTGTCATCCATGCCGACAATCAAAAAGTAATCACTCGAAAGGACTTCTTTGATATTTTTATTAATCGCTTCAAGGCTTAAATTAGCAAGAAAGGCTTCCATGCTGGCCTGATAGTCTTTTTGAGATTGGACAATATCGCCAGACAGTGATGCGTTCACTTTATCGTTCACGTGATCCACACTGTCCCTTTTATCCCAGTCGTGCTCAATATCATCCAGTGAGTCTTGATAATAATGGAGCTCACTCGCAATTTCTCCTTCAGAAACACCGTAATCACGTAACGACGTTAAAGTAGAAACCAACGCTTTCTGAACCGCATCACGGCTGCCTGCTGGGAAGCCAACACTTGTCGATGAATAAAGCAGAGCACCCAACCTGATGTTATCTGACGTTATCCATTGCGTCGGTAGCGCTGCATCATTAAAGTCTGCCTCTAAACGCTGTTGAATAAGAATCTGAGTGGTTTCATCCAACCAACGCTGATGTTGTTGAGCGTGGGTTTCAACAGTGTTTAAACCTCGGTTAAACGTCAAAGAAATACTCGGAGCTTCTCTGCCAGCATATTCAATGTAGTCACCTTCATTGAACGAAGTCGTATTCTGCTTTTGTGGCTTTGACGTTTTACCGCGCTCCCAGCTCGAAAATTTCTCTTCAATCATTGGGATCACTGTTTTAAGGTCCACATCACCAGAAACCACTAGCTCAACGATTTGAGGTTGATACCAAGTTTGGTAAAAGTCGGTAAGCCCTTCCGACGTGGCAGCCACAACCGAAGCTTTAGTTCCTAGCGCATCTTGCGATTCATAAGGGCTGCCTTCGAATAGGTAATCAACATATTTCTCGGGGAACGACTTATCATCGAGACGAGCCATACGAAACTCACCAAGAATCACTCCCTTTTCTTTTTCAACTTCCGAACTAGAGAGATCGAGGCCATCGCCAACGTCACGCATCCAAGTCAAGGCTTGCTCTAATTGGAGGTTATCTGGCAAATCTAATTCATACACCGTCTCTTCATAAGAGGTATAAGCATTTAAGTCCGCACCGAAACTAGAACCCGCATCTTCAAATAGACGAATAACATCGTTTTGAGAGAAGTTCTTGCTGCCATTGAATGCCATGTGCTCGACAAAGTGAGCATAGCCTTCTTGTTGAGGTGTTTCTTGAATGGAGCCCGCGTGCACAACTAAACGCACAGATACCGATGCTTCATGATCAGGATAAACATGGTAGGTAAAACCATTGTCCAGTTGAGCAGATGTCCAGGCAGGATCTGGTTGAATTAAAGTTTCATTGGTTTTTGATGTAGAACTGCAACCAACCAGGGCAAAGCATATTGCCGTCACTAAATAATATGTCTTCATAACAACCTCTTAATGTCATTCACTGACAATATACAGATTGAGCTAACGATTATTATTTAATATTGAACCGAGTGAGTATCTTTGTGATTTTGATCTACATTTTATAAATCACCATGCGATTTGCGAGATCGTTACATACTTTTAAACCACTTCTCTACATGCCTTTAAACAGAGCTTGTGAGGCACGGCTGATTGGCAGCTTCTCACCAGATACATACGCCGACATCTGGCCGGATAGTCCTTTTTTGACCTTATCAATGGCCGACACTTTCACCACCACTGAACGATGGATCTGCCAAAACTCATCCGGATTAAGTTGAGCGAGTAACTCTTTTAGAGATACACGAAGAATAAACTCCTCTAATAGCCCGCCGTGCCCTTTCTTGAATATCGATACGTACTTATCTTCTGCTTTGAAATACGCCACATCATCAACAGCGATCAAGTGAATGTCTTCCCTAACACTGGCTTTGAGCCACGTGAGATACTTTTTCTGCGACAGATAAGGAGGCTGCGTTTGCTGTGACGCCGATTGTGACAGTTGCTGAAGTTGACTCATGAGTGCTGCGATGTCGGGTTGTTCTGGCATGTGACCGGACTGTGTTTGATTACTTGATAAGCGCGCTTGAATCTTCTGACAGGTAGCAAGCAGTCGCTCTTCATTGATTGGCTTGAGTAGGTAATCTATCGCATTGTGCTCAAAAGCTTTAACCGCATACTCGTCGTAAGCCGTTATGAAGACCACTAGCGGTGGTGATGTAAGTTTGTTCAGTTGTTTGGCTAGCGAAATACCATCAAGCTCTGGCATGCGAATATCAAGAAAGGCGACATCAGGTTGTAGCTGCTGAATACTCTGCATAGCCTCTGTCCCATTTTTGGCCTTGCTGATAATCTCTAGCTCAGGCCAAACCTCAGCAAGACTCTTATCCAAGTGATGTCTTAACAGTGCTTCATCGTCTGCAATAATTGCCGTCACGCTGGGCTTTAGTCCTGAGTTGATCATTATTCTTCCTTTAAATTCACACTGTAAATCGTCTGTTTTCTTAACAGTACTTAGAGTTTCAGATCTGCATTCTCGGAGCTAGTTTCGCTGATGAGCGGCAACAAGATAGTCGACACCACGCCACCAGTCGCTTGCTCTGTGATCGTCAGGCTCGCCTTATCTCCGTATAGGGTAGCAATACGCTGACGAATATTACTCAATCCAACACCATGGCCAGTAGCAATAGACGGTGCTGTTAGCCCCACGCCACTGTCTGATACTTCAATTTTCATCTGATCATCTTGTTGAACAATTCGGATATTGACTTCACCACCAGCAGCCTTGGGCTCGATGCCGTGTGTTAATGCATTCTCAACCAAAGGTTGAATCAAGAAAGGTGGAATCACTTGCTGAACGCTGATGTCATTGGTTTCAATCGAGAACGTTAAGCGCTCACCCAAACGTATCTTCTGGATATTGAGATACGCGTCTAGCAAATCGACCTCTTGAGCTATGTTCGATTGCTCAGTACGACTGTTCTTGAGGGTCACACGTAACAAGTCAGTCAGTTTTTCAAGCATCAACTTAGCTTTGGCGCTGTCACTCTCAATCAATACATTGATGGTCGCAAGAGTGTTGAACAAAAAGTGCGGCTCAATTTGGCTTTGCAGCTGCTTTAACTGGCTAAGTACGACCACCTTTTCTTGATCAGCTTGGCGACGCTTAGCCACCTCTAATTCATTATCGGCACGTAGCTGCTGCTCTCTTGTGTAGAAATAGTAATAACAAACGGAACAGAAGATCACACCAAGCAGCATCACAGACTTAAGATCGGAAAGGTTAGAGCCGAAAAAGCCGTTCAACCAATAGTGTGCATTCAAGGTACCAATGGTCATTGCAATCACCATTGATACCCCTACATCAAATGCCTTTGATTTCCTTTTGAATAGTTCAACCAACACAAACGAAGAGCCAACTGCGCTGTAGCCAAAGCCGAAGCTGATGGCCAAGTTGAGCGTAAACCCGCCTCCCCAAATCGTATTGGTTGTAATTGCAATAAGAACGCAAAATAGCGTAGTGAACGCGAAGCTTTTAATCCATGAAAAGCGACTGTTTGAAGAAGTGTCCATTAAAATCGTCCTTTGATATTTAAAAGAATCATATGACTATCCGGTAAGTTGGCGTAAGCAGAATCACTTTTACCGCCTAGAAAGCGTGCAGCAAGTTCCAATTCCAACGATGAATCACCATTATCGAAAGCCTGATAATTAAGCCACTGCGTAGCAATAAAGCCACCGTCCTGTGGAGACAGCATGACATCAAATGTAGGCGTAATATCTTCAAGCCAGCCATGTGCCGAGTCCAAAGACCAGTGAAACATGAGATTGTGTTGAACCAAATTAGCGTGTTGATAACCTTGAGCATAAGAGCCCGCCAACGATGTTGTCATGGGATTAAGAGATAAAGATTCCGCATTCACTAAAGCACTTTGCCACTCAGAATCACTCCAAGCGTGGCTATCAAACCAGTATTCCAGTACCACATTGTGGCCCGTCTCGTTGGCCCATGTCAGTCCGACTAAGGCTTGGTAAGCCTCGCCCTGCTCTTGTAGATAAACCGGTTCAAGCAGTGAGTTGGGCTGGCTGTAACCCAAACTTTGTCGCTGATAAACCAACGAACCGTGAAACTCCCACGCGAGGTTTAATACCGACACCAAGCTTGCTCCAAACAAACCGTGGCGTACATCGTCGTAATAAGCGACCCATTGATATTCGTGATCGCCTACTAAATTGTAACGACGTAAGCCAACCCCTTGTTGCTGATTCTGCTTTTCGAATTGATTCACATCTTGGGAAGTCCATGATGAATCGCTGTAAAGCAGTGTCCATTCGCCCGTCATATCGAACAATGACGCTGAAGCCACACCTGCGCCCTCTTCTGCGACAATGCCCACTGGATTTTGTCGGTAAGGTTTGATGATGTCTAAAGGTCGGTAGCCATAACCAACGCCCCAATCTAAGCGAACCTTGCCGAGCGTGACATCGAGGTAGTGATCACCGAACGCTGAATTAGACAGTTCAACACCACCTTGCCAAAACAACTCGCGTACAATGAATTCCGATTCAAAGCTCGCGTCTTGGTCTTGAGGAGCATTAGTCAAAATGTCATTGGCTTTCACTGCAAAAAGGCCCAGCCAATTGCCATATCCAACTTCAAGATCCAGCAAGCCATTGAGTGACTGACGGTTGTCAGATTCGAAAGGGCTAAATGGCGATTCTCGCGATTCAACAGCTTCAGCACTCAGTTGCCAGTCCCACGCTAGGCTCAGATCGTCCGCTTGAGTCGTATTACTCATACAAGGCAGCACAAGGAAAGTAACGATTAAAGGCTTGATGTGGAATCGACGACTAGAAGCTTTCATGGCACCCACCTAAAGCCCAGACACACTATTACGTGATAAGTAAGCAGGGTTGTAGTATTTGTCCGCTAAAGCTTGTTCGCTTACCTCGCGGTACTCAATCACGGTTTTCTTACTTGGTTGAATCTTATCGAGCAAAGTCATCGAAACTACACTTGGCAAGCCATCTCGCACGCCTTCAGTAAACCAAGCTTGCTTGGCTAACTTACCTGAACGCAGATACAGATCCGCTTTAACAGGAAACGCTCGGTCTGCCGTTAACCACAAATCAATTGATTGATAGCTGGCACCCTTGGTTTTCGCCGTTAGCTTTAGATGATAAGTATCGAGTGTCTCGCCAGTCGACCTCTCAACCTGTTGCTCGGCAACCCACTTACCTTGGTAATCTTCGCTCCAAGTGAGCGTCGAAATGTCCCCTACCGAAGCTTCGCCAAGCAATTTTTGCATCGGGGTGATACGAATTGGACGGCGAGATTTCGGCATCAGTAACCAATAGTTGTCCTCTATCATCAGCATCTTTTGACCCGCCTCGACCGCCGACTTGAACACAACCAGCGACTCTCGGTTTGGTCTTGTGTAGACGTTGTATTCGCGGGTTTTGTCTAGTTGCTCGTCTTGATATAGCGTGACCAGAGACACCACTTTCGACGCCTGTTCGCTGTTCAAACGGTAGCTGTCTGCCTTAGCAATCATCTCGGTAACTTGCTGTGAATCGATAGCCCAGCTTGGTGCTGATACTAGAGCCAAGGCCAACGCAGAACCTAAAACAGTGAGTGAACGAGTAAATTTATACATAAACCAGCGCCTCCGTGATTGGCTTATTTACGCCTTTGCGAGCAGAGAAATAAGCAGCCAGCAAACAGATCGTCAGCACACCCAAAGTAGCGTAACCAACCAATTCCAATGAGAAATAAATATTGAGTGGGTAACCTTCGGTTCGCCCCGGAGGTGGTGGCATTTGCACATCAATCACCAGCAATAACACCGACACTAAACCACTCACTAATGCGCCTATCGCACTGCCAATCACCGCCAGTAAGCCCGCCTCTTTTAGAAAACCCGCCACGATTTCAGATGGGTAACTGCCGAGTGCCGATAAGGTGCCGATTTCACGAGTACGTTCCGTCACCGACATGGTCATGGTGTTGAACAGCGACACAAACACGACCAATGCCATCACTGCCCCCATGATGCCGAAGATACGATCGTAAAGGTCTTTAACCTTGGTGTAGAAAAAGGCGCGATCTTGCCATGGGGTGATCTCAATCTCTGAGCCTTGTTGATCAACTTGCTTATCCAAAGCCAATTGGATGCGTTGTTGAACCGTCGAAGTCTTATTGGTTTCAAAAAGAAATACCGACAAGGTGCTGACTTTATCTGACGCTAAAAGCTCTTGTGCGGTGGTGATGTGTACGTACAACTGACGTTTGTCCAACTCAGGCACACCAGTCGAATAGATACCCTGCACCTTAAAATCAAAGGCATTCAATGCACCATCACTGGTGGTAGCAAGCAGTGTGACCCAATCACCAACGGCCACTTTGAGATTGCGAGCAAGGTCAGTTCCGAGCATCACTTGTGGCTCTTGGCTGTCGTATCTTGGTGATTTCACATCAGATAGGGTTTGACCGCTGCGCACATCAAGGAAAGGTCCTTTCATGTCAAACTCGCGCTCATTAACACCTGTTCCCATAAAGATGGTCGACTTGCTTCCGTTAGACACCAAACCACTAAAGTAAACTCGTGGCTGCACACCACGTACGTCGCTATCGCCAATAATGCTCTTAGTGAGCGCTTTAACATTATCTAAACCATTACTCAGCGGCATATCTTCGTCTTGTTCAAAGTAACCTGGCGTGCTCAATGTAAGGTGACCAGTATCTCGCGCGGTTGATTCTCTCAAAGATTCGTAGGTGTAAAGTCCATAACCGCCCGCGCTAGTCAACGCAAACACGGCAATCGCGATGATCAACACCGAAAGCAGACTACGTCGGCCATTTCTCAATAGATTGAGCCACGCCAAACGCACCGAAGTTGGAATTAAAACGGATCTAAAGCCTTGCGTTAACTTGCCCATGAGATCGCCTCCATTGCTTCGACTTGTGATGACAGTTGTCCATCGATAAGTTCAATCACTCGGTCACAGCGCTGCGCCATCCTTGGGTCGTGCGTTGCGACGATAAATGTGGTACCCATCTCATGACCGAGCTCTTTCATAATGTCGATCACCAAGTTGGCTGTGTAGCTGTCTAAGCTGGCAGTCGGCTCATCGGCAATCACTAGGCTTGGGCTGTGGACCAATGCTCTGGCTATCGCGACACGTTGCTGCTGACCGCCTGAAAGGTTATCTGGGCGGTGATGGATGTACTCCCCTAGCCCAACACGCTCTAATATATCTTGGGCTCTGGTCTGCTGTTCTTGCTTCGTGCATTGGTTCAACATCAACGGGTAAGAGACGTTCTCAAGCGCAGTCATCACAGGAACCAGGTTGAAGCGCTGAAACACAAAACCCAACGACTGGCGGCGAAAACGCGCAGCAGCAATCTGCTCTGTTGGATACGCTTTGCCAGCAATATTTATCTCACCTCGATAGTCCATATCCAACAAACCAAGAATATTCAAAAGTGTACTTTTCCCCGATCCCGACGGGCCGCACAGTGCCACCATTTCACCACGTCTGATCTGCCCATCAACTCCCTTGAGTGCGTCTACACTTTGTCCACCCGTGAGATATGACTTGCCGATTTTTTTAAATTCAATCATCCCGTTTTCCTCTGATTACTAACCAACTATTCAGCTTCCATGCCCTTTATTTCGCTTTCGCAACTATTACTTGGCTTTCACTATTAGGGCCTTCGCAGTTATCGTTTCGATGTTGTCGGCATCAGCCATTTCCATGTGTTTTAACCAAGTTTGTGCTTGCGTTAAGTCTTCAGCACGAATCGAAGCGGTAATTGCGTAGCGATAAATCCATGAGGTTGCTGAGAAGTGCTGTTGTTGAAATTCATCTTCCGAGAGTAGCGAGAGAAACAGGTCGTAACCGCGATCAAAGTGGTTAAACATGTCAGGTAGAGAGGTGTAAGTCACCGCGGCCATGGCGCGAGTCAGGTAAGAATCTGGTAGCCCTTGAACACGAGGTTGCACATGAATGGGTTGGTCTTCGTCTTTAAGCTGCCCCAATGATTTATCTATGGTCGATAAGCCCTTTTCGACATACTTCATCTTATTCCAAGGTAAGAACGCATCACGCCCCATTAAGGTTTCTGTGCTGCCTAGATAAACCAAAGTCAGTGGTGTCGCGCCGTCTTGTTGCAGCGTGTCATTGAGGCGCTCATAAGCCACCTCGACCAGCTCTTCATTGCCTTGCGCGGCTTGGTTGTAAATATCCAGCACATCTGAACTTGGATTAGCTAGCGCCAGCGTAGGAGCGATTGAAGCTAACCCAATTAAAAGTGAACGACGAAACAGAGCAGTAAATGAGTTTGAAGTGTTTGAAGCAGTCATGATGTGTAATCCCTTTCAAATGTTGACGTTGAAAGGTTAACCACAAACTGTCACGCCGTTTTATCAATGCGACGAATGGTAATAATGAGGAGTGAATGGTTGAGTGAAGGCGTGAGTGGGGAAGTTAGAGGTAGGAGTAATTACCCTTTTCTGCAAAGAAAGATTCAAGTTTAGTCACCATCATGCTGCACTGTTTGTTAACTGGCCATTTCAATTAACCCAAATAATTTAGCCCTTTATAAAGCTAGTTAGAACAATTTAAGAGACTTTAGTACATACTTTAACCAGCCAAATGATAACCCACAAGAATGATAGATAACCTCGACTTATTTATTGTGGTATTAGCTTGATTTCATAACCAATACTGATGTAGGGTACGAACCGAAAATGAGTCATTATAAGTTATTGATTTAAATAAACAAAAAACCGGAAGGTTATTTAATCAATGCTTTAATAGCGACAATTCATGTACGTCGGTCGTTCTGACCAATGGCTAGTTTTATAACAATTCAATGAGAACAAAATGAATTTAATTAACAAATCAGTTATCGCAGCTATCACCAGTGCATTAGTAATGACATCAACTCAGTCAATGGCTAGCAGCGGCTGTTACTTTGGAGAAACCGATGGCTCTCAGTGGTTAGAAAGTGTCATCGAGCCAAATAAACCACTCCTTATTAACTACAACACCAGTGCATGGAATGAAATCGAAAAGTTTGATTTTGACTTCGGCTACGACAAGATTGAAAATCCACGAGGCTTTTCAGTTGAGGTTCTGTTGGCTAACCACACTACAGAAGCAATGTCGATTTCAGGTATCCTTGAGGGAGAGAGTGGAGCAAGCGGCGGTTCGAATAACGCTGGTAGAATTGAACTTCACATGAATCTAAACAGTGACCGTTATTTTTCACGTTTAGTTGACGGAAAGCTGAATCTTGGCTTAGGTCGCACAGGTTCAAATGAAACCATCGAAGTAATCAAAGTAACAGCAAGATTCTGCGGTTTACCTGTTCAAGAAGGTGTCGCTGTTAGCGCGTCTGATCACAATATTCTTGTAGGCAACGCTCAGCCTCTATCACATTTTATTGATGCGGATACGACGTATCGAGTTTCGGCGACGGGAAGCGCAACCGATGAAAACGGAAATGCTATCACCGCAGTATCGATCAACTACATTGATTCTCGAAATTCTGAAAATTCGACGCTTCAAGTGAATACAGGTGAAGAGTTCTACCTTCATTCAAATGGTAAGGTATCTCTGTATTACGCAACAGAATCAAGTCAAAACACCGGTGGCCACACTGTCAAATTTGAGCGTGTTAACCTAGATTAGTCTCTAGCTAAAACCTGATTAAGAGCACTATGTGTACCGAACGACTCGGGTATACATAACCATCGATAGGCTTGTCTGGATTTATACAAGCCATACAAAAATAGCCGCTAATCAGCGGCTATTTTTCGTTATCCAAGTGACACTCTAACTAAGCACTCGTTAGCCTTAATAAAGTAATGACAATGCTTTTTCGAGCGCAACATCTCGGCCTTGCTGACGATCTTCTAACACAAAGTTTCTAACCACGTGATCTGGCTGTACCCCTGTGACTTCATGGTTTTCAAGGTCGCGATTCTTATAATATAAATTACTTAATGAATACTCCCAGCCATTAGGCAGCATTCTGCCAAACGCATCTGAGGTGGCGCCTGATGTCGATTCACCAACGATGGTCACGTGAGGGAGCGTCTTCATCGCCGATGCGAATGTCTCTGCTGCACTAACCGTTCCAAAAGAGCTCAAAAGTACAATCGGTTTTGTATATGAAATACCATCGCTCGGAGTCATCGTGACATCGACATCATGACTGAATTCACCTTTGAAGTAAGAGCTAACATGCCAAGCTAACTGCTGCTCTTCAATCAAATGCTGCAATAACCATAGACCTTGCATATCAAGCCCACCCTCATTTTCACGGATATCGATAATCAACGACTGGGTATCATTAAGCTGCGTTAAAATTTTAGTCACTAATTCTTCAAACTGACGATGAGCTTTATCTGTGTTTCGTTTAGGAGTCTCTGTTATTAAACCTTCATCGATATAGCTCATGAAGTCGCCAATTCTTAAGTATCCAGTCGGTATGCCCTTATTATCAATGATGCCCCAGTTAAGACGATGTTCCTTGCTCTCACGAGAAGCTCGTTTTTTAAAACCTTCCTGTTCATGTTCAAACAAATACTTCATGATATTGAGCGTAATTTTATCCTTCTGACTGGTTATGTAGCTTTCTTTTTCTGATTCAGGAATATTTAACTGGTCAGCTTCCAACTCCAATTGTTGTTCCAAGGTGGCTTTATTGCTATACCATATCTGCAACTCTTTTGAAGGGATAGAAATAGAACTATGATCATCCTTTAAGTGACGCAGTATTTCATCGAATACATTAATTAACTGTTCGTCGTCTGCACCGTATAAGTCATCATAATATTTATCATAAACCTCATCCCAGTCAATGTTACGTTCATCAAAAAAGGCATAGTGGTTGTTCATATCTTGCCAATATATATCGAACATCGATTGAGCATCAAAATCAAAGTAACCATCGCGAACCATAGAGTGGCCAAGACCTTCAGTACATACATCATTGATATTGCTAACTAAAGTATAAGTAAAAGGTCTAGGTCGAAGAATATTAAGAATCAATTGATTATCTTGACGAATGGAATGCTGTTTTATCGCTTCATAACTCAACTCTGTGCCATAACTCAGAGAGTTAGACACTTCATAACAAGTGCTATTAACCACTTGTATTGTTCTTGTAGTCTCATTTTCGATAACTTTAATTTCGCCGTCTCGTTGGCTAAACCAAACCCCATTAATATCATGGGTCTGGTCTTTTTTAACTTGTTCGCTATGACATGCGAATGAGCCTTGAATTAAAGCAAGTGTCATCACATATTTAAGAGGTTTCATTTTATTACTCCACTATACTGAAGTTAAAAATGATAAATTAATTTAATGATAATCAGTGTAGGTATATGTATATTTTATGTAACTAAGCCTATTACATCATTAATTAGAATGAAATAAATTAACATTATCAAATTTAAAGAAACCTAATTTAAACCTGACTAATTTAGAGGGTTTAGAATAAAAAAGAGCCTATATTAAAATATAGGCTCAAAGCAGTGGCAGTGCATAAATTAAAAAAGGTTTCTATATTTTTAGCTAATTAAATAAAATCGTTTAATTAAGCCACAATCGCTGATACTTTAACGGCATCACTGATTGTTCGGTAATTCGGAGAGAATTGTTGGACCCCAGCAATAACTTCATCGTAATCAGCTTGAGTACCATCACCTTGAACTTCAAACTGAAATTGGATCTCTTCGAAGCCAACCGGAGCTTCTTCTGCTACATTCAAGAACCCACGAAGATCCAAAGCACCTTTGATGGTCAACTTTACAGACTCTAAACGAATGCCGCGGGCACTGGCGCCTGCAACAAAACCAACCATCATACAGCCAGCCATGCCACCCAACAGGTAATCTTGTGGCGTAGGGTATGCGTTATTGCCAAGAAGCTCTTCTGGTTCCCCCACGTCGAAAGTAAAATCTTTAACGATTTCTGTTCCACCTACCTTTTGGTTCAACGTGCGAATTTCGCTATGAACACCGCCTTTCCATTCAGCAACAATGCCGTATTCAGATACCGCTTGTGTTGCATCATCAGTAATAACTTTCGTATAAGCTGATAGGTCTTCTAAGTTAAGGCCATTTAATGGTGCATTACTCATGTTAAATCCTTTAATTATTTCTTGTTTATAGTGATTAATATTCATGTAGTGCCTCCCACACCGCGTGGAAGGCGACAAGTAATTTAGTTTCGACCCGCCATCACGCCGCCATCGACATTTAGAATCGTGCCCGTTACCCAAGAAGACTTATTCGATAGTAGATATTCAATCGCGTCAGCAACATCGTCTGTAGAACCAATTCGACCGATTGGGTGGAAATCGTTAAAGCCTTGTAGTGCAGATTCAATCTCATCTTCAGCGATGAATGACTTATAAATTGTCGACATCACGACTGCTGGAGCCACAGCGTTTACACGTACACCGTGGTCGCCTAGTTCAATGGCCAGGTTTTTTGTCAGTGCATGTAGTGCCGCTTTCTGCATAGAGTAAGCTGAAGAAGGCGTTGCTTTAATTGCTTGATGTGCCCACATAGAACCGATGTTTACAATTGCGCCACCACCGTGTTGTTTCATATTTTTCGCAACGGCTTGTGTAATGAAGAAGAAAGCACGGTTCATATCTAACTGAAGGTCGTAATCTTGCTCAGAATGCTCAAGGAAATCGACAGGTTTGAAGAAACCAGCCGCATTCACCAAGTAGCCAATGTGACGTTTTTCTGCATTTAACTGTTCAATAAAGCTTTGAACAGCAGAAGGGTCGTATAAATCAACCTGAGCAGTTTCAACATGACCATTCGTGGTTGATTCCAGATCCAATTTTGCTTCAGCAAGATTCTGTTTGTCATGAGAGAGAATCATTACAGGCACACCAGACTTAAGCAGTCGCTCTGCTGTTGCTTTACCCATACCAGAAGAACCGCCAACAATTAGTGCAATAGAAGATGTGTTAAACATAATGAAATCCTTAATTCAAAACCTACCTACTAGTAGATAGGTTAATTATTCAAAAAAATGGAGGAGTAGTAGAGACCATCTCCTCGTCAGTGGGTGTACTTTAAGATCGGATCGGTTTCACGTCAACAAATTCATCTACCTACTGATAGGTAGGTAAAGTGCAATCCAATAAAAATTCTTATTTATCAGATATATATATGATTAAATTATTTTATAAAAATGAGTGTCAGTCTCATAAAAAGTGTCTACAACACCATTTAGTGAGTCATATCCATTACGAATTTTGTCCAATGATCAGTTTTTAGACATAAAAAAAGCGAGGGCTAAGCCTCGCTTTCAAAACTACAATCTCTTTTGGGTTGCACTACGTCCAACATATCTACAGCGCGATGACAATGTCTCCTACAAAGCCGATTGCTATACCGCGCCGTATCAATCTGAGCGATAAACTATGACGCCTTCAGAATGTTTAAACAGCTGGCTTTCACCGAACGGATATAGTCTGTGTCCTTGAATTGAGACAGTAAAATCCCCCCCTCCAAGGCGACAAAAATTAGCCTCGCAGCTTGAGTCGCTTCTAATCCAGAACGGAAATGTCCACTCGCAATCCCCTGCTCTATGCTTTTACGAATAAAGTCTTCATTGATTTGAACAAATTTAGACAATAGGCTTTCCAAACCATCCGCCAAAAAATAGAAGTCAGAAGCATACATACCACATAGACACAGTTTGTTGTTCTCGCGCACATCAACAAAAATGTCGGCTAACGCTTCAATTTTACCTTCTGCAGAGATGTCTTGACTCTCGATCCGCTTTAACGCTACTTCGTAATTAACAAGGTAACGTTCAAATACCGTTTGAGCCAGGTCTTGTTTCGTTTTGAAATGATAATGGATACTCGCAGTCTTTATCCCAAGCTCATTTTGAATGTCGCGAAAACTGAAGCCATTAAAACCTCGGCTTTGCATATAACTTTCAGCTAAATCGACGATCTTTTCTGCCGTTGGATTAAGTTCTTTCATATTAATTCCACCTATATTTGGGGGGAATATAGCATAATTCACAGGCATCGCCTATCTATCAGTAGGTATGGAATTCCAAGAGGTGTAAAGTTCGAGTGTGGGTGGGCAAAAAATAGCCACTGATTAGCGGCTATTTTTAGTTATCTAAACGAAGTTTCTTTCTTTCTAATTCTTTGTCTCTTCAACCACAGCTTTCATCAATACAGAGGTATCCATGCGGCCTTCACCTTGTGCAGACAGAGCCTTGTATGCGTTGTTGGTCTTCTCCGTCAATGGAAGTTGAATGCCTTGGCGCTCAGCTTCATCTAGGCAGAAACCTAAGTCTTTGATCATCCAGTCAATGGCGAAGCCGAAATCAAACTTGTCTTGCGCCATTGTCGTAGCGCGGTTTTCCATCTGCCACGAACCAGCAGCGCCGTTTTTAAGGCAATCAACCAGAGTTGGGATATCCAAGCCTGATTTCTCAGCAAGCACTAAGCCTTCAGATAAGCCGTTCAACACACCCGCGATGCAGATCTGGTTAACCATTTTCGCGCGTTGGCCTTGGCCTACTTTACCCATCAGAACTGACGATTTACCGTAAGCTTCAAATACAGGTTGAAGGTCGTTGAATAGCTCTTGCTCACCACCACACATGATAGTTAGCACACCGTTTTCTGCGCCTGCTTGACCACCAGATACTGGTGCATCCACAAAGCGAACACCTGCTTGCTTCGCAGCTACTTCAAGCTCTTCGGCAAGGATTGCAGAGGTTGTCGTGTGATCAACAAGAATCGCGTTTGGCTTCATCGCGGCCAATGCACCTGTTTCGCTGGTTGTCATGCTGCGTACGTCATCATCGTTACCCACACAAACCAACACAACATCAGCTTCTGCCACACACTCAGCAACGCTCTCAGCGGCTTTACCTTGGTGTTTTTCAGCCCAGTCCAATGCTTTGCTGTGAGTACGGTTAAATACCGTTACCTCGAAACCGGCTTTGACTAGGTGTCCTGCCATTGGGAAACCCATAACGCCTAACCCGATAAAACTTACTTTCATTTCTTTCTCCTTTTGTTTAACTCAGCTCATCGCTATGGAACGACTGAACGCTTTTAATTAACGCCTCAATAAGCAGAGTTAAAGCCTTCGGCTGATATTTTCTTTCTTTGTACACTAAATACGCTTGGCGATCACCCCGATGGTACTCAGGGAGCACTTGAACCAGATTCATTTCCGGATACACATGACGAAAAGGCAGCGAAGCGATACCCAGCCCCTTTTGCGCTGCCGCCGCGACCGCATGAATATCGTTCACAATAAACTTGGGTTTGATCGTCACCATCTGTTCCAAGTGACCCGCTTTGTAGAGCGGCATATCAAACACATCATCAACGTTAATCCAGTCTTGATGTTCGAGATCTTCCGGTTTAACGATCGGCCCACGCGAATCTAAATAGGCTTGGCTCGCAAAAAAGCCATGTTTCGCTCTAAACAATGGTCGAGCGATCATGCCGTCCATGTCGGAAATCTGAAATGTGATCAACAAATCGCGATCGGTTTGAGGCACAACTTGCTGCTGGCTCAAAATCAGATTGAGCTGCACATTTGGATATTGAGTAAGGTATTGCTCGACAGTCGGGCGAAGAAAACCACTATAGAAATTATGAGGCACGGCGAGTTTTATCTTGCCTTGAATAGCGTCGCGCTCTTCAAGCAGGCTACTAAAGCCTTGATGAAGGGACTCCATACCACTGCTCAGCGCTGCAAAGGCCGCCTCACCATCTTTCGTCGCTACAAGCTCCCTGCCCTTCTTTTCTAGCAAGCGGATGCTCAAACGCTCTTCTAAAGCGGTTAACCGGCGTGACATGGTCGACACAGGCAGTTGAAGCCGCTTCGATGCCGACAGCAACGAGCCCTCTTCAACCACAGTACAAAACAGGAATAGATCGTCAATGTTTCCGAATATGGAATTCATACTTCTATTTATGCCTATTTTTCTCATTAATGGATAGTTGTAACCTTATCTCATCAGTTACAGAAAATCACGGGAGAAACATATATGAGCAAAAAACAATTTTGGGTAACCGCGATTTTATCCTCCCTCACCATGGCAACCATCATGTCTGGGTTAATTTCTGGCTATAAGATGGGATTCAGCCACGATTGGCCGCCAATCTGGTTACAAAGCTTCTTTCTTGCTTGGCCGTGTGCCATTGTGCTGAACCTGACAGTGCTCCCTTTGGTTCGAAAGCTATCTGAGTGGATTTGTCGCCCGCGCACGCTTTGCTAATCAGTGCTGTATAAACGGGCTCTTTGGTGGCAAAAATACGGAACGATGATCAAGGCTTGATCAATACTAAAAGCATAAAAAAACCGAGCACTAGGCTCGGTTTTTTATTAACTGTTGTCACTGTAAAAATTACAGCTCAGCGTTGTGGTAAACCTGCTGAACATCATCACAGTCGTCAAGCATGTCTAAGAACTTCTGGAACTTCTCAGAATCTTCTTCCGCTACCGGCGTCATAGTTTGAGGAACGAAAGTGATTTCCTCAACATCTAGAACTAGCTCAGGGAACGCGTTAGTTAGTGCAGTCTTCGTTTTGAAGAACTCAGTTGTTGGAGCGAATACAGTGATTACACCATCTTCTAGCTCAACGTCTGTTACGTCTACGTCGTCCATCATTAGTGTTTCTAGGATGATCTCGTCGTCTTCACCTTTGAACTGGAATACAGCTTGGTGAGCGAACATGTGAGAAACAGAACCTTCAACACCGATTTTCGCGCCAGTTTTAACGAAACATTGGCGAACGTCTTGGAAAGTACGGTTGCCGTTGTCAGTTAGACAGTCAACGATTACGCTTGTGCCGCCTGGGCCAAAGCCTTCGTAACGAGCTGGAGCGTAGTCTTCACCACCGCCGCCGTTTGCTTTGTCGATCGCTTTGTCGATAACGTGTGCAGGAACTTGGTCTTTCTTCGCTTTAGCAATAAGGTGCTTTAGCGACAGGTTCATATCTGGATCTGAACCACCATTCTTCGCACACATGTAAATTTCTTTACCGTATTTGGAATAAACTTTAATTTTTGCGCCAGCAGTTTTAGCCATTGAGGCTTTGCGCACTTCAAAACTTCTTCCCATCGGGATCTTCTCTCTGATTCAATTAACGGGGCAAATTCTAGCAAATTACTGTGTCATTTCAATTCTACAGCTTTGCTGAGCAAGGTTTGTCTGCGGTTATGCGACGCCCATTACTCGTTTGTATTTTTCTACAGACTGTTCAAACCACGCCTTTTCATCTGGGTCACCGAGCTTCATTGCTTCTTCAACAATGGCTTCAGGGCCACATTTAGCCTGCTTCAATTTCCATACTAGAAACGATGCCTGCTTATCCAGTTCGATTTTGTTTTTCTCGCTGGGTGGAAGGAGTGAAAGGTTGATAGACATTAGTCGCCTTCGTCTGTAATACACTTGGCCGAGAAATATATCATAGAGCAGCCTCATAAAACCAATACTATGAGTAGTAGAAAGGATTTATGAGACAAGAAACCAAGCAAGTCGCTGATGCAGGTCAAGCTAGGTTTGGAAAGTGCGTTTGGGTAAAGAGGCCATAACAATATAAAAAGTAGGGGGGAATGTTATCTTTGTATGGTCAATGGTTCGCATTTTTAGAAAGACAGCAGCATAACTAACACGCTTACTCTACATTACTAAAAGCTTGGCAAGGGAGGTCTAAAGGAACTTCAAAAGTTACTCTATGAGCAATATTTGATTCATCTAAGTTTTTAATACCGCCTCCGATAGAGAAAACTGATAATTTGGCTTTTGCGCTAGCATCAACATCAGTGCTTTCTTTTACTTGGATTGCTATATCAAATTTAATAGTTTGCTTTGGCGGCTTTTCAGGGTGTACATCAAAAACAGCATCAATAAACGTTGCATGAGGATTAACAGTGCCACCTAACGAAGACACCTCTTGAGCAGCATCATTCACGCCTTTTACTATCTGCACTAACGTTTCTTTAATATATTCATCTAACTGCATAATTTAACTCGAATAATCACGCTTATCAAAGTATCCATAATACCAATATAGAACATCCGTTGCATAACATTATTCTTTTGATATTTATAGATTTCTCACACACGAAATTGAAAGCGGAGCAGAGTTATGTGGTCGCTAATAGGCAGGTCGAACTAGCCCTGAGATGCATCAGAGGCCTAAACCCTACTCCGGCAAAAGATAGCGGGTGCTTCTGCCACCAGAACCAGATTTAACTAAGCAGCCATTCTCAGTCAAAGCGGTCAAATGACGTGTTGCAGTGGCACTACTCACCTTCGCTACCTTTTTATATTGACTAGCATTGATACCTTCAGAAAAATCACCATCAAGCATTCTATTAAGCACTTTCACTTGCTCTACAGTAAGCTTAGTTTGATCTACACTTCGCCAATAATTGGTCTTATAAACGGTTTGGTCGACCTCAGAAAAAACTCCTGTAAACGTCTCGTCTAATGTATCTAAAAACCACATCAACCAATCGCTGATATCGAGTCCCCCTTTCTGGGTTCGCTCCAATATCTCGTAATAATGTTTGCGATTAGCAAGTATCCCCACCGACATCGCATAGAAACGTACCGATTGCTTCTCTGCTTGTGCTAACGCCAAGTCGGTCAACAATCGAGTAATACGACCATTACCATCATCTAGCGGGTGTAAGGTGATAAACCAAAGGTGAGTTATCGCAGCTCTAAGTAAGGGATCGAGTGTAGCGTCGGTAAGTGAATCATTAAACCATGTGATAAATGTATCTAGCTCAACATCAAGAATGTCTCGGCTAGGCGCTTCAAAGTGCACGGTTGGACGGTCAATTCTTCCTGATACCACTTGCATCGGAGCGTCACCTCGTAGCTGACCTCCAACTACAGGGTTAAACATGGTGTAGCCTTGAGGAAACAGTCTATCGTGCCAATGTAAGATCCTATCAAGCGCTAGTGGCTCTGTTAGGTTCTGCACCGCATCCAACATAATTTCAGCTAGGCCATCGGTTTGTTCTGTCGTAGGAAAAGGTCGCTCTTCACTCACGCCAAGTTTGTTGGCTAAAGAAGAACGAACAGAGAAGGCATTCAGCTTTTCTCCTTCTATCGCACTGGAGTGGACAATGTTCGCTAGCAAAGTATCGAGCATTGTTTGCGTTTGGTCTGCAGATTGAGAGGTAATCTTGCCCAATAAAATGCCCTGATTAAGCCGAACTTCTCTTAACCTCACGCCTATTCTCTGATTATCCCAAACAAAGTTTGGCCAATTATCTTGCTGCCAAATCCACATATTACGCCCCATGATGCGAAAATATCACTTATTCAAATCACATTATGAGGTGTTTAAGGTCATTATTCAAATCACAAAGTGAGCCGAATAATGGGATATTCAAATCATTGAGGCTGGAGAAGTACTTCTCCAGCCCAGAAAGACTATTCACTCACCGAGAACACATCGCAGCGTGAGGCACAGATGAAGTCATTTTTGTGCAGGCCTTTGATTGAGTGGCTCCACCAAGTGACGGTGACTTTGCCCCACTCCAACAAGATAGAAGGATGATGGAACTCTTCTTCTGCCAACTCTGACACTTTGTTGCTGAATGCCCATGCTTGCTTGTAGTTTTTAAATTTGTACACCTTCTCAAGCTGCGGAATGCCGTCTCTTTCCATGATTTGCCAGTCAGACAACTCCAACAAAAGAGACTGCTGCTCATCTTTACTCAGGGCAATCGCGTCAATACTGCAGGCTTCGCATTTTAATTCATTCAACATGTGTCGGTTCCTTGGGTTCAAAAAGTGGTGGTAGTAACCCCGCTTCAATTGCGAGATCAGCTTGCTGTAACAGGTTTTCTTGACTGATTTGAAATAGCTCAGCCAGATCATTAATCACATAATATTTCGGTTGCATGATGTCGATGCGATAAGGGGTTCTTAGCACCGTTTGTAAATCGAAACGCTCACGAACGGCCATATCTCCTTCCAACGCATAGTTAGTTTCTGCTGGAGAAGAGAGAATGCCGCCGCCGTAGATTTTCAATCTATCGCCCTCTTTTACTAAACCGAACTCAACCGTAAACCAATACAAACGGGCAAGGTAACCTCGCTGTTTAGAGGTGGCTGCTTGGCCTAGCTTTCCATATTGCTCAGTGAAAGCGGCAAAATCAGGGTTAGTGAGCATGGCACAGTGACCAAAAATTTCATGAAAGAAATCTGGTTCTTGTAGGTAATCAAACTCGTCTCGCGTTCTCAAAAATGTTGCTACAGGGAATCGCTTATTAGCGAGCAAATCAAAGAAACGGTCGAAATCGATCAACGCAGGTACGGGCTGTACTTGCCAACCTGTTGTTTCCTTTAGAACTTTGTTTATCTCAGGGAGTTGAGGGACTCTGTCTAATGGCAGATCAAGCAGCGTCAATCCATGCAAATAAGCTTCACATGCGTGATCATCAATGACGTCCAGTTGCCTTTTCACCAAGTCGTGCCAAATGGCGTCTTCTTCGAGGCTCCACTCAACCCATCCCTCTTGGCTCACGGGCTTAGAATGATATTGAGTCATTACGTACCTCCTTTCGAATGTCTCCCTTTAAGCCTATCCCCACTCATTGTAAGCACCAAATTTACGCTATTTTTCGAAACAGTCCTTTATGTAACATTTTATTTACATAAATATATCAAAGCCTTATTTCCCTGATCTTTTGACTTTGTAAAACCTTCATACCAGACTGAAATCGTTAAGTTTTTGTTAAAGGTAAAGGAATGTACGAAAGCAACAAGCCAGTTTGGCAGCCAAGCGATCAGCGTATCGCTGATGCCAACTTAACCCGATTTATCGACAACCTTAATCTGTCTGATTTAAACCTAGATAGAGGCATACAAAGCTACGCCGAACTCCATCAATGGTCGGTGGATCAGCCTGAGTCGTTTTGGCAAAACGTGTGGCAGTTTTGTGGAGTGGTTGGCTCGCAAGGGGATGACATCAAAACGCAAGGTGAGAGCCGCTGGCAGCAACCTAAATCCAATCGTGATGCAGCTTGGTTTCCGAATGCGCAAGTAAACTACGCCGAGAACTTGCTGCGCTTGGCGCAAACCATGCCTGACGAGCACGCAATTTGGTTTGAGAATGAGCGTGGTGAGCAGCAGAGCTACACATGGAAAGCCCTATGTGAGGCTGTGTCCAACGTTCAGCAATGGCTTGTTGATAGCGGCGTAAGGCAAGGTGATGTGGTTGCTGCGTATACGCCCTACCTACCACAAACCGTGATAGCCATGCTCGCAACCACCAGCTTAGGGGCGACTTGGACGTCAACCTCGCCTGATTTTGGCGTTGAGAGTGTGATTGAGCGTTTTGGCCAAGTGAAACCCAAGGTGCTATTCACCTGCGATGGTTACACTTTCAATGGTAAAACATTTGATATAGCAGACAAAAACAGCGCCATCATTGAGCATCTCAGCGAGCTAAAACAGGTGTGTCAGATCGGCTATTTAAAAAAGAATGATTTTGAGCATGACGTGTCGCTGCAAAGCTGGAACAACATCATCAATCATTACCAGCCACAACCTGTTCGATTTGTGCGTATCGGCTTCAATGATCCGCTGTTTGTGCTCTACTCTTCTGGAACCACAGGTAAGCCAAAGTGCATAGTGCACTCTGTTGGCGGCACCATCATCAACCACCTAAAAGAGCATCAACTGCACAGCGATGTTAAGCCGAACGATCGCGTTTTTTACTACACCACCTGTGGTTGGATGATGTGGAACTGGCATGTTTCTGCGCTTGCCAGCGGTGCTTGTTTGGTGATCTTTGATGGCAGCCCTGTTTACCCGCAACCCAATGTGCTATGGGACTTGGCACAGCGCGCCGAAGTGTCGCTGTTTGGTACATCGGCCAAGTATTTAGAAGCGATTGAGAAGGCAGAGCTCTCACCTATCGACAGTCATTCTCTACCTTATTTAAGAACACTGTGCTCAACGGGGTCTGTACTTTACCCAGAGCAATTTGATTACGTTTACAAACACATCAAACAAGATCTGCATTTGGCGTCTATCTCTGGCGGCACGGATATTTGCGGATGCTTTGTGTTAGGTAATCCTATCTCGCCGGTGTATCGCGGCGAATGCCAACAGGCAGGGCTTGGCGTCGACATTAAGGTGTTCAATTCAACGGGCCATAAAGTCGATCACGAACGTGGTGAACTTATGTGCACGAATTCTCTCCCAAACTTCCCTGTTGGCTTCTGGAATGACACAGGTGAGCGCTATCACAGCACTTATTGGGACAGGTTCGAAAACGTATGGCATCACGGTGACGAAGTCGCACAGAGCGCGCATGGCGGTTATCTGTTCTACGGGCGAGGTGACACTACGCTCAACCCTGGAGGTGTGCGTATTGGTACTGCTGAGATCTACCAACAAGTGAACACCATTGAGGGCATCATAGATTCCATCGCCGTCGGTAAAGATGTCGACCGCAATGAGCAAATCTGGTTGTTCGTTCAACTGCAGCAAGGTGTGGTTCTAAATGAAACACTATTGGCAGCCATTAAGCACAAGCTCAAATCCTCTTGTTCACCAAGGCATGTACCAAGCCAAATTTTTACTATCAGCGACGTGCCAAAAACACGTTCAGGAAAACTGGTAGAGCTGGCAGTGAAACAGGTGGTAAATGGCAAACCCGTTGAGAACATCGGTGCTATAGCCAATGCGGATGTGCTCGATGAGATCAAGCGTGTGATTTCGCTTTAAACTTGAAACAAAAAAGCCCTCCACGAATGAACATCGTGGAAGGCTTTTCGTCTTTATATTGGTCACATTTAACAAGGATAGTCAGGGTGTATCTGCCTTTTTAACTCAAAGTGAAGCCGTTTTAACAGATTGCCCCAAATAATTCAGCTTCGTTCCAATTAAGAAAATGTACTCGCAATTCACTTTTGTAGTTGATATTTAAATTTTTTTCTAAGGCCAATAACTCTAACTATGTGGCTAAGTTCGCTAGTCCATCTCTTTGGTGATATCGCTAACTTTACTCTGTGTCCAAACTCTTTAAGCGAATCAGTATTTTAAGATTACCGAACCACTAAAAATCAACAGCCAACGTTTGCTTTGTCTGTGTCAGGTATATTAAGGGATAGCATTTCATTATCACGGATTCTTTGGTTCACAAAATCAACAAATGATCTAACCTTGGGTAATAAGTGGCGGTTTGATGGCCAGATTAAAGATAGGTTACCAAGGGGCTGCATACAATCAGTCAATATAGGCTCTAAATGATTAAGCTCTAACGATGGTTTGGCAACATAGACTGGTAGGTGCGCAATACCAAATCCGTCTAGGGCAGCTTGGAGGCCAGCGTGAGTATTATTGAAAACAAGAGTTCGCGGAAGTTCCAAATTAAAATTTTGAGGCTTGAATGCCCACTGAGCAATGCGGCCATTTGAAGGATATTTAAAATGAATACAGGAATGGTGTAGTAAATCGTGAGGTGTTTTAGGTTTTCCATGCTTCTTAAAATAGGCATGACTGCCACATACGACAAAATGTTGCTCACCGATTTTATAGCCTATTAAGCGGGAATCCCTCAGTTCTCCAATTCGAACAGCGACATCAATCCCTTCTCCGATAATATCAATGACCCTATCCTCAAAATCTATATCTAATTCTACTTCTGGATACGTCCTCAAATACTCAACCAGCATTGGTTGTAAAAGAGAATGCCCGAAAATTTGTGGAACACTAACTCTCAATCGACCTTTGGGGGTTGAGCGAGAAGCTGTGATCATAGCCCTAGCATCAACTAAGTCGTTAAGAATTATCTTGCATCTCTTATAATAAACATTCCCTTCGTTAGTCATGCTTATACTTCTAGTCGTTCTGTGAAATAAACGAACCCCCAACTCTTCTTCAAGCCTTGTAATACTTTTAGAAACTGCCGATGCTGAGACTCCTAATACTCTGCCAGCTTCCGCGTAACTACAAAGCTCTGCCGCATGAACAAAGGAAGCAATTCCTTTCAAACTTTCCATATTTAAACTCTATTAAGGATTTTTTTTCATTAGTGTAAAGCCAGTTAGTTATATTTACAAATAATAAAATGGTAAGTATTCTCGCTCGAAATGAAAATTAACTATGGATGCTAAAATTAGAATCAACTAATACTTATAATAAGAGACACTCATACTATATAAACTAAAGGATTATCTCTCTTTAGTTTAATTTATTAACTATGAATTTTAATTTCTAAAAAATTCAATAAATAATATTAATATGCTAATTATCATTAAAGCGTAGTGGTAACTATATTTTAAGGTTCAAGATGAATAATGTTGGTCACACTCTAACTAAGAGTATAGGTAAAAAAGATACTGTAATTTATTTTGCTGGTTCAATTCGTGCGGGGAGAGACGATGTATCGGTTTATGCTGAAATAATTAGCCAGCTAAAAGCGTATGGAACCGTAATCACAGAACATGTTGGCGATTACAAACTTTCAGATGGAGGTCAATCATTTTTGACCGATAAATTTATCCATGATCGTGATCTTCAATGGCTAAGACAATCAAATATTGTTGTTGCTGAGGTAACAACACCAAGTCTTGGCGTAGGCTATGAAATTGCTACAGCAATTCAATGGCGAATTCCTGTAATCACTTTATATCGTCAAGGGGAGAGAGCTGTGTCCGCGATGATTTCAGGTAGTGATAACTGTAAGCACTTTGAGTATTCAACTATCTCAGAAGCAAAAGACTTTGTTGCAGATGTATTTTCACAAATTGGCTTAAAGGTGTGTCATGAATCGTAATATAACTTCTGCATTAATCAGCACATTGAAAAACATCCTGACTAATGGTCAAACAGTAGGATCTCGAGATCAAGAGCAAACAGAGGTTCTGGCAACTCTTACCAAAATAGAAAAACCTGCAGAGCGTTTTCTTGTTGTACCAGGGAGAAACAACAATGTATTTGCTCAAGTAGCTGAAACATTGTGGGTTTTAGGTGGTCGCAGTGACCTTGATTTTTTACAAAATTATTTGCCTAGGGCAAGTGATTTCTCAGACGATGGCGAAACATGGCGAGCGGCGTATGGACCTCGTTTGCGTAAGTGGAATGGGAATACCGACCAGTTTGAAGGGGTGATTAAGCGACTTAAAGAAGACCCTGTAACCAAACGAGCTGTAATGAACATCTTTGACCCATCGAGTGATTATAGAGAAACCAAAGATGTCCCTTGTAATAACTGGCTGCATTTCATACAAAGAAATGGTTACTTAGATCTTAATGTTGCTGTAAGAGCGAATGATGCAATTTGGGGCTTCAGCGGAATTAATTTCTTCGAATGGAGTGTTCTACATGAGTTAGTAGCAACAACAATGGGGTGGCGTGTAGGTACATTATCTTGGTTTGTCGGTACTTTTCATATTTACAATCGACACTTCAACACAGCATCGAAACTTGCTCATATTGAAAACCCTAAAAGCATGTATGAGTGTGGAGTGGGTCACACAAATATTACAACAACATTACATGATTTGGATAGTGTCTTAGATATGGTATTTGAATCTGAAAAATACTCTAAAACCGGCAACTTCAATAAGTCATTAGAAATTGAGAAGAAGATCAATGACAAATTCTTTTGTAACTCTGCAAAGTTTTTAAAAATCTTCAATGCTTTGAAACTAGGTGTAGACCAGGAGATCATCAAATCATTTGTAAATGAACTGGCTGGTGATGATTTCAAAATTGCTGCAATTGAGTACCTTAGCAGAAAATGGAAATGCACAGAATATCTCTATGAAATTCATAATATTTCGCCTGAGTTTTATTATGCTTTCAAACAAATGCAAGAACAAACAACTGAATTTGAAATGATAATATAAAAAATGAGTCTCAGCATGAATAAAACATTTAATGTATCCATCCCTAATTTAGGTCATTCTAAGCTATTCGTTACATCTGCAATTTTGAATGCTACAGGTGGCGGCTTAGTAATGGCTTTTATGTTACTTTACTTCAGTGAAGTGACTGATATTAGCCTTTCAGTAATTGGTGTTTCAATCACAATTGGTAGGGTTCTATCATCTATTTTCCCTATGTTTATAGGTCGTTGGCTAGATGATTATGGGCCTAAAAACATTTCTATACTTGGTGACTTTATTACAGGCATTGGCTTTCTTATATGTATTTATGCTAGAGATCCTTTTCTCATTATCGTTTCCCAATTTTTCATCCAAGCTGGCTCGCATAGTTACTGGACATGCAGTAGAGGGCTAGTAACTTTAGCATCTAGTGGAAAAGGAATTCATACTTGGTTTGGACTAATTTCTTCAATAAGAAATGTAGGCCTTGGAACTGGTACTTTAATAAGTTCTATAGCTTTCACAAGTGATTCTTTAGATAGGCTACATCTCCTTATTTTGGCCTCATCAATACTTTACTTTATCTCATGTGTAGTTTTATATATGTGGAAACCAAATGAGGTTGAAGTAAAAGTAAGTACTTCAATTAATTCAAAGGCAGAGAGGAAAAATTTTCTAACTGTTTTAAGTGATGAGTTATACCGAAGCCTGTTACTAATTAACTTTGGGTTTGTTTTGTCTGCGATGGTGATTCCTATTGTAATCGTATTGTATTGCACAAAATACTTAGGTTTACCTGCAGCATTTGGGGGTGGCCTAGTAATACTAAATACAGTAATTGTCATATTATGCAGTACTCATGTAGCTTTTTGGACCAAGTCTAATGACAAAGTTTATAATTTGAAAAAGTCATTTGTTATAAATGTACTTTCATTTGTATTGTTTTGGTGCGCTAGTTTATTTGTTGATAATACTATTATCATAGGTCTTATTCTTATATTTGCGATGATTGTTTATACAGTGGCTGAAATGATTTCTTCACCAGCCATCAACGTTTTGAGTATAGAGTTAGCTCCCAGTGTGGATAATGGTAATTATATGGCTGCGTTCCAAATGACTTGGTCTATTGGTATGGCAGTTACGCCTGCACTTTTTGGTTGGTTAATGGATGTTGGCACGCATTTTATGTGGGGAACGGTAATTTTCTTAATGATTGTTATTTGGGCTATTGGGTTCAAAAAATTCAAGGTAGGTGAATATGTCTATTCAAACTAAATTTACACAACGTTCTATTCTAATAATCGAGCCGATGGGAGCTGGTGGAGAACTTCTACTAAAAGCAGTTAAAGAAGGTGGGTTTAAATCAATTGTTGCAACTACAGAGGAGGTTTACTCCAATTATCTACAACACTTAACAGACCTTATTGATATTGTTGTTTTTGTTGACTTTTCAGAAGGACCCTCAGCAGTGAATTGTCTCGTTGCAAAAGGAAAAGAATATACCGTATCGGGGGTTGTTGTCGCATGGGAGTTCTTGACAGATGTTGCAGCTGAAGTTGCATACGAGCTTAACTTACCAGGACCAGATGTTGCTTTAGCTAAAGCTAGGAGAAATAAATTTGTAATGCAAGAAGTTCTAGGTGATGCAGGATGTCGTATCCCAAAACTAATTGCCAAGCTGAGTCGTGGAAATCAACTTACCGAACTTCATCATGAGGAGTTAAATTACCCAGTAGTTGTAAAACCGGCTGAAAATGCTGCGTCATTTGGTGTGAGCGTTGTTAGTAACTATTGTGACTTTCCAATGGCTATTAAAAATGCGGGTCAATGGACGCATGAGTACCCTCATGGAATCCCTTTTAGTGATGAAATATTGGTTCAGGAGTATATACCAGGTAATGAATTTAGTGTTGAAGCTGTCTCTATCAACGGTAAGTTTTGCCCTTGGGGTGTAACTATGAAGTTTACAACAACTGGAAGTGCACGTGCTGAAACTGGTCATATATTCCCAGCTCCAATACCTAAAGATTTACAACAAAAGATCCTTTCTCTAGCCGAAAAAGCAACAAGAGCTCTAGGGGTTTCAAATGGTATAAGCCACACAGAGATTAAACTGGATAAAAATGGTGAGCCTACAGTCCTAGAAAGCTGCCCTCGCCCAGCCGGTGATTACATACCAAAACTAGTAGCACTAGCAACCAATGAAAACCCACTTTTGGTTTACGTGAAACAATCTGCCGGATGCCTTGACGTTAATTTTTCTCCCGCAAGACCAATAAGATATGTTGGAATAAGTTTTTTAAGACCGAACAAAGAAGGTACATTAAAAAAAGTTACAATGTGCAATAAGTTAACTTCGGGGGAAATATTAGAATCTCGTGTTACGGTAAATTATGAGGCACTGGTTAGCCCTGGCTCTACAAATATCGAACGTATTGGCTGGGCGATTATGGCATCAAATGAATCAAGCGGTATAACTGTCGCGATGGATGAGTTCATTGCGAATACAGAGGTTTGCATAGCATGAACGAAAAATCGAGCTTATGTGTAAGATCACTGGATGTATCTCAAGGTACCCCTTTTCTTCAAGAAGCATGGGATAAGATAAAACAAGCAAACCCTATGTCCGACTTTCTACTACTAGACCAACCTTTAACTGAAAGCGTTAGTCTTAAAGGTGCTGCAACGGATACTGCGTGTGTGTTGAATACTCAGTACAATCAAGTGGTATCCTGGTCCATACCAAACGAGCGTACCATTGAAGATATAACCAGTTTCAATACAAAGTCGAGTATACCCGGCCCATTAAATGCTGTTTATAGGCTATCTGATAAACGAGCAACAAAGGTATTGTTCGAACAGTATGACTTGCCAACTCCTTCTTGGGAAATTCTAGATAGAGAGTTTACGAGAGGCGAATTAATAAAGGGCAATGAGCGTGTTGAATTAGAATGCAGACTCTTAAATCACCTGTCATTTCCGCTAGTTGTTAAACCATTATGGAATTGCATGGGGCATGGTGTAGAGGTCATCTTTAATGAGGAAGATTTGTCGGTAGAGTTGAGTAAGAATGGGAACCAGTCAATTCTTGTTGAGAAGTTCATTGATGGCGACCTCGGTTGCATAGAAATAATTGGAAAACCAGGTTCTTACTTTTTTCAACCGCCATGCCTTACGGGTCACAGTAAGGGGGGGGGCGATTTCTAACTTTGATACAATCAGAGTGTCTCATGAAAATTTATTCAAGCTTTCATTAAGTTTAGAGATTAAGAATAAGCTAATCAACCTATTAACGTCGCTTCAGTTTTCTGGGGCATGTTGTGTTGATTTTATTTCAAATGAAAGTGGTATCTATTTACTTGAAATAAACCCTAGAATCAGTGGCATTAGCTGCTTAAGTTCAGCGGCTAGTGGTGTTAATAGCTTTGAGGCTACCTATTTAATTTCTACCCATCAATGGGGGGAAGATACTAAACCTGAGGCTAACCCCCTAGTTGGAGCTATTCAATTAGGGGGAGTATCAGCTACCAAAGCAATTCATTATATACGAAATTCCAACAGTAGATTGAAAGTATACCGAGACAACATTATCACAGTTGATGATTATTCATCTCATAGTGCAATAATTGGTGGTGATTTATGTGATATAGAAAGTCTATTACTGATAATAGAAAGTTTGGATTAATTGTACTAATTAAAAACTTTTATGACAGGCACTTTTCAAATAAGTGCCTGTCATATTATGTCTGGGTTAGATTATTTTCAGCCCGATTATATTTCCCCGAAATTTACCTCTACCGAACTCAAAACCATCATTATAAGCATTCTAAAGCACGTTGAAATAACTGATTCCAATATATCTTCCGTCAGTTCAGTAATCGTTTGGTGGCGCAAAGGTGAGTATTTACGATGAGGTCAAGCATAACCTAAAATAAATACCTGCTAGTACATAGCCATTACCGTTGGAGTCAACTGTTAATTGTTGCTATACGCTTACGTAGTTACATTCGCATCCGCTTGGTTCTCTGGCATCGCCTCGATAAAAGCGGGTAACTGATTACACGCTTCGACAATCGAGTTAATCAGCGGATAAGGCGACATATCAAGATCAAAGCGCAGCGCATTGTAAACTTGCGGCACTAAGCAAATATCGACGATACAAGGTGAATCTGTGAGGCTATACACCGAGTCGCCGTGTGTTTTTCTGTACTTCGTTAGCTTCTCTTCTAGAGAATGGAAACCTTGGCTTATCCAATAGTGAAGCCATTCCATTTTCGCTTCTTGTTCGCACGACAATTCTCGCTCCAAATACTGCAACACGCGCAGGTTATTGAGAGGGTGAATTTCCATCGCAATATCCTGAGCCATCGCCAACGCTTGATAACGTAGTGGTGTTTGCTCAGGAATCAACAAGGAGTCTGGGCTGCTCTCACACAAATAGTTTTCGTCCAAGTATTGCAAGATCGTCAGCGACTGATTGAGTTGAACATCACCATCCACCAGCACTGGCACTAATTCACTGGCATTGAGCTCGCGATATAGTGGATCATGCTGCTCGCCGCCATTACGCACCAAATGTACCGATTTCGACTCATAGCTAAGTTGCTTTAGGTTCAAGCCAATACGCACTCGATAGGCAGCCGAAGATCGCCAATAACCATAGAGTGTGATCTTCTTGTTCATAAAGAGCCCTTGTCCATACTATTCCTCTCTTCGCTTTACTCTTGTCGCTCTCACTAGCGTGGTCGATATTGACTGACTTTTTGGTCAATCGCGCCAAAGATCGAGTCACCATCGACATCGAACATCTCTAGACGAATCGAATCACCAAACGACATGAATTGAGTCGACGGCTTGCCATCACGAATCGTCTCTATCATTCGTACTTCAGCAATGCAGGAGTAGCCCACACCACCTTCCGCAATTGAGGTGCCGTGGTCAGTGCCTTGCTTATTCGATACCGTACCTGAACCGATGATTGCGCCAGCCGACAGTGGACGAGTCTTCGCTGCATGGACAATCAGCTCAGCGAAATTGAAGGTCATGTCCACACCTGCATTCGGGCAGCCAAAAGGCGTGTCGTTGTAGGTTGAAGTCAGTGGCAGGTGTACCTTACTGCCTTTCCACTGCTCACCTAGCTCGTCAGGTGTAACGGCAACCGGAGAGAACGCTGAAGAGGGTTTAGATTGGAAGAAGCCAAAGCCCTTGGCGAGCTCTGCCGGAATCAAACCACGCAGCGACACATCATTCACTAACATCAGCAGACGAATCGAATCATGCGCTTGCTTAGCACTGGCTTCCATCGGAACATCTCCGGTGACAACCGCAACTTCACCCTCGAAATCGATACCCCATTCGTCACTGGCAAATTCGATATTGTCACGTGGCCCGATAAAGGCGTCTGAGCCACCTTGATACATGAGCGGGTCAACCCAGAAGCTTTCTGGCATTTCAGCACCACGAGCCTTACGCACCAGCTCAACGTGGTTTACATACGCGCTGCCATCCGCCCATTGATAAGCGCGTGGCAGAGGTGATTCACAATATTGAGGCGAAAACACTTCACTGCCCGTCACATGGCCAGTGTTAAGCGAGTTGTATAGCTCCTCTAACTGAGGTGCAACACTGTCCCAGTTATCCAAAGCGACCTGCATGGTTGGCGCCAGATGCATCGCGTGGAAAATTTCCGTCGCTGGCACACACTGTTTGAGGTCTCTACTCACGACCATCAACAGACCGTCGCGAGTACCATTTTTCTTGGTTGCTAATTTCATCCTTGTTGCCCCTTACTTCTCTTGCCAACTGTAGACATATTCTTTGTTCTCAACGCTATCGAGTTCGTCAGAGAACTGCAGTGCGTGGCGAGTATCGATCATCACAGCCACTTCGTCGGTGAACTTTTTCTTATACGCTTGCCCAGCCTTAAAGGCTTTCGGGTGAGGCCCATGAGTGAAGCCCGCAGGGTGGAAAGTCACCATTCCCGCTTCAATATTGTCGCGACTGAAGAAATCCCCTGCGTGATAGAAAAGCACTTCATCATAATCATCATTGTTGTGATAGAACGGTACTTTCAGCGCACCGGGGTCGCTCTCAATCGGGCGCGGCACAAAGGTACACACAACAAAGCCTGCGCCAACAAAAGTGGTGTGTGCAGACGGTGGCAAGTGGTAGCGATGTGACATCAGCGGTCTGATATCGCGCCAGTTCACTTTCACTACAGCCAAATCCCCATGCCAACCAATCGCGTCTAAAGGATTGAACGGATAAGTGATCACACTGACTTTGTCGTGGCGTTTCACCTGAACTTGAGTTTTCTCTTCGGAGTACTGAGCGCGGAATTGCTCGTTGATCGAGGGGATTTCAAGAACCGCCGGATCAAACACCGCGTGATTGCCGACCATGCCCTTCTCTGGCAAGGAATAAGCCGCGTCGGTGTTCTCAATCATCAGGATGAACATTGGTTCGCTTGGCTCCAAGCGCCAATTGGTTGAGCGCGGGATCATCACGTAATCCCCTTCACTCACTTCTAAATGGCCATAGTCACAATAGAGATCAGCGCTGCCTTGGTGAATGAACAGTAGCTCATCGCCATCGGAGTTACGTACCAAGAAATCCATCTTCTCATCCATGCGCCATACGCGAATCTTGCAGTCCGCGTTATGCAAAAGATGAGGCACAGCCCAAGGAGTTATCTGGCTGGCTTTGTCCACCAGCGTAAAATCAAAAGCGCGAGGGCGTAAGTCGCCCTCCCACTCAGACCAACCTGTTGGGGCATGTTGGTGATGGAAGTGAGCGGCAGGGCCGAAGAAACCACTTCGACCCGCCTCTCGCTCATAGATTGCCTCTTCGGGGAAGTCGGCATGCGCTTGTTTAGAACACACCCCCTCCCGATGAGGAAACGAGATCCATTTATGCATCGTCTAATACTCCTCGACGAATCTGGTCCTCTTCAATCGATTCAAACAGCGCCTTGAAGTTGCCTTCGCCAAAACCTTCGTTGCCTTTACGCTGAATGATTTCAAAGAACACAGGCCCAATAACCGTCTGTGTGAAAATTTGCAGCAAGATGCCGTCTTTAGTCGGTGCGCCGTCAATCAGAACACGCAGTTCGCGCAGCAGATCAGTGTCTTCACCATGGCCTTTCACACGCTCATCGACTTTCTCGTAGTAGGTATCTGGGGTTGGCATAAAGTCCATGCCGCGATCACGCAGAGTTTTCACTGTTTTGTAGATATCATCTGTAGCAAGTGCGATGTGTTGAATGCCTTCACCGTTGTATTCGCGGATGAACTCTTCAATTTGTGATTTATCATCTGAAGACTCATTGATAGGAATGCGGATTTTGCCGCATGGGGAGGTCATTGCGCGGCTCACAAGGCCTGTCAGCTTACCTTCGATATCAAAGTAACGAATCTCGCGGAAGTTACCGATACGCTCATAAAAACCAGACCACAGATCCATATTGCCTTGTTTCACGTTGTGCGTAAGGTGATCGATTTCGTAGAGGCCTACATCAGCTTTTGCCATGCGCTCTTCCGCATCGTCATAGAATCGGAAATCAACATCATAGATGCTCTGCTTGCCGTAACGGTCTACGAAATAAAGCAAACTTTCACCAATACCGTAAATAGCAGGAATGCTCAGCTCCATTGGCCCGATTTCGGTCTTGTACTCTTCACCACCACCGCTAGACGCCTGCGTCATTGCCGTGGTTGCATCGTTAACACGAAACGCCATGCCACACACCGATGGGCCGTGAACTTTAGCGAACGCTTCAGCTTGGCTGTGTGGTTGTTCATTGACGATAAAGTTGATGTCACCTTGTCGATAAAGCCAAGCCTCTTTTGAACGGTGCTTAGCAATCTCGGCAAAACCAAGTGACACAAACAGCGCTTTAAGTTGCTCAATTCCCTTGTGGTCGACAGCTGTGTATTCAACAAACTCGAATCCATCCGTACCAAGCGGGTTGTATGACTCCACCATGAACTTTCTCCTTGTACCTATCGGTCTTGTGTTACGTTTTATGAAATGGTTGTGTGTTTTTTGTCCTTAATTAAATTTGGCTCACAAGCCGACAGATTGGAATGGATGGAGAGAAATGGGCAATCACGCTAAAAACCTGTCAAATTGTAAAATATTTGTTACACACAATCTCTAATAACAAGAAAGTGAGCGCTATCAAGGGATTGAAAGAAGGTGGTTTGATTTACAACCAAGCAAGAGATGTTATTAAGTTGTTACATATGAGATTTTCAATGGAAAGTACAGACTAGATAATTCCATCGAATCTCATTCACTGGCAAACAAAAAGCCGCTGTAGTCAGCGGCTTGATAAGTTCTAAAACGAAGCTAATTCGAATATAGGATTCACGTTAATCCCAGTTTAAAATCGACCAATTCGGTTGATCGGCCAATGCTTTCAAACGCGGGCATGGATTCACTAGGTACGCAAAATCAGCGTGTTCACACAAAGGTAAGTCGTTGATTGAATCTGTATAAAAGTGAATGTCTGAATAGTTAGTTTCTTGATTATCTAACCACTCTTTTAAACGGGTCACTTTGCCTTCACGGTAGCTTGGTACACCTGAGATCTGAGACGTGAAACGACCTTGGTTCTCGACCAAATCAATACCGAGTGCATTCTCGATACCAATCTTACGGCCGACCGCTTCTACTAAGAAAGTCACGCTCGCCGAGATGATCAACATGTCGATATCGTCACGCTCCAGCTGCTCTATCAATGGTTTCGACTGTTTGAACTGCTTAGGTAAAATATGCTGCTCAACACACTCTTCAACCAAAGCGCTGACTTGCTCAGTTGGCATGTCGGCCAGTGGATGCATGGCGAACGCAAGGTAGTCTTCCATGTTCAGCTTACCTTCCGAATACAAGCCCATTAAGCGCTGGTCTTCTTCAATAAAGTTCGGTGCTGTAGCAATGCCCTTTTCAACCAAGAATTCATTCCAAAGCATCGCTGCATCGGCATTGATCAACGTTTCGTCCATATCAAATACATACAAAGGTTTGAACATCTTAGGCTCTCACAGGTTGAATTTCGTTCAGGTTAAACAGGAGTTCAAGTTGGCTGCCGTTTGCCAATAGTCGTTCAGAAGAACGGTTAAGTAGGTCGACCGTCAGCTCGCACTCATCGACATCCACTTGATAGCGAATCACGTTGCCCAACAGCTGGTGGTTACGAATGGTGCCGGTTTTCGGCGCAGAGATATGTTCGCCATATTGTCGACCTTGCTCTTTAACGTAGATAGATTCAGGTCGAATCGCCACTTTCCACTCGGTTTCAATATTAAACAGCTGCTTAGCCTTGTTCGCTTGTACCAAGTTGTAGTGTCCCATGAACCCTGCCACAAACTCATTGGCTGGTTGAGTGTAGATCTCTTCAGGTGTTCCCGCTTGCACGATCTCGCCTTTATTCATCAAGAAGATACGGTCAGACATGATCATCGCTTCTTCTTGATCGTGAGTCACGAAGATCGTGGTCAGGTTCATCTCTTTTTGAATGTCTCGGATCTGTTGGCGCAGATGTTTACGAATCTTCGCATCCAGAGCTGAAAGTGGCTCATCGAGCAATAGAATACGCGGCTTGACCACCAAGGCTCTTGCCAAAGCCACACGCTGACGCTGACCGCCCGATAACTGATGCGGGTAGAACTTCTCTTTGCCCGTTAAATCCACCAGCCCAATCACTTTCGCGACTTCGCGCTTTATCTCGTCAGCGGCAAGCTTTTTCATCTTAAGGCCAAACGCAATGTTGCCCTCAACCGTCATATTCGGGAACAACGCATAAGATTGAAACACCATACCGATGCCACGCTCTTGCGGCACTTGGTGAGTGATCTCTTCACCATTCACCCAGATTTCGCCACCATCGACTGGATTTAGGCCTGCTAAGCTACGCAGCAGAGTTGATTTTCCGCAGCCACTCGGGCCAAGTAGCGTGATGAATTCACCTTTCTCGATGGAGAATTCAATGTCTTCAAATACTGTGTTTTCACTAAAACGCTTGGTGAGGTTTTTCGCATTTACATAGCTCATTATTTGGTTCCCTGGCTGAAACGACTTGCCAACCAAGTCAGTAAGAAAATAAACAGAAAGTACGTCATCACAAGGGCTGACGTGAAGTGACCACTGGTTTGACGCATGTTGTATAGGTAGATTTGCAATGTCTCGTAACGTGTCCCCACCAAGATGTTGGCAAACACGAACTCGCCTAGTAGGAACGAGAACGATAAGAACAGTGACGCCATTAACCCTTTCTTAAGATTTGGCAGAATAATCAACAAGAACGCCTTAGTAGTGCTTGCACCGAGCAGGTGAGCCGCGTCCATCAAGTCGTGCAGGTTGATTGCTTCAAAGCTGTTGGCAATTGCGCGATACATGAATGGCAACGCGATGGTGAAGTAAGTACCAATCAGAATCCATGGTGTGCCTATCAGTGAGATTTCGCTATCGGCATACAACTGAAGCAAACCCACCGACGACACCACTGGTGGCACCGCGAACGGTAATAAGATCATGATATTCATGACCTTGTCGAGTTTCGGGAAATAGTAAAACACCACGAAAATCGCAGGCAGAATCAACACCACACTTAATGACAATGCTGCTACACAAATAAACAGTGAACGGCCGAAGGCTTGTAAGAAGCGAGGATCCGTCAGCAGATTGATGTACCAATCCAGAGTAAAACCGTCAGGCAGGATTGTCGCGCCCCAACGTGAAGAGATCGAGTAGATGAAGGTCGCTAAGATCGGGATCATCATGATACCAACGATCGAATAGACCACGGTTTTATGAAAGTGAGTATTTACAGTATTCATTACTTTCTCTTCCCTGCGTAGCTTTTGCTGATCAGCCATTGGTTAATCACTGTGATGAAGGCCAGCATCGCCATCAGAATCACGGAGATCGCCGCAGCTAGATTAGGTTCTAGGAACAAATCGCCCGATACCAAGCTCGCTATACGAATCGTAATCACGTTGTAGTTACCCGAGGTCAACGCATACACGCTTGCATACGCGCCAATCGCATTAGCAATCAAGATGATGAAGGTGCCAAATAAGGCCGGAGACAGCACAGGAAGCGCAACTTTGGTCCAGTATTGCCAGGTTTTCGCACCAAGCAGTGCCGAGGCGGCTTGCCAGTCATCACTAAGGGCATCAAACGCTGGATACAGCAACAACACCGCCAGTGGAATCTGGAAGTAGATGTAAATCGCCAGTAAGCCCCACTTGCCGTACAAGTCGAAGTCCCCCAACAATCCGTACTGCTTGAGCAATAAGGTGATTGCACCGTTGGTGCCTAAGATGATGATGAAGGCGAACGACAAAGGTACGCCAGAGAAGTTGCTGCTCATATTAGTGAAAGCAATCACCGCATCGCGGATTTTAGAATCAACGCGGCGCAATGAAGAAACGAGCAGAGTCGCAATCGCCAAGCCAACAATGCTCGACCAAATAGACAACCATAAACTGTTGCCAAAGGCCTGCATCATGAAAGCAGAGTCGAATATTTCAGAATAGTTTTCTAAGGAAAGCTCATCGTCGTAGAAGAAGCTATTGATCAGCACCCAAACCATAGGGGCCAGTTGGAACAGATAGAAAAACAGGGCGAAAGGCGCAAGCCACAAAGCGGGCTTGAAGCGTTTGAACCAAGATTTGGTTTGAGGTTTAAGGGCAGAGCCATCGCTCTGCGTGATTACAGAACTGCTCATAGGGCCAACAATTCCTGAGTGTAAGATTTATCGTGTTCAAGGTTGAGTAGCTGACACACACTGCCGCAAATATCAGTCTGTTTCACTGAACATGCTTGGTGTGTGAACTTATCGCCAATCACAAAGAATGGCACTTCACGCTCTTCAGGCAAAATTCCACCGTGAGACAAGTCATTGTTCATGCCGTGGTCACTGGTGATGATCACCTGATAACCATCGTCAACCCATTTCTCAAGGTAGTTCGATAGGTAGATATCCGCGCCCCGTGCGCTGTTGCGGTATTGGCGAGAATCCAACCCATACTTGTGTCCCATATCATCAATGTTCATTGGGTGAATCAGCAAGAAATCCGGCTGATGAGTGACACGCAAGTGCTCTGCATCCAAGAACAAGGCTTCATCTGGGTAGTGGTCCCAATGGTAGAAACAACCGTGTTGAATGTTCATGGTTTCATCGTTGGTAAAACGGTCACGCACAGCGTTAAAAGGCGCTCGGTTATACAACTCGCTCACCCAATGGTACGCCGCGGCAGCCGTTACTTTGCCCTGTGACTTAGCCAAGCTAAAGATCGACTCGTGATTCGATAAACGCACGATTTGGTTGTTAACAATGCCACTCTCAACAGGGCGAACCCCAGTTAAAATGCACTCATACAGTGGGCGTGACATGGATGGCAGCTCGCACTGCATTGGGTAAAGCGTCGCGCGCAGCTTGTTTTTCTGCGTGCTCATGTTTAGCGAATCGCCTTGTTTTTCATGAAGATCACTCAGTTCTAGAAGACCGTTCAGGTAGCCCATGCAATCACGGGCTACCTGATAATTCAGTCCATCTAGAACAACAAGGATAACCTTATTGCTCATGGTCTATTCTCTGTTGCTTGTTTTGAATATGGATTACTGCTGGTGAATCAAGACGCTTTCTTGCCATTGGCGCGGCAGACGACGTGCTGATTTTTCCCATGCTGAGAAGTCAGTGACGGGATGAACGTTGCTGTATTGCTCGTTCGAGATCAGCTTGTCTTGTACTGATTGAGGTAGCGTCACGTTGCTACGGATTGGGCGTGCGTAACCTTCTGCTAGGTTGATCTGGCCTTGGTCGCTGAAGATGTATTCACGAGCTAGCTTCGCTGCATTCGGGTTCTTTGCGTATTTATTGATGATGGTGGTGTAACCAGAGATCACTGAACCATCTTGTGGGATATTTACAGTAAAGCGCTCACGGTCAATCTTGTCACGGTAGTTCAGTGCATTGAAATCCCACATGATCGCTACTTCCACTTCACCTTTTTCAAGGTTCGCAATGCTTGGATCGGTGTAAGATAGGCGGCCTTGCTTCGCTAGCTCACCAAAGAATTTAATCGCCGGTTTTAAGTTCGACTCATCACCGCCATTAGCAAATGCCGCCGCGAGAATCGCGTTGTTTGCTTGCGCTGCTACGCCTACGTCACCAACAGTGACTTTGTAGTCGCCTTCAAGTAGGTCGCTCCAAGATTTTGGTGCATCTTCAACAAGGTTGTTGTTTGAGATGAACGAGATAGTGCCCGTATAAGCCAGAGCCCAGTGACCATCTTTATCTTTCGCCCAGTCAGGAATGTCATTCCAAGTGGTTGGCTTGTATGGCTGTGTTACGTCTTTCTTCACCGCAACACGTGCAAAGGCGAAACCAACATCACCGATATCTGCGGTTGCGTTTCTTTTCTCTGCTTCAAATTTCGAGATCTCTTGTGCTGAGCTCATGTCTGTATCTTGATGCTTCAAACCGTAGCTCGCTTTCAGATCAGCCCATGTGCCTTTCCAGTTTGCCCAACTGTCTGGCATGCCCACACTGTAAACCGCACCCTCTTTTTGAGCGGCCTCAATCAGTGACTCAAGATCAGCATCCTTCGCCATCGCTGGCATTGAAAGTGTTGCCGTTATTAGCGTTGCGCCGATTAATTTTGCAGGTGAACCAATCAGTTTGGCTGGCGATACAGTTGAACGGCTAAGCAAAGTTTTCATTGTCTCTATCCCTCTGGACTAGGTCAGTAAGTTCGTTTTGTATGCTATCGCCAGAATATGACGCTTTCGCGCAACTTATTTGACAGTTAGAGTGCATTTTCGTGGCAGTTATATTTCACTCATATGACAGTAAGCCTTTGTTTACTGTAACATTCCTGTTAACTCCATGGTTTACCTTATTGAGCATACGAACTTATGGACTAGATCAGTAATGAGAACATTGGCAACAGCGCAATCAGGAACACAGCTAGGTAGAATTAAGGCGAGCATTAGAGAACAACTTCAATCGGGTATCTTCACCGAGGGGCAAAAACTGCCATCCGAACGAGAGCTCAGCGAACTGTTTTCCACCACACGAATCACACTCAAAGATGCATTGGTGTCGTTAGAAACTGAAGGTCTGATATACCGAGAGGAGCGCCGAGGATGGTATGTGTCGCCCGAGCGTATTCGCTACAACCCATTGTCTCGCTCTCACTTTCATCAGATGATTCGCGAACAAGACCGCATAGCAGAAACAAGGCTGCTGAGCACCCGCACAGAAATGGCGGCTGGCGATTACGCCAAAGCATTAGAGATAGAACAGATAACCCCGATACACGTGATTGAGCGATTACGCTTTATTGATGGCCGAGCGGTGCTGTTCGTCGAAAACGTCTTGAAAGCACCCCTGTTTGAAAAAATATTGTCGGAAAACCTCACCATGTCGCTGACGGGGATCTATCGAGAAAAATACGGCTATGAGACAAAACGATCGCGCTTTGATGTAATTCCCACTTCAGCCCCAGCCTATGTCGCTAAGGCGCTAAACTTAGCTGAGGGCCAGCCAGTGCTGAAGATCTGCCGTGTGAACTACAAGCAAGATGGCGAGCTAATGGACTGCGAATTGGAATACTGGCGACCAGACTCAGTAGTGATTCACATCGATAGTATTGGCTAGTGCCGCATCCGTTGAAAGAATAACCCCACATATACAAAAACTCCGACTGATTAGGTCGGAGTTTTGGGTTCTCACGATGAGATTTAATGGCGCGCGGACTAAACAATCTTCTGTTCACCTTCACCTGTTAGTTCGCTTTTATCAGACAAAAAACTCGCGACAATCTCTCTCAATTTACCTTGATTCACGGGTTTAGGTAAAAACTCATCCATACCCACATCAAAACATAAGTGCTTATCTCTCTGCACTACGTTAGCTGTCAGCGCCACAATAGGAATATGTTTCGACGTCCCTTCTTCGAGTGCTCTAATTTGTTTTGTCGCTTCAAAACCATCGAGCACTGGCATCTGACAATCCATGAAGATCATTTGATATTCGTTGTGCTTAAACTTATCGACTCCGACTTTACCGTTGTCGGCAATATCCACTTCAAAACCAAGCTTTTTGAGCATCATCTTGGCAACTTGCTGATTGACTCTAGAGTCTTCAACTACCAGTACTTTACCGCTAAACAACCCAGTTTCAGATTGAGGCTTAGACTCCTCAGCCTTGGCGCTCTCTTTCGCCACTACCGCTGGTTTAGTGGTTGGTACAGGCTCATTGTCCTTAAACGCGACTTCACCTCGGTTTGGATAGGTGAAGGTCGAGGTGTCCGCCGATCTCGCTAATACCTCACTGATGGTCCACTTAAGCTGGTTATCTTGATATGGGCGAGCAATGTAGGCAATAAAACCCACTTGTTTGGCATGCATTTCGTCTTGCTTACGAGGGTCGGCAGAGATCATAACTAGCTTAGGGCAGGCTTTGCCCAAGCGCTCTATCAGGTTTCTTGCAAGCTGGAACCCGTCAATAGAAGGCATCACTTTATCAATCAACACTAAGTCGTAAGGCGAAGCGTTTTCGACAGACTCTGAAACGAGCTCTAGCGCTTGGGTTGCGGTTTCACAGCATGTAGAGGACACACCAAAAGACTGTAGCTGTGTCGAGGTGATACGCATGTTAAGTTGGCTATCATCTACCAGCAACACCGAGACCTTATTGAAATCGATATTACTCTCGTCGAGCTCCAAACACGGATCAAAGTCAGCCACAAAGTAAAAGGTACTGCCCTTGCCTTCGATACTGGTTAGCTCAAGCTTGCTGCCCATTAAGGACACTATCTTATCGCATATGGTCAGGCCCAATCCTGTGCCGCCGTAAATACGAGTGGTGCTGCCGTCGGCCTGCTGAAACTTATCGAATACCGATTTTTGTTTATCTTCTGCGATACCAATACCGCTGTCAGCAACTTCAAATCGAACTCTCAACTTCTGCTCAGGCTCGATCACTTTTTCTAAGCGAAGAGAAAGCGTCACATGACCTCGCTCGGTAAATTTGATGGCGTTGCCGACTAAGTTATTCAGTACCTGTCTGAGCTGGGTTCCATCTCCGATCACCATGGTTGGGATCTTAGGGTCTATCTCCAATTGGAATCGTAAACCTTTTTGTTCGGCTTTCACTCTGAAGGTCGATTCAACATCGGCTGCAATACCCATCATTTTCATTGGTTCTTGTTGCAGTTCTAAACGTCCCGCTTCAATTTTCGAATAATCCAAGATGTCGTTAATAAGGTCTAGAAGAGTTAACGAAGAGGTATTGAGCATGTTGACGTACTCTTTTTGCTCTTTCGGCATATCCATTTCTGAGAGCAGAGACGAAAGTCCGATAATTCCATTCATTGGAGTGCGGATTTCGTGGCTCATGTTAGCCAAAAATTCACTCTTGTTGTGGTTAGCAACTTCAGCCGTCTCTTTGGCTTTAATCAACTCTTGATACTGTTGACGAATGCGTTCAATTGATTGGTTGTAGCTGTTTTCCAACGTCGATATTTCATCTTTATAAGTAGAGTCGGTTGGCGTTAAAAAACGTGGTTTATTGTCTTCAACTTGCTGCTCGTTTATCTGAGAGGACATGGTCATTAAGCGTTTGACAACCAAGCGATAAACAATGGCCAAAGAGACCAATGACAGCAAAAAGATTTTCACGGCTTCAAAAGCGAGTAGCAACAGTACTCGTTCTTCGAAGTCATTGAGGATCATACTTAAATCGGATTGCACCGTGAGGGTGGCCAGTGGGAAGTCTTTGCCCCCCATCTGATACACCATTTCCCATGACTGAGAATATGACTGCCCTGTCGTTGGGCTGCCAAGCTCTAAGATTTTTTCATCAGGGCTTTCGATAAGGAGATAACTGACCGAAGGAAGGCGGGAGATGCCCTCTGCTTGCACAAACAACTGAGCACGATCTTCAACCCATAGACTTGACGTCAAGCCAGAAAGGTAGCCTGCTTTAACCTGTTCGATCTGAGAACTAATAAAAGAAACTCGATTTTGGTACTCCACATACAGCCCCAGACCTGTCACTATAACTGTGAATAAGGTACTGATAGCAATGATGGCCCCGATCAACTGTCGAGAGAGTCCAATATAGCGTTTTCCTTTTTTCACCATATAAAAATTACCAATGTTGTTATCTTAGTAAACTACAATTACTCAACTAGTATAGTAGTAGTCATTCATCAAATAACTAGGGAAGGTTATGAAAAAACATCTTATCGTTGCATCCATAGTCAGTTTGTTTTCAAGCAGTTATGCTTTCTCAAGCGAGCCTCTTCACTACTACATTATTGCGAGCCAAGCGCAACCTTTTCAGATAGAAACTGACGGGTCATCCCACAGAGGAATCGTTTCTGATATTGTTGAAGCAGTGTTTGACGATAGCCAGTACGAGATTAACTACCATACCTACCCTTTTAATCGAATGATTGACAAGCTAGATGCGAGAGAGAACCCAAATTGGGTAACTTACGGCAGCCCTAGCTGGGGGAACATCCAATCAGTCAACCTATCTGAAGAGCCAATTTACAATGTAAAACACGTATTGCTGAGTAGCGGTAAAAAGCCGTTCGAGTTCAATACGATTGACGATTTAGATGGCAAGGCTGTGGTATTGCTGGTGGGATTTGAATATCCAAACTTAGAGCCTTACATCCAACAAGGTAAGCTCAATGAGATCCGAGTAAAAGATTACACCGCAGCGTTTCGTGTCCTGAACCGAGCACCTGGTGATACTGTGTTTGTCGAAATGGAATCACGAATCAAATACAACCTCAACGAACAGAAGCTAAGCATTGATGATTACCAAATGCAGGATTTTGGTTCCATCATCAACAACTACCCTATTCATTTAGCTTTCGACCCAGAAATGGATCCTAAGCTCGAGACTTTTATTAACCAACGCCTAGACCAAATGAAAGACGATGGGCAGCTCGATGACATCGTCCAAAGTTACTTATAGTACTAGCGTCAATCTGTGGCTCGTTAGCGCACTCTAGCGACTTCGGATACCGGAACTACAGAAATACAAAAGGCCGCTCTGTTTTTAGCATACAAGCTAACCAGAGCGGCCTTTTTAATGTGTGCTTAATGTGATGTGATCAAGTGCAGTTGTTGGGTACGAAGTTGTTGGCGTACTGCCATTAGAATCTCACCCAAATGGTTCTCACCACTTCCGTCTCCCCCATCCCCCCAAAAAGGGTCTTTATGTGAGTGCTCCTTGATCACTGAGTCACCAGTTCCCGTCAGGAACAGAGCAAATTGTGGGTTCTGTTTAAACTTTTCGGTGACAATGAAACGCATCACCTCAACACGAACATCGTACCAATCGTCTCGAACTTGGTCTTCATATTGGCGACTTAATGAAAATGCTTCTGCGGGTGTGCAGGCTTCAAGAATCATGTTTCTAAGTGCTGGTGAAACAAACTTCATCGCCTGATAGTAATGTTCACTGGTTGCCCAAACTTGACCATCCACTTTGATAGGACAAGCGGCAAAATTAGACAAATATCCATTCGGATCTTCTGGTTCATAAAACAAGACTTCTTCAGCTTGAGCCACAGAATTCGACATAGCCTTCTCCTCACCAATGACATCGCATATTTTTGCTTTACCTTTAAAATTAGTGGCGTCACATATTGCTGTCAAACAACTTAGTTCAAGAGTATGCCGTCAGCCTGTTTTTATACGTAGAAAGAGAGTTACAGAGAGGAGTAATACGATTGAATAGCGACCAAACAAAGTTAGGAAACCAGCTTGAATGGGGTAGGCAGTAAATAAAGTACTTATAAATCAAAGGGTGGCGCTGAGCCACCCTCTTAAATGCAATTGGGGATATTAGTGAATAAGACCCAGCTCCCTCGCTTCTTCCAGACTCAAACCGCTTTCTCTAATTTCTCTTAGAGCCTCGATACGACGACGAGCTTCAGCGGACTTCATTTTCTTTTCTGGTTTGAAAGATACTTCTTCTTCAGCATCCCACTTGTTTGCAATATTTGTCATTTCATCATGGTTGATAGAATTAATGGACATGTTTTCCTCCGAAAAGCACCATGTAATGGACAGGTAATCTGTAGCAAATGCTATTTCGCTTGTTAAGAAATTCTGCACTGAAATGTGATGATTCCGACGCTTCACAAAGCTAATTAATAAATAGCTCATTTAAACTTTGCCAAAGCCATTTTCTGCCATTACATTTAAAAGATTCCCCATAAGAAATGTGGTTTGATCCAACTCTCACTTTCCTCCCTCTCATTTCTTGTTTTACCCTGAAAATTCCTGAAATTCTCCAAGATAAATTTCGAGGCACTTCATTGTTTTTGCGCTGATCGCTTTCACTAAATCCAACACATGCTAATGATAATGGTTATCAATATCATAACTGAGTATCAATCATGTCTATGGAAAAACCAGATACACCGCTTCTTGAAGTGAAGAATCTATGCGTCGACTACATCACCGACGACGGTGACTTCAATGCCGTAAAGTCCGTCAGCTTTAGCATAGGGCAAGGAGAAATCTTTGGCCTGGCCGGCGAGTCAGGTTGTGGCAAGAGCACCATCGCATTTGCTATTAACCGACTTCACAAGCCGCCCGCATTCATCTCTGGCGGTCAAATACTTTTTGATGGACAAGACCTACTGAGACTATCTGACAGCCAGCTTAATACATTACGCTGGAGTGAGATCGCCATGGTGTTCCAGAGTGCCATGAACTCACTCAACCCTGTATTAACTATCGAAGAACAATTTGCTGACGTACTACGCCACCACAAAGGAATGAGTGATGAACAAGCCAAGGACCGCGCAGAAAAGCTGCTCGACCTAGTGAATATTCCTCGCCATCGCCTGACCGAATACCCTCATCAATTTAGCGGCGGTATGCGTCAACGATTAGTGATTGCGATTGCTCTCGCGCTCAATCCCAAACTGATCATCATGGATGAGCCAACTACGGCTTTGGATGTCGTCGTTCAACGAGAAATATTGCAACAAATACATCAACTCAGAGAAGAATTCGGCTTCTCAATCCTGTTTATCACCCACGATTTAGCCCTGATGAGCCAGCTGTGTGACCGCATTGCCATTATGCGTCATGGCAAGATAGTTGAAGTCAATCAAGCCTATGAGATTCGCAATAACCCTCAGCACTCCTACACCCAAAAGCTGTGGAGTTCATTCCCTAATATTCACGAACATGCTCACGCCACAGCGTGCTAGGAGCCTCAATGTCACAACCAATTATGCAAGTAAAAAACCTCGTTAAAGAGTTCACCGTAGGTGGTGGATTTGGCAAAGAGGAGATATTTAGAGCCCTACATGGCGTGAGTTTTGATTTATACCCAGGAAGAACGCTAGCACTCGTTGGCGAGTCAGGCTGCGGAAAGAGTACCTGTGCGAGGCTGATGACCAAAGTTTACCCACCGACAGAGGGCGAGATCCTGTTCAATGGCAAAGACATCTCAACCCTCAACAGCCGCAAAGACATCTTGGACTACCGCAGCCGAGTACAAATGGTGTTCCAAGACCCGTTTGGCTCGTTAAATCCGACACATACTATAGAGCACCACTTAACACGCCCTCTCAAGATTCATAAGCAAGTCGCCAACAAACAAGCGCTAGCAGAGCGCCTAGAAGAGTTATTAACGCTGGTGGAGTTACCCATTGAAACATTGGCTAAGTACCCTCACGAGCTCAGTGGAGGCCAAAGACAAAGGGTTAACCTAGCAAGAGCACTGGCTGTTGGCGCTGAGGTCATTCTTGCCGACGAGCCCACCTCCATGCTGGATGTTTCGATTCGACTTGGCGTACTTAACCTAATGCAAAGAATGAAGAAAGAGCTCGGGATTGGCTTTTTGTACATCACCCATGATCTCGCCACCGCACATTACATCGCAGAAGAGACAGCAGTTATGTACAAAGGACAGATCGTCGAATGGGGATCCACTCAGTCGATCTTGACCAATCCTCAACACCCATACACCAAGCTATTGATATCTGCGGTGCCAGATCCTGATCTACCGTTTGGCGAACTCGTTAAAAATGAACCAAACTATTCAATAGACGCTGATCGTATTCGAGAGCAAAGCAGTGAAATACAGCATAACGTTAAGCAAGTTGCTGATAATCACTTTGTAAAACAATGGGATAATGTTGCATGAATGAACTAGACACTTGGTTAGAGCGGATCGGAGATTGGTACAAAGCCCGAAAGCATGATCAAGTGGAACGGTTAGAACCTTTGATCTTAACGCCTCCAGATGCACTCTGGGGGCCGTTGATCACGGATGACCAAAGCAAAGGCATCGCATGTTGGTTAGATGGCTGCCTGAGAATCTTTACCTTCTATCGACAGCCGAACGAAAATGCACACCATCAAGAAAAGGCTTACCAATACCTAATGTTTGCTTACGGCAAGCTGCAAGCAGTGTCGTGTGACCCTAAAGCAGAGCCAGACTTGCAAGAGTGGTGTACTCAGCGGGTTCAGCACCTGTGTGTGCTGGCTCTAGAGTTTGCTAATCAGCAGCAGGAGCCGCGCTGGCAAGCAGAATCAGAGAAGTTGATCGAGTCACATGTCCGCTTTATGGCCAGGCATCCCCGAAACGATGATCAAGGTAATGTAAAACATCAGATTCACTGATCACCGAGTTATTGATCTGATACTTTTTCATAAAAGTTTTCATCGGTAGCGATGAGTTGGATCCATGAAAGCATGATCTAGCCTTGATCATGCTTCGGTAGGGAATATCTTAAGCTGTTGATTTTTAATAGTTAGGCGGATTTTAGACAAAAAAAAGCGAGTCCCTTGGGGGAACTCGCAAAAATCTATTCAGTATGATGTAACAAAATATGAGCCAATCTATTAATCAATAAGAAAGGACAAAAGGTTGTCTATTCGGGATAAATAATAATCAACCGAGTGCGCTACTTTGTCATCACTTTGTCAGCGTTAGGTGCGGTTCTTATCAACACCTAATGTGTTTCAAAGACCCATTCATAGCACTGAAAACTGGCACTGAATTAATGACCTATCGCCATTTCATCCAACGCTAGGAACACATTTTCATCCAAATGCCCTTCGTGAACTTGCTTACAGACCTTACGACGCACTGCTAAGCCTGAGATAAGACGTTCAATCGAAAGGTGGCGATTACTGTTACTATCGCGATCGTTATACAGCTCAATTAACTTACTTAGTGTTTCGTAAGGAATGATCTCATCCCCTACTCTCAGCCAATCAAGCTTCTCAATAAGCTCTGAACACTCTTCTTTGATTGAGGCATGTGAGTGCCCTGTCATAGCAGATAAAGCCGTTATACTGCGTTCTAGAGCCTCTGCAGAGGTATATTTAGAGAGCGTTATCATGATCTCATCAGCGTTAATCTCTACAGAGTGCTTACGTTGTTTAACGCGACGTCCTAACTTGCCTCTTGGTGATGGTGCTTTACGCTGGATTGGCTCGAACTCTCCATCAATGATTTCAGACAGCTCTTCCAGCTTCTGCTTGGAAACCATTTCGTTACGAAGCGGGTTCGGTAGCGTCGGTGCCATATTACGTTTGCCGGCGTTAGTAGTTCGTGCTCTTGAGTAACGCAGTACTTCTTCCACGTTACACTTGATATCTACTTGATAATCCGTCGTTTTGCCTTTTTCGATCAACGCGGTGATCGTCAAGTGATAACCCCAAAGGTTAACCAGGAAGGTATCTTCATGCTCCCCTACTTCGCCCAACTTTCTGAGTTCACGGATCAGATCCATCGAGAACCGACGCCAATCGATGTTACGCGCCAGTTTCTGGTTGAGCTCACTGAGCAACATACAATCTGAATGACGACGTGCCATGCGGCTTCTAAAGTACGAATACATTTGGAAGACCAAGGTATGTTGCTTCAGAATTTCTGGTGGAAATAGGAAGAAATAATCACGCGTCAGCAGCTCTTCGTAGAACGAAGGTTCCCAAACCAAGATGTATAGGTTCGGTTTAATGCGAATTTCGCCGTCAGAGCCCTCTGTAGGCGCTTCTTCCGATGCGGTAATGGTTCTAGCTAAGAATCGGAAACGATCACTCTTAAAGCCTTCTGGCATGTTCTCACTAAGCCAGCGGCCTGTAAGCTCATGCAGTTGGAAATCAGTGAATTCAATACGATCAATACTGTCGCGGATCGAATCACGTGCTGGGCCGCTGTCTTTCTTGCCACGCAAAGACAAAATATCAGTGATGTAGAGTGGTGTTTTGTTCGGTGTGTGTTTCGCGTCTAGATGGTAATCATCTTGGTGATGATCATGATATTGAACGGTGAGCGTGAATAACGCGAATAGCGTCATCAGATCGTCAACAGTCATGATATTTTTAGAAGATCGTGTCTCGATCACTGCTCGAGTGCCAGAGATCGAAACCATAGATTTCTGGTAGCTCTTACGAGTTCTAGGCGGCGCTAACGCTTGATCAATAATCCCCGCCCAATTGGTTGGCGAAACAATGAATTGATCCGCTTCATCTTTCATTGTTGGTGGGGTATTCAGTCCATGTTCATTCAGTAAGCGCTTGTTTACTTTGGTTTGAGCTAGGGCTTTAGAGCGCTTTTGCTTTTCATTTTGCTTCACGCTTTCTGTTACTAAGCTGGTTGCACCCAGTACCGATATCAATTGGTTTGGGTTCACAAAGCGATGCAACATGGTTTTACCAGCAAGGCCTTCTTCAAAGCGAACGGGGATTTGTTTGAACAATCCAATATTGACTGCTGCTCTTAGCCTTTGCTGTAAGGCAGCGCGAGTGACTTGACCATCTGTTGATTCGATAATCTCAGTGGTGGAAACGTACCCGTCTTTGCTACTAAACCCACGAAGTGAAATTAGGTTAAGAAGCTCAACTATGCTTTTGGTGACACCTTTGAAGTGTTGATATTGTTCTATCCATTCAACGGCTGTTTCAGATACCTCAAATAAATGACCATCTTTGTGGCTTCGTGCCTTAATTAACAATTTCTCTTCTGGTTTCATTTTTGATCCGTATCACACTAACCGTAATTTCACTATAGTTCCTGAATGATAAAGAAAGAATGATCATAAATAAAGAGAATTTATTGGCTTTTAAATAACTGATCTTTTTGATTAATATGATCTTAAATGATTAAGTGATCTAATGATCTGGCTGTAAGTTTGCTTTTAAGTTGCTGAATTTAAACTGTTAAATAAAATTCGCTTAGAAAGCATGATCATAAGTTACTCGAAACGATGATCATAAAACAGAAGAAAGCATGATCACAACGAGTCAGAACGATGATCATTAAGTCATTGTAAGCATGATCATTATTGATTCGAAAGCATGATCATTATGGTTATACAGCTTATCCACAGCCGATCTTTGTCTACTTTGCTTCGAAGTACTTATTTGCTGGCAATGTGGATATTTTTGATTATCAATGTATCGGAACGATGATCAAGTAAGTCGGTATTTTTATCGTTCCTACCCCCTTTCGTACAAAATCCACTCAATATTGATTACTCATTACTGATTTTGAGCTTCGGAAAGAGAACCCGTTAAATATAGGAAGCATGATCATGAAATTGTCATGTTTACGTATTCTCAGCTCGTGTCGATTGAATTTCCTAGTGTTTAAGCCTTATGAGCCTTGAATCCCCATTCCAAAAGCATTCGTCCGTAAGTTAGCCCTGAAAATATATGCTTCCGGAACGATATCTGCTTGATCATTTTTCCGGAGATTGATCATTTGGAGCGCGCATTTTAGTGGATCAATATTGGGGACCATAAGCCTTGATCATGCTTCATAATATGCGCTTATCAATCCAAGCATATGTGATGAAACCCATGATCATTCTTCCGTCGTCGTCGGCGACACGATTGTTCGTTTGGCCAGCTGACGACTAAATTTTAGGTCTGCGAGTTATTTATCTAGCATCAATCAACTCTGTTATTGAACGCGTATGTTCATCACCTGTTTCACAATCTATATTCGAATACAAATCACATCTACCGTAATCTATGGTTGTATTTCAATCGTTCCGAAGGTTTTTCTTCATATTCGCATTTACATTGTAAATAAGTGATACTGTAACATTTAAAATCTAAGGAGAAATTAGGCTCGTTATACACTATGAAAATGGTCAAATTTGTATTCGTTTTAGATACTATTTCATCAAACTGTAAAAATTCAGTCTATTTTATGTGATTTTACTCATAAATGTATGTTCATGTTTTTGTTGTTTTTATTGTTAATCGCTGTACAATTTGTACTTAGTTAATCATTACGGAAACTGGCAATGAAAAGAGAACAAACGATTGATAAGCTCTATCAGCTAGCCGAACAAACTCAACAAGTTCAGGCTGACCGAATTGAGATTATTTTGGAAGAGCGAAGTGATGAGCATTTTCCGCCTATGTCTAAGGCTATGATGGAGACTCGTTCTGGTTTAACTCGTCGTAAATTGGATGAAGCTATCACTAAGCTTGAGGCGGAAGGCCATCAGTTTACGAAGAATAATGCCAACCATTACTCGATTTCATTGACCGAAGCTCACATGCTAATGGACGCGGCTGAAGTGCCAAAGTTCCACCAACGTAAACAGCATGCGGGCAATAAGCCATGGATTATCAACGTACAGAACCAAAAGGGTGGTACGGGTAAATCAATGACAGCGGTTCATTTAGCGGCATGTTTATCTTTGAATCTTGATAAGCGTTACCGCATCTGTCTGATCGATTTAGATCCACAAGGCTCACTGCGTTTGTTCCTAAACCCACAAATTAGTGGTGCTGAGCACGATAGCATTTATTCTGCTGTTGATATCATGCTGGACAACGTGCCTGAAGGCCAAGAGGTTGACCAAGAATTTCTGCGCAAAAATGTATTGTTGCCAACACAATATCTAAACCTAAAGACGATTTCTGCGTTCCCAGAAGATGCAATGTTTAATGCTGAAGCGTGGCAAAGCCTTTCTCAAGATCAGTCTTTAGACATTGTTCGTCTTTTAAAAGAGAAGCTTATCGATAAAATCGCGGACGATTTTGATGTGATTATGATTGATACTGGCCCTCACGTAGACCCGCTTGTATGGAACGCAATGTACGCGTCTAACGCACTGTTGATTCCATGTGCGGCGAAGCGTTTGGACTGGGCTTCAACGGTTAACTTCTTCCAGCACTTACCAACCGTCTACGAAATGTTCCCGGACGATTGGAAAGGGCTTGAATTTGTTCGTCTGATGCCAACCATGTTTGAAGACGACAACAAGAAACAGGTATCAGTACTGACTGAAATGAACTACCTGTTGAATGACCAAGTCATGATGGCAACCATTCCAAGAAGCCGCGCATTCGAGACTTGCGCAGATACTTACAGCACGGTTTTCGACCTTACTGTGAGTGATTTTGAAGGTGGTAAGAAGACTCTGGCTGTCGCTCAAGACGCGGTACAAAAAAGTGCTCTAGAATTAGAGCGAGTATTACATAGCAACTGGCCTTCACTTAATCAGGGATAACAAGAATGGCAATTAAAACATCTGACTTAAATGCAAAGCTATTTGGTAAGGCGAACAAACGTCGTGTTGCTACGCCTCAAGAAGCGCAAACGGCTGCTAAAGAACAGGCTCAAGTGATTGAGCTTTCTGTTGCTGGCGAAGATTTAGTTTCATTTGAATTGGTCCGAATTCCTGCTTCTGAAGTAGCAACTCGCACCGTTGTTTTTGAAGAGAATGCTCGTGAGCAATCTTTCCTAAACGAACATGCTCTTTCTGATGTTCTGACAACATTGAAAGAACGCGGTCAGCAATATCCAGCAGTTGGTCGTAAAAACAAAGACGGTAAGATTGAAGTTCTTGATGGTAGCCGTCGTCGTATGTCGTGTATTTTGGCTGACAAAGAGTTCCTTATCTATGTTGCTGAAAACATTAACGGCGAACACGCTAAGTTCTTATCTGACGTTGCAAATGCTCATAAACCACTTTCTCTGTACGAGAAGGGGAAAGAGATGCAAGCGAAGCTTGATAAAGGCGAAGCTGAAGACCAAAAAGCGCTAGCAAAAATGTTCCAATGCAGTGAGGCGCTAGTAAGTGGTGCATTGAAAGCAGCCGCTTTGCCACTGGAATTACTGCAAGCTTACCCAAATGTGAGCGATCTTGGTCGCCCAACCATTGTTAAACTGCATAAACAATTCAGCGGCCTGACTGACGACCAACAACAATCGTTACTGACTAAGTGTGATGCGTCTGAAGGCTTTGTGTGGCAGCGCAGCGAAGCACAAGGTGTAACTCGTTTAACTAAAGACGTAACGGAAACACTAGAAGGTTGGATTCTTGAACTGGCTCCTGCGCCAGCGAAAAAAGCATCACCTAAAGTTGAGCTTATCAAAGGTCGTGCTTCATACAGCCGCAAGGGCTCAAATCTAGCGCTAAACCTGAAGAAAGTTGACGATGCAACGATGCAAGAAATCCTAGCGTTCGTGCAATCGAAACTCGACTAAGTAAATTTCTTTCCAAACTTCTCTAAAGCCGCTTTATGCGGCTTTTTATTTGGCTGTGATAAACTGTGTTTAGATGAATCTGGACACAAATTATGACAAGCCTAACCAACACGTTTCTGCATACACTTTCCGATATCGCTCAACATAATGACCACCGTTACGGCGTGGTGTTTAATGGCAGTGCGACATGGCAAAATTCCGCTATCTCTACCTATCTAATTGGCGCAAACACACAAAGTGTTTTCCAAATCGGTGGCACTCCGTTTGAAGGGGTAATGCATGCACCAGTAAAGAAAGGTCAGCAACTTCTCGGTCGCGAATGCCAAGTGTTGGTGTGTGATTTTAGAGAGCAGTTTGATGCAAACGGTTTTAGCGCTGCGCTTGGTGCGTTAGTGGGAGGTGGATTATTGTTGGTGCTGCCACCAAACATAAAAGATCCTGAACACACCGAAGAATCGGCGTTTGGTGAATGTTGGCTCAAAACTCATTTTGATAAACTCATCTTAGTTTCCCAAAGCGACGAAGCGTCGGGATTGAAGTGCAGTTACGATTCGCTTCCGCAAAAACGCATTGAAGCAACCCGTCTAAATCGATTTGAGCAGCAGAATATTGCTGTTGAGTCGGTCAAGAAAGTGGTGTCTGGTCATCGAAAGCGTCCTTTGATTTTAACTGCAGACAGAGGCCGTGGTAAAAGCTCGACGTTAGGTATTGCAGCAGCGCAGCTTTTGGCTGAACGTCCAGGATTCAAAATTGTTGTGACAGCTCCATCTGTTAAGGCCATTGAGCCTGCTTTTTCGCATGCGCAGCAAAGACTCGACGGTTGTGAAGTTCTTAATGCTACTCATGTTTGCTACCAAGGTGGCAGCCTTAGATTTGTCGCGCCAGACGAATTACTAAAATCCAAGCCTGATTGCGATCTGTTGTTGGTTGATGAAGCAGCGGCGATTCCCATTCCAATGTTGAAGTCTATGGTTGATAGTTATCACCGTATGGTTTTTTCAACCACGGTTCATGGCTATGAAGGGAGCGGTCGAGGTTTCGGAATCAAATTCGAAGCATGGCTTTCTAAGCATCGCCCAGGCTGGAAAGGATACAGACTTGAACAGCCTATCCGTTGGAATAATAACGACCCGCTTGAAGCTTGGTTGTTTGATTGTTTCTTACTTGGTGCAGCCTCATCAAATGATATGGCAGAGCGCAAGGTTGAAGTGCTTTCTAATGAGAAACTCAACTCACTAAGTTTGGTCGAGTTATCCAAGCAAGATTGTTTAGCTAACCCAAGTAAACTCCATCAATGTTTCTCTCTGCTGGTTGATGCTCATTATCAAACATCTCCAAATGACCTGATGCAGTTCCTAAGCAACCCTGCGATTCAATTGTACGCCGTGTGGCAGCAAGAAGAGTGTTTGGGTTGTATGTTGGTCACGCAAGAGGGTGGGTTAGACAGTGAATTGATTTCCCAGATTCAAATTGGAAAACGCAGACCACAAGGTCATCTTGCTCCTGTGTTGTTAGCTAATCAACTCGGAGCCACACAAGCAGCAACGAGCCACTGTATCAGAGTGATGCGTATTGCTGTATCAACACGTCATCAAGGTTTTGGTATTGGCAGTTGGATGTTGGATAAGTTGTCGCAACACATCGAACAAGCCGACTACTTAGCGACGAGTTTCGGCGCGACCAGTGATTTGATTGCATTCTGGCGTAACAACGATTTTGCTCCCGTACATATTGGCCACCAGCGTGATCAGGCAAGTGGTTGTCACTCTGTGCTAATGGTTAAGCCTCTTAATGCCAATTCTGAAACTTGGGTCAGCCAACTTCTGCATCATTTTGAGCGCAGCTTTTGTTTTGTCGTTTCGGGTTCACTTGCCTCTCTTGAAGTCGATATGGTGCGTGCACTGCTGCCAACTTATTGTGAATCAATCTGCGAGCTTGAAGCCCAACTTATCAAGAACTATGTTGATGGAGGCAATAGTTACGACAGCATTGGCTACAGTGTGTTGAAGTTGGTGCTTATTAGTAATGCACGTCAAGCTCAGGTAGCCCTCCTCGATTCTACGAATATTGCTTACTCTTGCGTTTCTGATTTGTTGCTTGCTAAAGTCGTTCAACAGAAAGGGTGGGGGAGCTGTGTTGAACAGTTTAACTTTATTGGGCGTAAGCAAGCAGAGGCTCAATTTCGAAAAGATGTCGAAGCCTTACTCGCTAATTTACAGTGTAAATAGCGACAGCCGATTTCAAACGAGATTTACAGTGTAAATTAGAAGGTTGAATTTACACTGTAAACTGCTTCTTAACTTCTTACCTTCTTAACTTCTTACCTTCTTACCTTCTTACCTTCTTACCTTCTTACCTTCTTACCTTCAAGCCACAAAGCCCATTTCTGATTTCATTGTCTCCGTTTCTTGTCGAGCTAAGGCAAGTCGCCACATTAGCGAAGCGTAAAACTCCAAATTACAACGTTCAGAGAATAACGCTTTGTATCGGTAAAGGTGAGGCAAATCATAAAATGGGTAAGTCTTATTTATGAGTCATCTTTGCAGTCACGAAAGTAAGTGATGTGACGCTGATTATTATAATGTGACGATTCTAAGCTCAGATTGATTTATATAGACTGAATAACAACTGAGTCATTAGGGATACTCAATTCGAATGTGGGATAACATCGTTACACTGTCGGAAGATGAGCAACAAGTGATGGCACGTCTGCCGTCAGGATTTGTGGTCGACGCAAGCTTTGACAATAAGACACTGCCACCAGCCTTGGAAGCGATAGACGCATCAAGTTATTTTCTTTTCGAAGAAGAAGTGCTGCGTTTTGTCTCTCTTGCTAAAGAAGGTAAAGGGGAAGCTTACGAAGGGGTTCTGATTGCTGAAGTTCGTGATGCCAGTGTAGAGGTGCAATTATCAGATGACGAGATGTTAGCGAGTCTTGTTGTCACAGGTCCATACCGCGGAAACCCACTGCGTGGTAGTGACATCATTCATTGCCTTGCTCAGGCCCATATCACGAAAGGGATTAACAAGTTAGCTCTAAGAAAAGCCTTGATGATGAGCAGTAAACTTAGGCCTGGTGAAAAGTTTACTCAACCTGTCGCCAAAGGTACTCAGCCGGTCAGGGGCAAGGACGCTAAGTTTGCAGCTCTTGTAGAAGACATTACACGCCAAGTTCTTAAGCCCCGTAGTAAAGACGAAGGCAAGATTGATATGCGGGATTTGGGAGAAACCATCACCGTTGGATTGAATGACCAACTGATGAAGCGTACTCCCGCGACCAAAGGCGTCGCTGGCTTTACGGTCCAAGGTCGAGTCATCCCACCAATCCCTGGACAAGACAGTTTAATCAAGCCTGGCAAAGGCACTTACATTTCTCCAGACGATCCCAATTTATTACTCGCTTCCCACCCAGGCTTACCCATCATTAAAGATCGAACCATCGAAGTGGATGACGCATTGTGTGTCAGTAATGTCGATGTCACGACTGGGCACGTAAAGTTTAAAGGTAATGTGTTTGTCTCTGGCAACATTGAACCAGGAATGGTTGTGAAAGCCACGGGCAGCATTACCGTCGGCGGCTTTATTGAATCAGCAGAAGTTCAGGCTCAAGGTGATATTAAAGTTGCGAAAGGTATTATCGGCCACACAACCAAAGAGGGAGAGCCGAAAAGCTGTAAGGTATTTAGCAAAGGCTCTATCACGGCAAGCTATGCCCAAAACGCCGAGTTACAGACAGCGAGCGATATTCGCCTTGGTGTACACAGTATGAGTAATGAAATTCGCTGTGGTAACAACCTTATCGTGATGGACTCTCTCAAGAAGCACGGCACACTCAGTGGCGGTGAAGCGAAAGTCGGTGGTAAGGTGGAGTGCGTTTTCTTGGGCGTTGAGGGGGATACTGCTACTAAGGTTCATGGTTTTGCTCGTTATGATGGATACCGACAGAAGATTGCTGAACTCAAGGAAATCTACAAACACGCTCAAGAACAGACTATGGACGTGATTCGCCAAGAGCTCGAGTTTAAGAAACTACCTAAAGCAGAGCGAAGCGAAGAACAAGCGTTACAAATAGAGCAGCAGCGCGAGAAGAACAATCACGCCATAGAAAGCACTAAACAAAAGCTGGATACTCTGGAAGCGGAATTTGAAACGAACCTTGCGGAGTGTACCGTCGAAGCACACGAAAAGGTTTATACACGAGTCACCGTGCAGTTTGGTGATGAAACTGTGACGACCAAGCGCACCCATGGGGGAAGTGTGTTTTCCTTCAATCAATACGAGATTCAATGTTCCTTTAAGATGGAACAAGAAGACATTTCACTATAAAGGGCGTCAGTGTGCGGCGCCTCTATAAAAACATCCTCATCGCAACAGTTCTTTAATCAGAAGACCACACCGAACGAATATCTGGCCATCCCCAATTAGTGAGTGCGACATCTTCTAAGACACCTTGAAAGCGTAATGTTTGCGTGTGATGAAACATTGGGGCAATCCAGTACTCACTGACTAACGTTGAGGCGATCGGTTCTAGCGCTGTTAGGTAATCTTCTAACGGAGTGCTCGCTCTTAGATTTTCTAATTGTTGATCAAGCCAGTTGGCATTTGTTTCCCCTAAAGTGTGGTACAGCACGTTATTACAGTAGAAATTAGAAAACGCTGAAGCATGACGGTTATCGTCTAAATTGATATTCGTTAAGATCAGTGTCTCATCGAGTGTGCCGCTGTTCGCTTTTTCACTCAACTCCCGATAGGAGTACATCACCATTTCAACCACACAGTTGTGCTCGGCAAGTACTGAAGAAATAGCCCGAGCGCATCGGCGCAGCGCTGTGTAGTTGTATCCAGCAATGGTAATGGTTTTTGGTAGCGCGCTGAATTCATCAAATGGGCGTAAAACGGGGTTCCAAGAAGGCAATAAGTTGTTGGCAACGACACTGCCGTAATGGACCTTCTCTTTCTGGAATACTTCGAGTAGTCGCTGCGGTTGAATCAATTCCGTAATACAACAGCGTTGGGCACGTGTTAACGGATGCTTAGCATGATGGTTGAATAACGCGAACAAGCAGCCGTCTTCAGTGCGACTGTGTTGACTTGAGTGAGTCGCATTGGGTGCTTGTATTGAGACTTCAATACCGCTTGTCGTTTCAGATACTTGGATCGGTGCATTACTGGATAGCGACGGGTTCTCCATTTTTTCGTCGTTGACACTCCAAATCGTGACTAAGTCGACTAACATGCGACACGAATAGTAGCCATCGAACGCTTGCAGTTTAAGTCTGTTTTTATCGTGTTCGATCACCGAAAAAGGCCCACTACCAATCACCGAATTATTGTTTGCCATGTTCACTTGGCTCGGCGGCTGAATACCGTATTTGACTCCGGATATAAGGCCTGCAAACCCTTGATCTGGCTTGCTTAGTGTAAATACCACTTTCAGTGGATGTGGGGCGCTGATGTCGCTGACATGCGCGAGCTCTTTTTGATAATAGGGAAGGGCACAGAGTTTAGCAAAGAGGCTCACAATAATATCAGCATCTATTGGCTCGTCGTTGTGGAACGTAAGCCCAGGACGAAGGTGGAATGTCCATTGATAGCTCGCTTCGTCATAGCGCCAGTGGTGAGCGAGTTCTGGTTTGATAACGCCATTGTCATGGCTGGATACCAAGCAGCAATACACCTGACGCAAAAAAAAGCGCTCGCTACAGCGGTGTAATTGATGTGGCACAATGCGCTCGAACATGCGCTTGTATGTGAGTTGGATACTGACACGGCCTTCCTGAACAGAAGCCCCTGAGGTGGTTTTCAGCAGGCGGCCAAACGTTGCTTCGTCTTCATCAACAATAGCCATAGCTTTCTCATACTTGCCTTGTTGGATTCTCTCTAGAGCAAGGCTCTCTTTGAGTGCGCCTAATTCGATATTTAACAGTAGCGAAGATCGTTGGTTTCGCCCGGCTTTAGGTAGCCAGGTTAACCACGCTAGCTCTTGCATTTGTGATAACAGGTTGCGAGCATGTCGAGGAGAAGTACACAGTAAATCAGCCACTTCCTGTACTGTGGTTTTCATTTCGCTACCGACACCCATGGGTGCGATTCGCTGATAATACCTAAGCAGGTTGAGATTAGACACCAAGAGCCCTTTGTTAATGGATAGCCTGGTATTTTACTCAACTTAACTTCGAGAAAATAAGAAAATGTTCAGTTACTTTGTTCCCCTTTTGTCACGGTTTAAGGGAATAAAAAAGGGGAGCATTCGCTCCCCTTTGGTGATTGTGTTGATGACAGGCTTTAGCTAACTGCTCTTACGCGACCTTGTTTTAGATCGGACAGAACCTTCGCTTTCGGACCATCAGCTATTATGCTGCCTTTCTCCATCACGATGACTCGGTCTACAACGTCTAACATCGAGGTTTTGTGAGTGATAAGGATCAGTGTTTCGCTTGGTAACAGTTGGCTAAGCTGGTGCTTGATGTGCATTTCTGAACGGTTATCCATTGCACTGGTTGGCTCATCCATTAACAACACAGGAGGACGGCCTAAGAAAGCTCTGGCAATCGCAATTGACTGGCGTTGACCACCAGAAAGCAAACCACCACCTTCACCCACTTGGCGCTCTAGACCGGCAGGATCTTGCTGAGTAAAGGCTGTCACACCCGCACGGTTCGCTGCATCCATCACATCACGATCGTCCACCAAAGGGCGGCCTAGAGTAATGTTATCTCTGACTGAACCATAGAATAGGTTACTGTCTTGCGGTACACAGCCTATATTGCGTCGTACGTCGACATGGTGAAGTTGCTCCATGTCAGTGTCATCAATGCGTACATGGCCTTCTGTGGGCTTATAGAGGCCCATAATAAGGCGTTCTAAGGTTGTTTTACCTGAACCAATACGACCGATGACCGCTACCTTCTCGCCGGGTGCGATGGTCAGGCTGAGATCTCGCACTGAAGCGACGGGCGAATCAGGATAGTGGAACGTCACTTTATCTAGCGCAATGTGACCTTGAATGATTGGTCGGTGAATGTAGCGCTTACCTTCCTCTTGCTCGTCAGGCATCGACATCACTTGCTCAATCAGCGTCATTGAGGATTTGGCTTGGTTGTAACGTGTAGAAAGCAGCGACAATTGAACAAGAGGACCAATCGCACGGCCACTCAACATGGTTGCAGCGATCAAACCACCCATCGTCAGTTCGCCTTCTGCAATTAGATACACGCCAAAAATGATCATCCCTACATTGGTACTTTGCTGAACAAAGCCTGCGGTGTTTTGGATACTGTCGGTAATGCGGCGGCTTTTAATGTTCCAGTTCGCCATGTGAGCAACGGCTTCTTCCCAGCGGAATTGGAACTGACTCTGTGCGCTGAATAGCTTAACGGTTTCTAGGCCCGCCAAGCTTTCAATCAAGTTCGCATACTTCTGAGAGGCTAGGCGTGAACCTTCTTCAATGGTGCGACGCAATGGACCTTGAATCAGCAACGCGTAGATGATCAGAACCACGACACCTGCGACTGGAACAAACACTAAGTTGCCCGCCATTAGCCAAATTAAGGCAAGGAACATGATGGCGAAGGGTAAGTCGATCAGAGAGCCGATCGTCGCCGAGGTAAAGAATTCTCGAATTGACTCAAACTCTTGCAAGTTCTTCGCGAAGGCACCAACTGAAGCTGGTTTTGCTTCCATACGAATGCCAAGTACCTTGCTGAACAACTTGGAGGAAATCAGGATATCAGATTTTTTCCCCGCGACGTCGATGAAGTAGCTACGCATCAACTTTAAGAGCAGATCGAACAGGAATACCACGAAAATACCGCTCGCTAACACCCACAAGGTTTCAAATGCGAGGTTGGGTACTACTTTGTCATATACCAAACGAGTAAACATCGGCGCGGCAATCGCGAAAATATTGATAAGAATTGATGCGATCAAAACATCACGATAGATGTTTTTCGACTCCCAAATGGTGCTCCAAAACCAGTGACCTTTGCGTGTTTTCAGAACTTCTGGTGAACGCTCGTCATAGCGGAACTGCTTTTTAACTAAGAAGTAGCGGCCAATGAACTGCTCTTTAAGTTCGGCAACAGGAATGATTATTGGCACCATTCCACTCTCAGCTGTGATGATTTCAGCTTCTTGTTTTTCAAGGTCGATGCTGTTGAGCACACACGCTTCGCCCTGCTTTAGCAATAATACCGCCGGCAAAATTAGGTGTGGGATGTTATCTAAGTCGGAACGGTTTTCTTTTGCCACTAGCCCCGCACGTTCTGCCGAACGTGGGAACAGGAAAGGGGTTAGCTTTCCGTCTGATAGTGGCAACCCATTGACCAACGCCTCAGGCGAGTTCGCTAATCCGTAATATCGGCTAACGTAGATCAATGAGTTCAATAGTGGATCTTGCATGCGATATAACCCTTACAACTATTTATCAACAATGAAGCCTTGGAACACTTCTACGTAGTTATCAGACAAGATATCTAACTGGGTCTGAGTTTCGATTCGAGATGCGATGGTGGTGACACCAAGGTTATGAGCCGTTCGTGAAATCGACGTGAGCGTGAATTTCTGCTTCTCATCGTCCAAGTTATGCGTGAACAGGTAATCTAGCTTCACGTAGCTAGGACGGTACTCGTTGATGTAGTCCAGTGATTGGAAGTTACGTCCGTAGTTATCGACACCAAACATCGCTTCAGCATTACGAATGGTGTTACACAATAGTGCCGTATAGTGCGGAACGTTGATGAAACAGTTTTCTGGGATCTCAAAGTGCAGCAGGTGAGCAACTGAAGCGTTTTGCTCAAGTGTTTTGCCAATCCAACGGATAAAGCTTGGCTGAGAAATACTGCTTGGTGAGATATTGATTGCGATTGGGCTGGTCACCTCTTTTGCTGTTAGCTTCTCAATCATCTTCTCGATAACGTATTGGTCGAGAATGTGGCTCATTTCAAGCTGCTCCAGTGCGTATAGGTACTGGTTGGCACCGTAACGAATGCCATCTTTCTCAATCGCAGAGAACACCTCTTGGTGATAGGTTTTACCAAACGCGTTGTTCGCAGCTTGTAGGCGGAATGTCACAAGGTCATTGATGATCGCCTCTTCAACCAACATACGCCATTGCTGTTTACCCATTACGGCGCCATGGTCATCAGCTGTGACGTAGCCGTAAGCGAGTTCACGATTCGCTTTAGCACTAGAGAGCGCGTTATCGACCAGTGACATGATTTCGGTGCTGGTTTTACGTTTGTTGCTGTGTGTTACACCCAATGCAATGTGTGGGTTTGCCATGCCTGTTGGATCTGAGCCTAGGCTTTGAATACAGTTTACGATGCTGCTTGCAACCAGTTTAAGTTCGCTTTCATCAATGTTCGGCATAATGAAACCAAACTCGTCACTAGAAATACGTGCGATGGTGATATCTGGCGATGAGATGGAAGCTTGCAGTTGTTCTGCCAATTGATGCACTAACGCATCACCTTCTTGGTAACCTTTCTCGTCGTACTCTTCACTGATAAATTCCGCTTTCAGTACTGCAAGACCACCTAAACTCGACTCTTCTAACCACTGATTTAATTGCGACATGTAGTAAGCGCGATTACCCAGCTGAGAAACCGGGTCTATGTACGCTCTTTCGCGCAGTTTCTGGGCTTCTTTCGCTTGGTTTTTAAAGGCTTGTTCAACTTGAGTCGACATGTGATTGATGCCATCAACCACCAAGATCAGATCTTTTGTTTTAGGACGTGTTAATGGCTCACCGAATTGATTCTTAGCGATCTGATCCATTTTGGTGATGATCATCGATAGTGGGCGTAGTGCTCGCTTAAGGATCCATGAAATCGAGATCAAGCCGAGTAAGAAGATCACACCAAAGATGCTTAATAAGCGGGTAAAGGCTTGCCACAGTTGATCATAGGCCGGGCCTGGATGGCTGACTATCTCTACCTCAGCAAGTTGCATCCAACCGCTGGTGATCACTCGGCGATCATGAACGGGTTCAAATAGGTTGAGATTGGTAAACCAATGGGGCACGCCCGAAGGTTTTACAGGGTATGAACGGATGATGTCTTCACCGCTGTCGAGAAAAATCAATCGTACGACCGAGTAAGAACTGCCATCAAACAGGGCGTTGATAACAGACTCTACCGATACCTTGTCCTTTTCTTCAAGGTAAGGGGCAAGAGCCAGTCCAACAGTATTAATGGTATTACTTACCTCAGAGCGTTGCTGCTCCTCTAAGTATCCACGAGTAGTATTGAATTCGATCATAAAGACTGACGTCATCAGTAATATGAACACCGCAACCATCCCGACCACAAGCTGTTTATATAAAGTCATTGTACCTACTCATCGTAATTGATAATGGGTTTGTTTAATTTTAGAGAGCGCTCACGGGAACGTAAGTCGTTCCATAAGCTCAATCTTGAAGATTTCCCTGCTAGCTTGCCGCTGCCTGCTGCCGACTTGATTAACCAAAGGTTTTTACCGTTGAAACTGTAAATTGGTCGTAGGTCAGGGCGCTTAGAACCGCGCTTTATCTCAGGGTTTAAGTTATCCAAAATTAGTGGTTCTGCACTCGGTGTGGAGTAGTAAGCCAACACCATGTGGAATTGGTTTAGCTCCAGTGCTTTTACGTACACTAATCGCAATTTCTTATCTGGAACGCCTAGTTCAAGCAGAGAGAAGTATTTGGCAATGGTGAAGTCTTCACAGTCGCCTGCGTTACTGCCTAAAAATTCCAGCGGGGTCGCCCAGTAGTCGTTTTTTCCCCACAGAATGCTGTCGTCGACAAAGTACATCTGATTGAAGAACTGGTTCACTGACGTGAGCTTCTCTTTCTCGCTTAAACCATCGTATGACGTCATATTTGAACGCCATGTTGCCACGCGTTTTCCGGCTCTCTCACCGTAGGTTTGCGTGACCGCATCGATCCACCTTTGGTCGTTCTTATTGAGAGCGACAGAAGTAAAAGAGGTGAGGACGAGCAGTAACAGCGATATTCGAGACTTCATAGCCTCAGCTCTTGTTGGTTCACTATGTATTGAAAGGCATTGTTAACCATCAAACGTCCTTACTCTTTCAGTGCGTTGTTTTGTGCACTGAGGATAGGTTTCAACATGTACTCAAGTACGGTTCTTTTACCCGTGATGATATCGACCGAGGCTGTCATACCTGGAATGATTGGCAGCTCTTCGTTTTGTCCAAAATTATGTTTCTCGGTACGTACACGCACGATGTAAAAGCTGTTGCCTTCTTCATCTTGTGTCGTATCGGCGCTGATGTGTTCCAACACACCTTCTAAGCCACCATATTTAGTGAAATCATAAGCACTAAACTTAACAATGGCGGTCAGTTCTGGGCGAAGGAATGCGATGTCTTGTGGGGCAATTTTTGCTTCAACCAGCAAGGAGTCTTCGGTCGGTACAATCTCAACGATGTCCATACCTGGCTGGATTACGCCACCCACGGTATTGATACCTAACGTTTTAACGGTGCCGGTTACTGGAGAAACGACAACTGTACGATTTACTCTGTCTTCTAGGCCAACCGCAGATTCAGTCAGTGCCGAGAGTTTATCCTGTGCTTGGTTGAGCTTTTCTTGTTGTTCAGAGCGGAAGTTAAGAGCCGCGTCGATACGGCTGAGCATAGCTTCTTTGATTGCTGAGCGTAGCAGAGGGATTTTAAGCTCGCTTGAGGTCATTTCTCGGCGAGTGTCGTTGACTTGTCGTTGCAGCTTAAGTAATTCAATTCTTGGTACCACGCCTTCGTCGGCAAGCGGTTTCGTGATGTCCAGTTCTTGGCGAGCAAATTGGTAACTCTGCTTTAGGTTTCGCACACGCGCTTTGATCTCGACAAGGTCTTGTTGTTTCTGTTCAACTTGTTGATCAAAAACGGAAAGTTGGTTTTTAAGGTTGTTTAAATCTTGGCGGTACTCTGCTTTTTGACGATTGACCAGATCAGGTTGAACCTCGTAGAACTTAGGTGGGAAAGCGAGCTTTCCATAATCGAGAGTGACACTTTTCTTCCACTCTTTTTCGTTAAAGTCTTCATTGATTACTACGCTGGTTAACGAGGCGGAAAGCATTAATACGTTGGCAGTTAAGTTGGCAACTTGCTGTTCACGTTCACGGAAGTCAGAGCGGAATCGAGTGTCGTCGATCAATAGCAGTTGTTGGCCTTTTTGAACCTGTTGTCCTTCTTTAACTAAGATCTCTTTAACTAAGCCCCCCTCGAGGTTTTGCACCACTTGGATCTGGGAAGAGGGGATCACTTTGCCCTGCCCGACAGTAACCTTGTCGATCTCCGCCCAAGCGGACCACCCAATAGCAGCAATAAAGAACAGAACGATCATCCACAACATGATACGCGCACTGGTCGGCGTATTGAGTAGTAGTGCCGCGGTTTTATCGTCGACGTACTCAAGTTCGGTTTCGTTCAATTTGCTGAAATTCTTCTGGCTCATAACAGTCCTTGTTTGCTGAATAAAAGTGCAAGCCTATTGAGTGTATTCTTACTTTTGATAAATGTTAAGAAATTGCTCCTTTAAATATTTGAATTTATATATTTTTTAACTCTTATCTGTTTTTGAAATCTGTTTTGTCGAGTTGGTGCTTTCTTAGCTTGTCATAGAGGGTTTTCCTCGACACTTGCAGCTCTTGTTGTACGTCTTTTAAGCGCCCTTGATGACGATGCAGTGCTTCTATCAAGAGGATTTGTTCAAAGCTGTCGGTACGTTGGCTTAATGACTGTTGTTGTTCTTCAATATTGACGTCTAGCGAACCGTCATCCGCTTGTTCTGGACTGTCTGCTTGACCTGACTCTTGATTGTCGAGTGCTGGTTGCTTCACCTGAGTTAGCACGCGCAGCTCGGCATGTTGACGAAGCTGGCGAATGTTTTCGCCCCAGTGAGTGGTTATCAAGCGTTGAATCTCTTTCTCTGTGATTACCGGCGGAGGCAACTGATAACGACTTGCTGCACCTCGCGCAAAGTGTTTGAACAAAGACCCGATATCTTCCGTTCTTTGTGCTAATGGTAATAGATTAAATCGACGCAGCTCATTTGTAATTGTAGTCGGTACTACTGTAGTTGCGATAATGATACAAGTTGCATTGGTCTTGCATGAGTTTTCACGAAGTAGAGTCGGTTTTAGAGCCGCTAACCACTGCCATTGTTGTGAAGTTAATGCTTCTGTTTCATGAATATAGAGCGTTCCACCTTGATGCTTTTGGAATAATTGAACCACGAATTGGTGAAATGTCGATTCGTCATTGCGCGGTAAATTAAATGCAGCAATCGGACAAAGCTCCGCTGTTGGTTGGCTGTGTAAATCGTGGGTGTACTGCGCAGTGATGCGTTTGCCAGTGCCTATGTCGCCAACAAACAGTAATAGCGGGTTCTGTTTGCAATCTAAGGTGATTAATTCGCGGCGTAATGTCTGCATTGATTGAGACTGACCAATCAGTTTTGGGCCAACCTGATTCTGCATCGCGAGCTCCTTTCTAAGCAGGTTGTTTTCTTCAACCAAGGCGAGCTTATCTGCTGCTTTTCTTACTGCGGTAAGCAGGGCATCAACCACGAATGGTTTTTCTAGAAAATCATAAGCACCGGACTTCATCGCCGAAACGGCGGTTTGCACATCGCCGTGTCCAGTCAGTACGATGATTTGAAAATTCGGATTTTGACTCAACAGCTTTTGCGTAAATTGAATGCCATCCATCACTGGCATGTGAATATCGGTGATCACAATGCCTGCTTGCGTGATATTAATCTGCTTGAGAGCCTCAATCGCATTAGGTAAGCAGACAATGTCGATACCTTCAATGAGCATGGCTTGTTCTACTGAGTCGCGAATTGCGGGTTCATCATCGACAAAGTAGAGTTTAGGCATAGAGTGCAAGTGTTGAGTCCTTAATGTTGAAGAAAGCTATTAATAACAATCTTTTAGCCTTTGTTTTGGTACAGTGGAATATTCAGAGAGAATACCATGCCTGAAGGCTCGAGCTGGCTTGCGCTGATCGTGCCGTGATAGGCTTCAATGATTCGCTTCGATATCGAAAGTCCGAGCCCTAATCCTTCAGGCTTAGTGGTAAAAAACGGGTCGAACAAATGTTCCAGTTTGTCGCTGGCGATACCAATCCCGTTATCCCAAATGATCAGTTGGCAGGCATCATTATTAAGCTGCCACTCTACGCCGATTTGAGGAATGGTCGGTTGCTTCCCTTCTTGAGTTTCCAAGTCGTTTTGAAGTACTACTTGTTGTGTGGCTTGTTGCGAAAGCGCTTGTGTCGCATTGTGCATCAGGTTAACCAACACTTGCTCAAGCTCGGTTGGGTGAATCGCGATGTTAATGTCATCTGGCACGGTACTTAATCTTAGGGTGATGCCTTGTTTGATCATCAGCGCGCTGAGAATGCTGGTGGCATTGTTGATCGCTTGATGCAGATTCGCCACATGATGTTCTTGCTTGGTTACCTTGCGCGTAAATACCTTAAGGCGTGCAATGATCTCGGTAATCGAAGTGTTTAGCGCGATCATTTTATCCAGATTGCTTTTTACTAAGCCTGAGCGTCCCATCTCAAGCAGCTTGACGCTGTTTTCGCTATAGGTTCTAAGCGCAGCAAGTGGTTGATTGATTTCATGATTAATACTGGCTGACAGCTCACCCAGCACGGCTAACTTAGCGGTTTGCGTTAGCTCTCGCTCTGTCTGTTTTAACTTCAATTGAGACTCTTGATATTGAAAGAGTGTCTGTTGAAGTTGTTGATTGGATTGCTTTAGATATTGAGTTCGCTTATCTACGGTTTGCTCTAGGTTCTGATTGAGTTCAGTCAGTGCCACTTTCGCGAGGTAGGTTTGGCGCCACGACCAAGCAATCAGCATGACTAAGCTGTAAATCACAATGAAGATAACGTCGATCTGCAGCACCTTGAGCAGTTCGGATCTTGTGTCCTTGATAGCCACAACTTGGTATTGGTTGTCACTGGTAGCGGCAGGGTACAGGTTAAAATTTCCAAGTTTAAATAACTGGTTTGCAGTGAGCGCTTTGCTTGCATCGGTTGTTTGGCTCGAAGAGTTAAACGCATCAATGATCGAAATTTTGTTTTGACCGTATTGGCGTTGCGCTGCGATATCTTGCTGCTGTTGATCCGTTAATGGTAGTAATGAGTGATAAAGCCAAGGTACCTGACTAGAGAGAAACACCACTTGGTTGGAATCAAGTACCACAATCTCAAAGTCGTCGCTAGTTAGAATGTTTTCTAGGTTTTCTAAGCTTACTTTCACCGTGATAACGCCTACGATGTCATCGTCGATATAAAGTGGTGAAGATAAGAAATAGCCTCGCACATCAGAGCGAGCGCCGAGTGCGACATATTGGGTTTTATGGCCTTTTATTGCAGAGGCAAAGTAGGGGCGAAACGCGAAGTTTTCGCCAACGAAAGTTCGAGGCTTTCGATAGTTACTTGATGCAACCACTGTGCCGCTCGGATCGTGGATATAGATGGTATCGGCTTGGCTTTGCCCCGACCACTCGAATAACAAGGTGTTGAGTTCAGCTGTGGAGATTTTGTCGCTCTTTGGTGATTCATCAAAGTAAGACAGCAGGCGTGGGTCGTGGCTGAGCAAGTCAGGTATTTGTTTGAACTTATCCAATTCAGAATCGATCTGGAGGTTGGCTTTGTTCGCCGCTTCATTGAGTTGTTGTGTGACAACTTGCTCTTGGTATTGACCGGCCAAAAAGTGAGTAGCAGTTAGCCCTGCCGTTCCCAGTATCAATGAGAAAAATACAAAAGGCGTGATCAGGTTAGACAGTTTTTTAGACACGAGAAACTCAAGTTACAATCAGTTTACATATAGACTATCAATATGACGGTTAGCGTACCGAGATCTCGTTAACACAGAGCACCTTCAATGAGACAAAACCAAGGCTTAGACTTGTGTTTCAAAGGATTACAGAGCAGAATCACAAAAAAATTAAAAGGAGCAACCAAATGGAACTGACAGACATTCGTCGTGAATACGCTCAGGGTGGATTGAGACGTAAAGACTTAGCCGCAGACCCAATTGACCAATTTAACCTTTGGTTAGAGCAAGCGATTGAAGCTAAGTTGATGGATCCGACGGCAATGACAGTGGCGACGGTTGATGAAAATGGACAGCCATTCCAACGTATTGTTTTGCTGAAGAATGTTGATAAAGATGGTTTCGTTTTTTACACCAACCTAGGTAGCCGCAAAGCGCAGCAACTTGAGCATAGCAGCAAGATCAGTTTGCACTTCCCTTGGCATCCGTTAGAGCGACAAGTTCATATTACTGGTACCGCTGAAAAGCTGACGGCGATGGAAAACATGAAGTACTTCTCGTCTCGTCCAAAAGAGAGCCAATTGGCAGCTATCGCAAGTAAGCAAAGTAGCCGTATCTCTGCACGTGGCATCTTAGAAGGCAAGTATCTAGAGCTTAAACAGAAGTTTGCGAAAGGCGAGATTCCGGTTCCTTCTTTCTGGGGTGGTTTCCGAGTGCGCGTCGATAGCATTGAATTTTGGCAAGGTGGTGAGCACCGTCTGCATGATCGCTTCTTGTTCTCACGCCAAGACAACAGCTGGGACATTGATCGCCTAGCGCCATAGTTTGAGTCTGTTGGACTCAGCAGTAAAGACAGTAAAATTAGGAAGATACCGTTGATCTTGTGTTCATCCACATCAACGGTATTTTTTTGTCTGTCTTTTTATCTCTATGGGCGCTGTGAGTCGTTAATCAGTCGCTGTGTAGAACCACTGAGATCTGTTTCTTGAGTAAGGTTTCAGGAATCACAGAGCCTAATCCTGAATCCAATGCATACTCGATTAACTGACTCTTACTACGTGCATCGAACTTTTGCTTTAGTCTAGCGACATGCCCCTCGACCGTCTTGATTGAGATGTTCAATGTCAATGCAATGTATTGAGGCTTCTTACCGAAAAGCAGTAAGAACAGTACCTCTGATTCACGTGAGGTCAGTTTCTTTTGCAGTTTAGACACTCGCGGAGTTGAGCCTGCGATTGATGCTTGATTGTCTTTGGCGCAAGTTGCCTGACACACCCAGTGACCCACTTCTAAAATCGCTGTGTCTGTGAGTTCTTGCCCATAGAAGATAGTGCCTTGCACGTTGTCGTTGTCATCAAGCCAAGGCGTTTTGGTGAAGATATGGGCGTGCCAGCGTCCATCGGGGTAGGGGTGAATATCAAGGATTTTAAGCGTCGAGCGCGTTTCCATTACATGCTTGTCTTGCGCTCTAAAGTCTTGCGCGCATTCGATGGTTTGGCTCGGCATATCGAAGTCCGTCAAGCCGGTACAACTCTCGCCCGGCTTCAAACCGATCAATTGGTTGTAAGCGAGGTTTGCGTATACGAAAACAGAGTCAGTATCTTTACAGCCCCAGCAGCCTGGAAGTTGTTCGAATAAAGAACGATGTATGGGGTTTAGTGGTTCTGGCAAGGTTTTCTCTCGTGTATTGCGATATTGCAATGATATCAGTTTACTATTGCGCTGCAATGGCAATTACAGGTTGGAGTACGTGTAGAAAAGGCTGGGTGAGTTTTCGTTAATCAAAGTGCTGAATAACTGCGTGATTCACGGATGATAGGTAGGCGAACTGCGTGTTCAATAGGCAAAAAAAAGCCAGCCTGAAGAGGGGCTGGCCAAAGACAAGTTATGCCTTGTCGACATGTAGAAGATTTTCAGCTTAATTTACGAGGGTCAGGTAAATTAAGCTGAGGCATCAGTTAGATACCCAGAGTGACTTACTACTCTATCGACGAATTTACTCCTAGGCGTACCTATGCATAAGGGGGGAATTCCCCTATAAACACGATTCAATGCGATAAATGAGAGCCTAGAGTAAATATTTTAAAGTCATGGGTGAGCTATCGAGAGCTTACAGCTCTCGTAACACTCTAAAGCCGAGGTAGTTGGCTGCTGTTGAAGGCGCAACGTATAGCTCGTTAAATGCTTTGGCCTCTTCAGGAGAGAAGCTCCACGCGCCACCTTTGGCTAGGCCTTTTTGAACGGTTGTCCACTCCCATACATTGCCGACCATGTCGTAGAAGCCTGTTGGTGTTGGCATGAATGATTTAACAGGAGACGTACTGACGTTTGACCAAGGTGTACCAGCCCAGCCTGTATTCGCTTTACCTGTGCGGAATTCGTTACCCCACCAGAAGTTGGTGTCTTGACCTGCTCTTGCTGCGGCCTCCCACTCTTGTGGTGTAGGAAGGCGATACGTGAAGCCAGTGCTCTCAGATAACCAACGAGTGTAGGCTATCGCATCATTCTGACTGACACAAACTACTGGTGAGTTGTCAGCTTGCTTGAAGCCCGGTTTTTGCCAGTCATTGTCGGAGACTGAAGTAATCTCGGCATTAGCGAAGGTGTCGCAGGTGTTCATTAGCTCAGCATCTGTCTGATAGCCAGTACTCTTAACGAACGCTCTAAAATCTTGCACACGTGTCGGGGTCGCGGCTAATGCAAATGGCTGTTTTATTGTCACTTGCTTGGCACTGTTCTCACCCAGCAGGTAGCGACCAGAGCCGACCACAATCATTTCAGGGCTCTGAGTATTATCTTCCATCGGGTCCGCAAACTTGGTACCGACGTTTAACGTGTTTTGTTTGGCTTGTAATACCGCTCTTAGGTTGTGATCGCGAGTTATTTTTAGCTCTTGGTGGAAAGAAAGGTAACCTTCTTTCTCAATCGTCACCATGTGTGGGCCGGTTGGTAACATGATTTCAACAGGGGTGCTGCCGTAGTTAACGCCGTTGATTAACACTTTGTCGTTGTACTGATTTGAGCGAACCACTAAGTTGACCCAAGCTACCTCTTTTTGTTGGTCGTTGGCTTGTTGATCGGTTTGCGTGAAACAGTTATACGATTGAATACCAAGTAGGCGGCAAGGTGTGTTCTTATCCGGGCGAGTTTCTAGATTCGCAGCAATCACAGCTCTGTATCGGTTATCTTCTGAGAAACCAGAGGAAGTCACCTTGTGTTGTAGCACGTGAATATTCAGTGATGTCGATGCCAAGTGTTGTTTGACAGTTTTCGATTCTGTCGTGTTATCAACGAGGCTGTGTTGGAACTGTTTTACTGCTTTTTGAAGCGCTAGTGTTACCGTTTGATCAGAACATTGCGCCAATGTCATGTCGCTGCTGCAGCGGTTGGTAAAGCTGACCGTCTGCTCTTGTGTTTGGGTGATCTCGTTTCTGAGTCGATCGGCTCTTGCTCTTAGCTTGTCTTGCTCTAGCTGTGCGATGGCTGTTTCTGTCGCTCTTTTCTCGGCTTGGATAGCTTCAAGCTCCATAGCCAAACCTTGCTGCTTCTGTTCTGAGTCAGAAACCGCAAGTTTGCCTTCTTTCACGGTTTTCCATGCGTCTTGGAAGTGATTTTGAGCCGTCGAGATATCGAAGTCTGGCTCATCAATCATGCGCGTATAATCTTGCTCTAGGCTTGCTTTGGCCGCTGCAAGTTTTTGTTCTGCTTCTACAGAGAGTTTAGCAAGACGTGCCGTTTGCTGTGCTTGGTTATCGACTTGATTTTGTTTGTCCGCGACTTTCTTTTCGATAGCCGTTAACTCGGCGTGCTTTTCGAAAAGCAAACTTTCAAGATCAGTAACAGAGGCGGCCGTGATTGCTGGTGGTGTTGCTTCAGCGAAAACAGCAGGTGTCATTAAGCAGGGAGCAAGTGCAAATAATAGAGTGGGAAAACCTTGGCGCATGATGGGCTACTTCAATCGTAATTTAGGTTAATCGACTATTCTAAACGACAACGCCATTTCGTCTGCAGTTATTGTTTATAATGACCGTATAAGTTTATAACGATCAACAGTTTATAACTATCAACAAAATGGCGAGTGTTCATTCAGCTTTGTGAAATCGGTATGGCGATCTTCTACTGAGGGAATTAGCTTTCTTTGCTAGGAAGAAGCTTAACCCAGATAGTGTCGCTGCCGTTGATGGTAACTGTGCGGTTGTATGACTCGTAACCTTGCTTAGAGATGGTTACTTGATGACGACCGCTTGGTAGCGCTACCTCAAGAGGTGTGCTGCCATACTTAATACCGTTGATGGTCACAGAGTCGTTGTATTGGTCAGAACGCACGGTTACGTTTGCCCATTTCTTGTCGCTCTTTTTAACTGCAGCCGCATCGCTGCCAGTTAAACAGTAGCGTGTTGAAACGTTCAATAGGTTACATGCGGCAACCGCTTCAGGTTTTGCTTGCAGTTGAGCTTGCATCTGCATGAAGTAAGAGTTGTTGCCAGAGAAACCGCTCTTGATTGGCTGGCTGTCCTGAACGTGGATGTTCAGCTGAACGCCTTGCAAGTTCTGCTTCGCCAGAGTGCTTTCTGTGAGCTGCTCAAGTAACTGGCTCTTGAACGTTTGCACCGCTTTTTGGTTCGTTAGGTATTTACCTTGAGCTGTACACTCACCAAGGGTCATTGTGGATTCACATGTGGTGGTGTAGCTGGTTTCCAAAACTGCACTTTCACGCAGTTCTGTTGCGATACGTTTTACGCGAGCTTCAACTTTTGACTCTCTCAGGCTTGCCAGCTCATTGTTCATTCGAGCTTGCTTCTGTTTGATCTGAGAAAGGTGAATCTCACCCTCATTCATCGCTTGTTGATTGTCTAGCTGAGCCGATTGATTTTCTTTAACTGCAGCCCATGCATCTTGGTAGCTTTTTTGAAAAGAGACCAGGTCCGTTTCTGGGTCTTCAAGTAGACGACTGTACTGTTTGTCTAGTACAGACTTGGCTCTGTTACGTTTTGCCTTAAGTTCTTCACCTTCGCGCAACAACTTACTGTTTGTGTTCTGTAGTTGTTTTAGGTTCTCAGTCGCCGATACTTTGGTTGCTGAAATACGCTCAATATCTGAGTTTTTCTCTGTTATTTTTGCATCGATGGCTGAAACGGGATCGACTTGATTCAGTTCTTCAGCTGATACCGATGCAGATACCCAAAGTGGGGATAGCGCAAGTAAAAGCGCTGAAATTCGAAAGTTAGTCATAGGTCCCTGCAACTTATAGATTGAAATTGGCTCATTGATAATGTGTCTGCTTTCTAGTTGTGAGTCACTAGTTATTAGCAATTAACACAGTATCCGTCTTTATACCGTTTTATTGTATTTCAATCTACTCAAATGCCGCGTTTCGGTACTTTGGATACACTTTTTATAAGTTTTATGCGAATTGTTTGAGCTATATAAGCAAATGTTTTAGTGATGCTCTGATGATTAATTTCTCATTTATGAGTCATCTTGGTTGAGTGAATCGTGAGGTTGAGATTTATAAAAAAGCACCGAAAATATTGATTTTACATAGGCCGTAGTTTGTACACTCTTGATCATCTTTCCGGAGGCATGATCAAGATGATCGCGATAATGATCTTTTCATTCTCGCGAGCAAATAACTCTCATGAGCATTTACAAATTCATCTTATGCGCATTTAAGAGTATTATTCTTACTATGTTGACCCGAGTATTTTTCTGTCATGTCTAAACCTTTACCCTTTCCTAACCTAGACCTTTCTCCGCTAGGCCTTACTGGCCCTCGTCCTGCTGAGATTATCACTTTGCCATCGCATATGGATTGCCACGATCACCACTATTCTCAGGTGGTGATTGGTTTAAAAGGTCAGGCGGAATTTGAAGTGAGTGGTAAGGGGAATCTTGTTGGTCCAGGACAAGGTTGTGTGGTGACAGCGAGCTCTGATCATGCTTTCGGTGGTGTGGTCGGTCAGTCCGACATTTTGGTGCTTAACATGCCCGTGCCGAGTGACGACGACCCGCTGATGCTAGAGAAGATTAATCAACTCGAGTCTTCGAACGTCTATTTCCAATTAGATGCGCAAATTCAAAAGCTTATTCATATGCTGGTACAAGAGATGCAGGCGAGTCCTGATGATCTGTTGTTAAGCCGAGCCTGCAATGACACGGTGATCGCCTTAATGCAAAGGCACATCTCGGCATTTGAAACGTCAGTGAAGGATTCGCGCTTCGATCTTGAAGCGCTTGATCGTTACATCGAGCAACATTTAGCAAGTAAGATTTCAGTCGCGCAACTTGCAGGTAGCGTGTTCTTGGGCGAAAGCCAATTCCATATGTTGTTTAAAGAGCAAATGGGCATTACTCCTCACCAGTATGTACTAGGTAAGCGAATCGACCGTGCTCGACGTCTTATTGAACAAGGGAATTTAAGCCTTGGTCAGGTCGCAGAACTTGCTGGATTCTCCGGTCAATCCTCTTTTACCCACACATTTTCACGCCTTCAAGGCATGTCACCATCTCAATACAAAAAGCAAATTTCTGTTAAATAGTGAAACGAAACGGCATATTATATTAAAGTTTCATATGTGACATTGTGTTTGTTTTGTTAATAAAGCGAGTTTTTAGCAAAAAACTCGGAGTTTTTGACAAGTATTCCTTATATACTCTAAATACACTGCAGCCATTGTAGAGATCCCGGGCTAATTCCGGGTGTGAGATTAAGGAAAACGCATGTTTACAGCTACTGATGTGTTAAAGCCAGAATTCAACGAGCAGTCGCTTGATGATCTATGGTCGCTTATCTCACCATTATATATGGTGGATGAAACCCAATGGCTAGAGCAACTTCTGCCACTAGCTACCCCTTCTGAGTCTGAAAAGCAGCAAATCACAGACAAAACGACTTCTTTGATCGAAGCTATCCGTGCGGATAAGACTTCTATCCAGATGATCGATGCACTGTTGCTTGAATACAGCTTAGATACTCAAGAGGGCATCTTGCTGATGTGTCTGGCGGAAGCCTTGATGCGTATTCCTGATTCAGCAACGGCTGATGCACTGATTCGCGACAAGCTAAGCGTTGCGGATTGGAAGTCTCACCTAAAGAATTCTGACTCGGTTTTTGTTAACGCTTCGACTTGGGGCTTAATGCTAACAGGCAAGGTGGTTGGACTTTCATCGAACGAGCAGAGTGCTGGACAAGCGGTTAACCGTTTAGTGAACAAGCTTTCTGAGCCAGTGATTCGTAAAGCGATGCACCAAGCGATGAAAGTGATGGGGCACCAATTTGTTCTTGGCCGCAGCATTGCTGAAGCGCAAAAGAACGGTAAGTCGATGCGCGACAAAGGCTTTACCTACTCTTACGACATGCTAGGTGAAGCAGCACTGACCACAGCTGACGCAAATAAGTACTTTAAAGATTACCTAATGGCGATTGAAGCCGTAGGTCGAGACACTTATGTCTCTTCAAAATCTAGCCCTGCGCCATCAGTGTCTATCAAGCTTTCTGCACTTCATCCTCGTTACGAAGTGGCGAATGAAGACCGCGTGCTGACTGAGCTATGCGATACGCTAGAGCAGTTACTGCGCCGTGCGATTGAGCTTGATGTTGCGATCACGATTGATGCAGAAGAAGCGGATCGCCTAGAGCTTTCGCTTAAGTTATTCGAAAAACTGTATCGCAGCGAGCTAGTGAAAGGCTGGGGCAAGTTTGGTCTGGTTATTCAAGCGTATTCAAAGCGTGCGTTACCAGTTCTAGTTTGGCTAAACCGCCTAGCAAAAGAGCAGGGTGACTTAATCCCACTTCGCCTAGTTAAAGGTGCTTACTGGGATAGTGAGATCAAATGGTCACAACAAGCTGGTTTCGATAACTACCCTGTTTACACTCGCAAAGAAGCGACTGATGTAGCTTACCTAGCGTGTGCGCGTTATCTATTGAGCCCAAGTGTTCGTGGCAATATCTTCCCGCAGTTTGCGAGCCACAATGCTCATACGGTTTCTGCTATTGCAGTGATGACAGACCATAAAGACTTTGAATTCCAACGCTTACACGGCATGGGTGATTCACTTTACAACCATGCAATGGAAGCTTACCAACAGTCGGTACGTATTTACGCGCCAGTTGGTAGCCATAAAGATCTACTGCCATACCTAGTACGTCGTCTGTTAGAGAATGGTGCAAACAGTTCGTTTGTACACCGTTTGGTTGATGCTCGTTGCCCTGTGGCAGAGCTAACACAGCATCCAGTCGACATGCTTTTGGCATTCGATACATTGAACAACACTAAGATTCCTCTACCGCCAGCGGTATTCCCTGAGCGTAAGAACTCATACGGTGTGAACATTGATATCGAAAGCGAAGCGCATCAGTTTGAAGAGCAAGTAAAAGGCTTTTTGAACAATCAATGGACTGCTGGACCTGTGATCAACGGCGAATCTCTTGCCGAAAGCATGATCAAGGCTGATCAGAATATTGAACAAGTAACAGCACCTTATGATCGTCGTATTAGCGTGGGTCAGGTGGCTTTTGCAAACCTTGATCATGTTTCCGCAGCGATCACTGGTGCAGACGCCGCATTTGCTGATTGGAATGCGACATCGGTTGAAACCAAAGCCGCAGCGCTTGAGAAGCTAGCTGATCTGATGGAAGAGAACCTGGCTGAGCTGGTGGCAATTTGTCATCAAGAAGCGGGTAAGACAATTCACGACAGCATTGATGAAGTACGTGAAGCGGTCGACTTCTGTCGTTACTACGCAAAACAAGCGAACAACCTACAAGGTTTTGAGGTTAAAGGCTTTGATGGTCTAACTCGAATCGCCTCGCGACAAGGTCGTGGTGTGTTCGTTTGTATCAGCCCTTGGAACTTCCCATTGGCGATCTTCCTTGGCCAAATTACAGCTGCACTAGTGGCGGGTAACACGGTTGTGGCGAAACCTGCAGAGCAAACTAGCTTGATTGCGGCTCGCGCGGTTGAACTGATGAATGAAGCGGGCTTCCCTGCTGGCACGATTCAACTTCTACCTGGTCGTGGTGCAGAGATCGGCAGTGCGCTAACTAGCCACGATGCGATTGCAGGCGTTGCCTTCACGGGTTCAACACCAACTGCACAACGCATCAACGTGTCACTAGCAAGCCGCAACGCTAAGCCTGTGCCATTTATCGCGGAAACCGGTGGTCAGAACGCGATGATCGTCGACAGTACTGCACTGCCTGAACAAGTGGTTCGTGATGTCATTCGTTCTGCCTTTGCTTCAGCAGGTCAACGTTGTTCTGCGCTACGTGTGCTTTACATTCAAGAAGACATTGCAGATCGCGTGATTGGACTAATTCACGGTGCGATGGATGAGCTAAGCGTTGGTATTCCACACCTTCATAAAACGGATGTGGGCCCGGTTATCGACCAAAACGCGAAACAGAAGTTGATGACGCACCTAGAAAACATGACTAAGACCCAGAAGAAAGTAGCTCAACTTTCTCTAGGAGCGGATTGTGAACATGGTGACTTTGTTCCACCAAGTGCATTTGAAATCGATGACATTAGCTGTTTGAAAGAAGAGCAGTTTGGTCCTGTACTGCATATCGTTCGCTTCAAAGCGAGTGAACTGGCGCAAGTGGTAGACCAAATTAACCAAACCGGTTTTGGCTTAACCATGGGTATCCACAGCCGTAACGAGACAACTTACCGTTGGATCGAAAAACACGTTCGTGTGGGTAACTGTTACATCAACCGTGACCAGGTCGGCGCTGTTGTTGGTGTGCAACCATTTGGTGGTCAAGGCTTGTCTGGTACTGGCCCTAAAGCGGGTGGTCCTCACTACCTATACCGCTTTACTGATGTTCATTTCTCTCAATCACAAGACAAGGCATAAGGAGCAGTATCATGGTTCATCAAGTGACAGGTTTTTCTGATGCTTTCTTGGCGTGGGAACAATGGAATCTTACCGATTTTGATCATAAGAGTGCTCAGGTACTTGCATTCAAATCAGAGATCGAAAGCCAATCTACGTCTTTGGCGGCAGTGGCAACTTATCACCTAGAGCAGGCCTCTGCGTTGCTTTCTGAGCAGCACCTAATGGCTGGCCCGACTGGTGAAACAAACGAGCTGTATGCTGCAGGACGCGGTGTGGCTTTGGTGATTGTTGATGATTGCCAAGACAAAGAGCCAGCACTGCAAACAGCAACCGCGATGATTACCGCAGCACTATTAGCGGGTAACAGCGTGCAATTGTGCAGTGATGACGTGCAATTCAACACCTTGATCGCTGATGCAGCGAAACAAGCGAATTTACCGACGAACTTGGTGCAGGTTGCTTCGTACGACGCGGTTCAACAGCTGCTGTCTTGCGATGTACGTAGCGCAGGCTACGTAGGTAACTCACAAACGGCTCAAGCTATCAATTTACAACTTGCTAAGCGTGACGGTGCCATCGTCAGTTTAGTAGCTGAAACGGATCTGACAGCAATGCATGTTGCTCACGATCCACACCTATCGCTGCGTTTCATTACCGAGCGTACGCGAACTATAAATATAACAGCCGTGGGCGGTAACGCGACCTTGCTCGAACTTGGAAGCGAAGCTCACTAACCTTCAGTAACATTGGCTCTAAGCACTTTTGTTTTCTCCATTGTTGGTTTCACCACCTTTGGATTTAACTCATAGTGCCTTGGAGCCTCAATACCTAACTCAATGCACTCGCTTGCCTTTACGGTGAGTGTCTTGCATTGAATTAGGCATGGAAGGCTTTTTACAAATGAGGACTATCAAATGATAGAAAACAGTTTTGCAATAACGACGACGTTCATTGCGTATCTAATTATGATGCTGGCAATCGGTGTTATTGCTTACAAACGTACTTCTAGCTCGACAGACTACTTCCTTGGTGGTCGTTCGCTAGGCCCATGGCCTGCTGCACTTTCTGCTGGTGCATCAGACATGAGTGGTTGGCTACTACTTGGTCTACCGGGTTACGCTTACGCTGCTGGCTTTGAAGCATTCTGGCTTGCTGGTGGCCTGCTAGTTGGTACTTGGGCGAACTGGTTAATCAGTGCTAAGCGTCTGCGTACTTACAGCATTACGACAGAGTCACTGACACTACCTGAGTTCCTATCTCGTCGTTTCAATGATAATTCTAAGCTGATCCAAACAATTTCTGCTTTCTTTATCCTTTTATTCTTCCTTTTCTACACAAGTTCTGGCTTGGTAGCGGGTGGTAAATTGTTTGAAACGGTATTCGGTCTAGATTACACAACAGCGGTAATCATCGGCACAGTATGTGTGGTTTCTTACACGCTATTTGGTGGTTTCCTTGCGGTATCTTGGACGGATTTGGTTCAAGGTCTACTGATGTCTGCTGCGCTATTGATTGTACCAATTGCAGCGATGAACGGTGGTCTTGGTCAGCTATCGACTGATCTTCACAACATCAACCCAGAGCTTCTAACGCTATGGAATGATGCGAAAGGTGAACCGCTATCTGCTATCGCGATCATCTCGCTAGCGGCGTGGGGTCTTGGTTACTTCGGTCAGCCGCACATCCTTGCTCGTTTCAAAGCAACACGTACTAATAAAGACCTAGCAACAGCGCGTCGTATCGCAGTGGTATGGACTGCACTGTCTATGGTTGGTGCAATGCTAGTGGGTCTGGTTGGTCTTATCTACGTGACTAACTCTGGCGCGCCTAAGCTAGACGATGGTGAGAAGATCTTCATGCTTCTTGTTAACGCTATGTTCCACCCAGTAATCGCTGGTATCCTACTAGCTGCTATCCTTGCGGCAATCATGAGTACTGCGGATTCACAACTTCTTGTATCTTCATCTGCAATGGCAGAAGACCTTTACAAGCAAGTACTTAAGAAAGATGCGACATCTGAAGAGATCGTTCGTGTGGGTCGCTTTGCGGTAATCATCATCTCTCTTATCGCGCTATTCCTAGCGATGACGCCAGATAGCTCTGTACTTGGCCTTGTGTCTTACGCTTGGGCTGGTTTTGGTGCGGCATTTGGTCCTGCTATCGTGATGAGCCTTTACTGGTCTCGTATGAACCGTAACGGCGCTCTAGCGGGTATCGTGGTTGGTGGTGTGACTATCGTACTTTGGAAGCAGTTCACTGGCGGTTGGTTCGACGTTTACGAAATCGTACCGGGAATCATCCTATCGACTCTATCTATCGTTATCGTGAGCCTAATTACTGGCGAGCCAGAAGACGAAGTGAAAGCGCAACACGCTGAGTTCGAGAAGAAGCTAGTAGAGCTAGACTAATTTACATTGTAAAAATACAAGCGAATTAGCAAAAGATATAAACAAAGAACAATAGAGTCACTTCGGTGGCTCTATTTTTTTGACCACTCTCTGATGCTCGCGACTTCTTGCTCATCGATATTCAAAGATTCCAAAAACTCTTGGTGAGCGGTAGGCTCCATCTTTTCAAACTGCTTGTGCCAGTTCTTCATATCCTTTTCGTCAAACCCAGCATTCTCCATCACCCGTACCCAGCGCTCTTTTGTCAGCATCTTCTGCTCTAGTAACTCAGGTTGTTCAAGCAACATCACAATCGCTTTCTGCTGTTGACGTAGGTTCTGAATTTCCTTTTCCAAGGCGTTGAACTGGTTCACTAGTGTCTGCTCTTGTTTCACATCGTCTTTGCGATCAAGCAGAGCGCTTATCTCCTGGATAGACAAACCAAACGATCGGTAAGAGATAATGCTCTCTAACCGAGCTTGCTCTTTTTTTCCATACCAACGATATCCATTATCGGAGCGGCTGTGAGGTAAAAGCAGCCCGGCACGCTCGTAGTAGAGAATGGTGGTACGAGATATGTTGTTGGCCTTGGCAATTTGAGTAACGGTGAGCATTTCTACCTCATTGGTTACGAGAGCGTGAACTAAACAGGCATGTTTAATTGATCGCCGAGTATTCTAATCGTCTCGTATAAAGGTGTATAGGTGAGTAGTTTGGATTCAGCAATTTGAGCAGCCTACGATATCAGTATTTTGTTACTGAGGTGCGACGTTTGTCGTACTTAAGATCGGGATGAAATTAGACGTAAACGAGCGGTTATTGGGGTTTTACAATGTAAATTGAAGCGATCGGATCTTGCGTGAGAAGGGAAAGATCAACTTACTCAATGGCGTGTGATGTCAAAAAATGAAATAGAAAAGTGGCTATTTTTTGAACTTGGCGCTCACTTTTGTTATTAGCTCGGTGAATTGTGGAACCGAATTGGACATCATGTGTCAATTGTCAGTAACCACTAAAGACCTATAGGACAAAGGTATGCCTGATCTCTATTGCAAAGGATGTAAAAAAACAACACTACATAAGTCTATAATGAAACGTTGTGAATCAGAGCCTGAGACAACCTCTGGCCGTATGTTGCAATGGACGTCAAAGCTATTTAGTGGCAATTTATATTACGATATGGAAACGCAGCACTTTTGTCGCACATGCAACTGCCGTTGTGAAGCGGGAAATGCAGTTCCTCAAGTTGGCTTAGCTTAGCTGATGGTAAGTGCTTACTAACTGATATCAAAAAAACCTCCTTTTGGGAGGTTTTTGTCATTTAAGCTGCTTTAAGCGCGATCTCGCTGTTAATGGCATTGCCATCAATTTTTACTTCCCATCCGTAGTTTGAGTATTCATTAGCGAGTGCTTGAGCCACATCTTTTGACACTGTTACGTGTGTCCATGAGCCGATACCGTAGGGTTTATATGCGAGTTCTTGTGTTTTCATAATAGAGTCATCCTTTCTCTTTGATAATTCTATTATTCACTTTGCCATATATCCTTTCTTTCGTTTCTGGCTCAACTTATTTGTTTATCGGGTCATTTCTATAATAATTTGTTAATAGCCAGAGTTTGATTTATAACGATTGTTATCTATTTGTATGAATTTATATTTGGTGTAAATGTGGCTTGTATGTTTAGTTTTTAAATGTGTGAGCGGGGTTTTCTTCGATTGCTCTAGGTATGGAATATACTGAGCCGAATTTAGAATGTTTAAGGAATGTTATGTCTCAGCATCAGCTTGATCGTATCGATAAAGAGATACTAAGAATTCTGCATATGAAAGGGCGCTTGCCTGTGGTTGAGTTGGCCAAGCAGGTTAACCTAACGACCTCCCCTTGCTCTGATAGATTGAAGCGATTAGAAAAAGAGGGTTACATCACGGGTTACCACGCAGAGCTGTGTTCCGAGAAGTTGGGGCTCGATGTTCAAGTGTTTATCCATATTCGCTTGGATCAGACCAGCTTTTCGATTTTTGATAAGTTTGCTCAAGCTGTAGAAATGATGCCAGAGGTGGAAGAGTGTTATTCGTTGTCGGGAGACTTTGACACCATGATCAAGGTTCGAGTGAAAGACATGAAGGCATACCAAGCGTTTATGGCCACCAAGTTAGGTACCTTGCCTGGTGTGATTCAGACGCGCAGTGAAGTGGTGATTGAAGAGCATAAAAAGGGCTTTGGTGTGAACCCTGAGCTGTTAGCGACTTTAAATTAGTGCCCTCCTGGCTTGAGCCAGTTTTGATAGATATAAAAAATGGAAGCTAATGAGCTTCCATTTTTTGTTGGGCGTCAGATAAAAAGTAATCCGATAAACTTGTCCGGCTTACAGCGTAATTGCCGCAGAGATTAAGCCAATCACACCACCGAATACACCACCCCAAACGACTAGCCAGCCAAGGTGCTTCTTGATCATGGTTTGAACCATCTCTTTTACCAGCTTCGGTGTCAGTTCATTCAATCGCTGATCGATGATCGCTTCGATGTTCTCTTTGATTTCGTCCATCATCGCTGGTGATTCCAGTTCTTCCTTGATGGCATTCTTCACTGAATCACTCTTGCTGATTTCGATAACCGATTCTTGCATCTTCTCAACAAATGGCGCTTTCATTGGTTCTAATGCTTCCGTACCACCAAACATTGCTAGCATGCCGCCAAACTGTGAGTTCTCGATAACGTTAACCAGTGAATCGAACGCAGGATTGAAATCGATTTTCTTAATCACAGGCTCTAGGTTCAGTGATTGACCACCGCTCATTTCGCTGCTTAGGAAGCGGTCGATGTTACTTTCAGTAAAGAACTGCTCCATCATCAGTTGCTTGATGGCTGCTTTGAACTCTTCAAAGCGTGCTGGAATGACGCCAGAACCGTATAGGCCGGGTACTTTCTCGAACAACATGTGAATCGCGAGCCAGTTGGTGATGGCACCAGAAAAGGCGAATAGGCCCGCGTAAAGTAGGTATTGATTTGCTGTCGCATAGCCGCCAGCAAGCAGTGCTAACGCGATGACGTTAGTTAAGACACTTTTGTTCATGGTCGATCTCTAGAAAGAATATTGCGCGCATTTTAAGAAAAAAACGCCAAGAAAAAAACAAAAGGATCGATGAAGTTGAAGGAACAGGTGGGAAAGATCGCTGAACTACGGACATAAGAAAGGCTAGCCTCCCCCCGAAGTCTAGCCTTATTCCAGAACGCGCAAGCGAAGCCGTCTTGGTTTGTTAAAGTCATTATATAATTACGACATAACATTCTGCCATGTGTAATTTGCCGCTATTTAGTAAATTGGTGTGAAATACGCCGCACTTTTAAAATAGCACACAAATTAATCGTTGCTAGCTTGCTCAAGATCATCGGCTATGAAGCCACCAGTCTGGTGATTCCACAACTGCGCATAGATACCATTTTGGTTAATCAGATCTTGGTGCGTGCCTTCTTCAACGATATTACCTTCATCCAAAACGATCAGGCGATCCATTGCTGCAATGGTGGATAGGCGGTGTGCAATTGCGATAACCGTCTTACCTTCCATTAGCTCAATTAAGCTCTCTTGGATTGCAGCCTCTACCTCTGAATCTAGAGCTGAAGTCGCTTCATCAAGAACCAACAGTGGTGCATTTTTCAGAAGTACACGTGAAATCGCCACACGTTGGCGCTGACCACCAGAAAGCTTAACACCACGCTCGCCCACTTGAGCATCGTAACCAATGTTGCCAAACGGGTCGGTTAGGGTTTCGATAAACTCATGCGCGTGCGCTTGCTTGGTTGCGGCATATACCTCTTCATCTGTTGCTTCCGGACGACCGTAAAGAATGTTGTCTTTGATCGAACGGTGAAGCAGTGAAGTGTCTTGTGTCACCATACCAATATTGCTGCGCAGTGAGTCTTGAGTAACGCTTGAGATCTCTTGATCATCAATCAAGATACGGCCGCTTTCGACATCATGAAAACGCAGTAACAAGTTAACCAATGTCGATTTACCTGCGCCAGAACGCCCAACCAAGCCCACTTTTTCACCGGGTTTGATGTTTAGGTTTAGCTTATTGATAACACCTTTGTTTTCACCGTAGTTGAAGCTCACGTTTTCGAAGTTGATGCCGCCTTGTGGAACCTTAAGTGGCTGTGCATCTTTCTTATCTTCGATAGCGATCGGCTTCGACATGGTCTTAATGCCATCAATCACGGTACCTAGGTTTTCAAACAGGCCACCGATTTCCCACATGATCCATTTTGACATGCCGTTAATACGTAGAGCCAAACTCACCGCAATCGCAATGGCACCCACAGTGATTGCGTTATCGAGCCATAGGTAGATAGAGATACCCGCGATGCTGAATACCAGTAGGTAGTTAGCGAATTCCACACAGATGTTGAAGCCAGTAACAAGGCGCATCTGGCGATAAACGGTATCTAGGAAGCCTTCCATGCCTTCTTCAGCGTATTCGGTTTCACGTTTACTGTGTGAAAACAGTTTTACTGTCGCGATGTTGGTGTAGCTATCAACAATTCGACCCGTCATCAATGAACGAGCATCCGCTTGTTCGGAAGAAACATCTTTTAGCTTTGGCACGAAGTGCAGTTGAATACCGATGTAAACGAATAGCCAAATCAGCATCGGAGCCATCAAGCGCCAATCTGACTCGGCAAGCATGAAAAGCATCGCGGTGAAGTAAACCGTCACGTAGACAAACACATCAACCATCTTGGTCACGGTTTCACGAACCGCGAGCGATGTTTGCATTACCTTGGTGGCGACACGTCCGGCAAAGTCATCTTGGTAGAAGGATAAGCTTTGTTTTAACAGGTAGCGGTGCGCCAACCAGCGAATCGACATCGGATAGTTGCCGAGTAAGGTTTGATGAAGCAACAGTGAGTACACACTGATCAAGATTGGCATCACGACCAACAGCAGCACACCAAGGCCCATAAGAGTGGACTTGTTGTCAGCTAAGAAGGTTTCTGGGTTACTTGTTGATAGCCAGTCAACCAGTTGTCCCATGTAACCAAATAGCGCCACTTCGATGATCGCAATCGTCATGCTCATGATACCGAGCAAGATCAGTGGCTTTTCAAAACCTCGTGTGTAGTGGCGGCAGAATGCCAGTATTCCAGTAGGAGGTTGTATCGGTTCTCCCTTTGGAAAGGCTTCAGTAAAACCTTCAAACTTTTTGTACATAGATTTCCCTTTATAAACTTGTGTCTCTATAAGCAGCGGCATCGTCGTGCAGCTTTGTTTTTATAGTCTCTATTTAAAATTTACAGTCTTAGTTTGAAATTTCATGAGCGCCCATGCGTTCTTATAAGCATTCAATCCTTCGATGGAGTTTGGTTTTCACTCTGGCTTAAACACTTGGCTCTAGAGCTCGGTTTAACACCGTGTTTTAGTGATCGCGAAAAGGTCTAAAACGTATTGTGTATGACGCTTATTTTAGATTGGTTCAGATGGGAAGAGTTAAGCTTATTTCAAACGTAATTGATTGTTATGCAACGGTGATAATCCTAACGCTAAATGGATTAAATTGTAACCTAAACCCGCAGCAAGCTAGAGAATGAGGCTCGGATATTTATTCAGCAAATTCTGTATCTCATATGCAAACTGTTGGTTCTTTCTGATGTGCTGTTATCTTGCAGTAAAAATTACCGAATAAACTGAGTTTTGCAGGAATTGTTTGGGATAAATATTCAAATCATTATTCTTTTCAGTGAATCTTGTCGTAACAAGTTGTTTACAATTCTGAGGTAAATAAAAGATAGGGACGGTTGAGATGTTAAACCTACACAAAAAATCACTTCACATTACGAATGTTCAAAACGCCAATTGCGTTGTTATGGTGCCGCCAAAAGAATTTAAATTTAATGAAGAAACGGCACAAGATAATGAGTTTCAGAACAGAGTTAATCTGACCGAAGCTGAAGTAAAATTAGAAACCATGGCTGAATTTAAGGCGATGGTCGCTTCGTTGCGTAAAGAAGGTGTGCAAGTTGTAGAGTTTGATTACCCAGAACTTGGTGTGGAAACGCCAGATGCGGTTTTCCCTAATAACTGGTTTAGCACCTGTGGCGACGGAAGCTTATTTACGTTCCCTATGGCGTGTGAAAACCGTCAAAATGAAGTTAAGCCAAATGCCCTTATTGAAGCACTTGAAGCGTCTGGTCGCATTGTTAACCACAGCGAGTCTCTAGAGTCTTACATCGCTCAAGGTTCTTATCTAGAGAGCACGGGCGTGATGGTAATCGACCATATCAACAAGACTATCTATGCTGCGCTTTCTCAGCGTTGTGACCGTGAAGTGTTAGAAGACTATGCAAAGCGCATTGGTTATTCTCGCGTGGTGTCATTCCAAACAGCACTGCCGTCTGGTCAGCCGATCTACCACACCAATGTGATGATGGCGATTGGTGATAATTTCTGTGTGATCTGTGATGAAGTGATCCCAGAGTTTGAGCGCCGCTTTGTGGTGAAATCACTTGCTAAAGATAAGCAGGTTATCTCTATCTCAATTGATCAGATGAACCGATTCTGTGGCAACATCCTACAACTGGAAACCGTGAATGGCGACAAGGTGATTGCGATGTCTCAATCGGCTTACGATGCGTTTTCACCAGCTCAGCTAGCGCAGCTTTCAACACACGGTAAGTTGCTACCATTTAACGTGAAAACGATTGAAGATATTGGTGGTGGTTCGGTGCGATGCATGTTGGGTGAGGTGTTCTTACCAACACGAGTCAATCGCTTATAACAAGCCGTGTACTCACAGTCATGAATCTTTGAATACCACTCTTATCGCAGAGTGGTATTTTTGTTTTTATCTATCACAAATAAGAAAACAAGAGCTCGATACAGGAGTAAATGTGTGAAAGCTAACGTAAATAAGCTATGAAGCGCTCTTGAAAGCCCTGTGTTGGATGAACTGAGTTGAGAGTGCAACCACTTCCTTTGAGTACACAAGCGCTGTGTGATTGAGCTTGAGGGCGCAGGTGTCTGTTGCGCCTCGCAGGTTCGCGTCTTCAAGCGTAACTGTGCCATCACCTGGGTTTCTGCCCAATACAATGCGACCTACACCTGCGTCGTAGGTGCCAGTAATCACGCCAATCGGTACATCAATATCATAATCACCCAAGCCATCGCTTAAGATCATCTTGCTCGAACCAAAGATAAACCCAAGCCCATGATTCGACAGCGTTTTAGCGATAGTCGCGCCGTTGTGTGGAGTCCCCGCGGTAATGATGCAGGTGTCGGCAAAGTCGGGTTGGTAAAATTTAAAGTAGTGACGAATCAACAAGCCACCGAGTGAGTGACCAAAAAAGTAGACCTCATCGTGCTCATCAAAGCGTGCATTCACGAAGCGGTTGAGGCGTTTAGCGGCAGAAGGGAAACGTAGCGAGTTGTAGGCGAACTTATGGGTGGTAAAGCCGTGTTTCTTAAAATTTCTATCTAGATATTGCATGATCAACGCAGGCATATACAGACCATGAATTAAAACTATGTGTTTGTTTTTATTATTCATTATTGCCCTCCGTCTGATGGTGTTTCCAGTATATGGAGTCGCAATTCTAAACTCAATAAAACTTGCTACGAATGGGACACGATAGACAGAGATCTAGCGCGCAGGCAGTTCGTTACTCTGGCCTGACCCCGCCATAAACATCTATGGTTAACCCACCTTCTTTCGCATAGGTATTTGGTGTGAGGCCAATGGTCTTCTTTAGGTAACGAATCAGGTGAGGTTGGTCGCTAAACCCAAATTGATAAGCAACGTCTAGCCAGTCTATGTCACTCAACTCTTTCTTATAAAGGTATTCGAGCATCGCTTCGAGTCGGTTCATTGATTGGCACTGTTTTAACGTTAGGCCTGTCACTTTGTTAAAGCTTCGCTCTAGTGTTCTTTGTGAGCAAAACAGCTTGTCACCAAGTTCAGCAATCTGCGTTGAACCAAGCACACCCAGCACTTTTCGAGTGAGCTCGCTATGTCTATCGGTTTTAGCGGTCGATAGCCAAGGCAGTAGTAAATCATCCAACTGTTGGCAACAAGCTTTAAAGTCGCTTTGAGCAAGTTTAATCAGTGACGTTACATCGGCATCATAATTGTTGAGTAGAACAGCAAGGTCGATGTTGTTGACGCGATCTAAACTTGGGTGCGGGCAATCAGGGATAGTGAGCGAGTACAGAGCCCCTACATGGAACTTGATGCCAAAGTGGATAAACGGCTTTGAGTGATCCAGTTTTATGGCTTTGTGATGGGGCAGTAATAGGTGACTACCAATTCCTTGTTGGACTTGTTGCTCTATTGTGTAGTGATATGGTTGATCGCTTGGCGACAGAATCAAATGTGCTGAAGGGTCAGGGTTGAGTATCGGAAACTGATGAGTTTGAGCATCGGGCGTTTTCTCGATAAGCCAATAACAATCAATGTATTGAGCAACAACGGAGGATTGAGGAGACTGTAACCAATTGATCATTCTAGCTTCTATTTCTGATGAGTATCACCACAACTATATGTGGATATCCTTGTCGGCGACAGTTTTATCCTTACGGATTATGCCTAGTATTGGACCTGCGCCTGAGCATACTCAGCAGAGCAAGGGCTAGGCTGAGTATTTTATTAGTTAAAGTCAAACTGCAAGATGCGATGCTTTGATGACAAACCAGCTCGCTCAATTGCTTTTTGCGCACCGATATTACTGCTCTCGGTCGAGCATATAACTTCTAAACCTTGGCTGGTGGTGTGTTGTGTTAGAAAGTTCAGTACGCGTGTTGCTAAGCCTCTGCCCCGTTCTTGCTCAGCGACAATCATGCCTAAGTCGGCATACTGCGTTTGGTACTCATCAAACTTACGGCACTCACCGGCTGCGAGAATGTCACCATTTTCCCAGTAACCCCATAGCTCTTGGCGAGTAATCAAGTTGCTGTAGTAACCGCTGAGCCATTCTTTGGGCGCACCAATAGCTGATACCGCAAATTCAACGAAGTTATCGAGTTGTTCTTGTGTCGCGATGTTCATGTCGAGCTTTTCAATCCGGTTGGAACTGAAATCGCAACTAGCTTGAGAGTGTTGGCGATACATCATGGCATTGACTTTAAATGATGCGCTGTTGTCCAAGCACAGTGATAAATATTGAGGCTCTGCGGTGCTCACGAATGCGCCTTGCACTTCACCAATCACTGAGCTGTTGCTCTCTATGATCATGGTAAATAGGTCTGCAATGTTTACATTAGCTTCTGGTACAAGGTAAAACTGCAGCAAGTAACCTTCACTGTTTAGTACGCAGTAACCCACAAGTTTGCCGCTCTCGTAAAAACCGAAATGGTCTGACATTGGTACAAAGCCAAAATGCCACATGCCATCGAGTGGCGCTGTCGATTCTGAAAAGTAAGCCGTTTTTAATTCACTTAAGTCGCTAAGTGTTGTGATCTTTTTGATGTCTAACATCGCGTTAATCTCTGTTGTTTCAATGACCGAAAGTGTAAGTGGCTATTGGATTTGGGTATTGAACAAAAACGACAACTTTGGGTGCTTCATTCGGTGAAGTCGCGATCTAATCGGTCGGGTCGGACCAAGACTTAGGGATGTTGAATTGGGGCAAGCTGGTGGGTTTGTTTCTTTCGCCTTTGCGCCATGCTTTTAGCTGATTCACATAAGTTAGGATGTGCGCTATTGCGACAAAGAGTTGGTTTGGAACCATCTGGTCGATTTGAGTGGTGTTGTAAATTGCCCTAGTGAGTGCCGGGCTCTCGATGACTTCAACCTCGTGTTTAGCTGCAAGCTCTCTGATGTACAACGCCACATCATCTTGACCTTTCGCGACAACAAACGGTGCTTCAGCTTGGCTCAAATCATAGATTAGGGCAATGGCGTAACGGGTTGGGTTGGTTAATACAACGCTCGCTTTTGGCACTCGTTCATTGGCACTTCTCTTGGCATTTTGAGTCTGTATCTGACGGATTCGAGCTTTCACTTCAGGTCGCCCTTCTTGTTCTTTGTGCTCATCTTTGACCTCTTGCTTGGTCATTTTCATCTGCTTTGTAAATTCGTGTCGTTGATAGGGGAAATCAAACAGGCCAAACAGCAAGACGATTAAAAGAAGGTAGCCCAAGTACTCAATGGTGATGGTCGCGACTGAAAGCACCACGGTATCAAAGTGTGCGCTGACGAGGTTGGTGATCACTGAGATGTAGCTCGATATGACCCAATACAGCAGAGTAAAAAACAGAGAGACCTTAATAACGTTCTTGAACAGTTCGACGATCGATTGAGAGGAAAAGATACGCTTCAATCCCTTGAGTGGACTTATCTTTTCCCATTTGGGAACCAGCAAAGATGGGCTGAATATCCACCCTCCAAGTAGCGTCGAGCCGACAATTGCGGCAATCATTTGATAAATCAATAGCGGGAAAAATAGCGTGATCATCGAAAAAAGCGCGGTGCCGACTAACTCGACGATAGCCATTGGCTGGCTGACCGTTTGGCTATCAAACTGAAAGCTTACAAGAAACAGTTCAATGAAGGTCTGTTTAATCATGTCTACATTCAACACGTAGTAAGCGACGACGCTGATGAGGGTTATGGAAGAAACGAACTCTTTCGCACGCGGTACTTGTCCCTCTCGCCGAGCTTTAGCGAGCTTATGTTGACTGGGTTGTTCGCTCTTGTCTCCGGAATCTTTATGATCAGACATTAGGCAGCCTCAGCATATAGTGCAGGTGCTGGTTCAACTCTAATACCAGATCAAAATAGTGATCGCCGATACCGGTTAGAGACGCCATTAATGCGAATAAGCCAAGTAGCATGGTCATTGGGAAACCAAGTGCAAAGACATTAAGAGACGGTGCCGCTTTGTTCATTAGACCAAAAGTAATATTACTTAATAGCATGACGACGATAGCAGGCACCGCTACCAACAAGCCGGTCGCAAACATCCAAGACACCATTTTCAGTACGTATTCAATGCTGTTGAAAGGGAAAGGTGAATTGAGAGGCCAATACTCAAAGCTCTCTTTGAACACAAGCAGCACCACTAGGTGCCCGTCCAAAGAGAGGAAAAGCAGCATGGAAGTGATGAACATGATTCTGCCAATGATGGCAATGCTGACTCCGTTGGCAGGGTCGTTCATCACAGCCATGGCTAAACCCATTTGCATGGAAATGGCCTGACCCGCAATCGAAAAAATGGTGAAAAATATCATCACCGCAAAACCAATCAAAAACCCAAAGATGAGCTGATAAAAAGAGAACAATAGGGTGTCGATACTGAATGGGTTAAATGGAGGAACCTCTTTCACCATTGGGGCGAGAAGCAGAGAAAAAATAAAAGCAAACAGCAGCTTAACTCTTACCGGTATCGCTTTATCACCAAAAAATGGTGCGATCAGAAAAAGCCCAGCAAACCGAACAAAAGGCCACCAAAGTACCCCTAGCCATTGGGTAATATCGGTAAAGGTTATTTGCATCATGGCTAGCCAACCTTGCTTGGTATCGTATTGAAGATAAACAAGAATAGGTCGTTGATCTCTTGTAATAGCCAGTGGCCTGCAAGAATGATGCATAGCAGAGTGACGAGCAGTCTAGGGAGGAAGCTAAGGGTTTGTTCATTGACTTGAGTGACGGCTTGGAAAATCGCTACTACCAAACCGACGACTAGGCTAGGCACAATAAGAACCGACACCATAAGAATGATCAGCCAGATTGCTTGGCTGACCAGTGTGACGGCTTCTTCCGGGCTCATCCACTTATCCAGAAACTGTTGGCTAAACTACCCATGAGTAAGCCCCAACCATCGACGATGACAAATACCAGCAGTTTAAAAGGCAGAGAGACAATTAAGGGCGACAACATCATCATCCCCATCGACATCAGGACAGACGCCACCACTAAGTCGATGACAAGAAAGGGCAAAAACAACATAAAGCCGATTTGGAAGGCAGCCTTGAGCTCACTCAGTAGATAGGCCGGCAGTAAAACTAAGAAGGGGATATCCTGATCAGACTCTATGGAGGTTTCTCCGGCTATCTTGGAGACTTGTTCAAGTGCCTTGCGTTGTGTTTGGTCGAGCATGTAGCGACGCAGTGGTTTTTCGGCTGTGTCTAACGCCTCCATCAAGGTCACTTCGTCGTTTGAGTATGGAATGTAAGCGGTGTCGTAAATCTTGGTCCAAACTGGCCTCATGATCAGCAAAGTGAAAATCAGGGCAATCCCCACAAGCACCTGATTTGGCGGTGTTTGTTGTAGGCCAAGCGCTTGCCTTAAAATGGCCAAAACAATGACAATTCGTGTGAAGCTAGTACACATAATCACGAAAGCTGGAACGAAGCTCAGTAATGTCATCAGGATCAGAATCTGCAATTTAACGCTGTATTCTGTGCCGTCAGATGTGGTGGTTTCACTGAGAATCGTCAGCCCTTCTGCGTGCGATGCGCCCGCAAATAAGGTCAAAGCGAGCGTGAAGAATATTGGTTTAGACATCGTATTCTTTGCGTTACTCAAAGGCTTTACTTACTTGGCTTCTTGATGATGCTCAGTAATCTCACGCCATACTGACCATTCTTGGATACGATTTCCCCTGTGCCGAATGCGGTGCCATTGATTTTGATATCAACAGGGTCTCCTTCATGTTTTTCCAGCATCACAACACTGCCTGCCTTTAAGTTCAGTAGCTCGTCTAATATCAATGTCTTGCGTGCAACCTCAACGGTGATATCGACAGGAATACTCTTGAGCAGAGAGATGTTACTGACATGCTCTTTGTCGGCTCCAAGGTCGATGTCGTCGGCAAGATCATCCAGATCTAAATCATCAAGATCTGGCAATTCATCATGCAGGTTTAGGTCGCTCATTGAGCTGTCAATGTTGCGTGTCTCTTTGTCGTTAGCCATCGATTTCGACTCCCAGTTCAGAGTTTATGGATTGAAGTTTGCCAAAAAAAGTTGGGTGCCCGTTGACCTTGACTGTTAGGTTTTTGCATAGGGTCATGGGCATAAAATCTCCGGGTTTCAGCTGAGAAAGCTCATGCAGTGTGCACTGCTTGTGAAGCATGACGCACCCTAATTCGACGGGTTGATAACGCAGGTTGTCGAGTATCTCTTCCCGATCAAATGTTTCGTTACTTTCCATCATGTCGCGCAGCTTTTTCACATACTTGTTGTCGATCATGAAGGTCACATCGAGTTGCTGGTCGTCAAACTCAAACGTAATGGTGACGCCAATGTCAGAGGGCTGATGGTCGGTGTGCTCAATGGCGTAATGATTGGCATCGGCAGTCAGCGCGTTGGTGATCGCCATGGTGAACTTTTGAAAAAGCCTTAGGTGGGTTTGGGTTAGCGCAATATCGGGGTTGCTACGCTTAGATTTTTTGAGTGGTAATGGGTTGTTGAGGTGCTTGTGTAGCAGAATATCGGCAGCTTGGGGTGAAATAAAGAAAAAAACATGTCCAAATTCCTCAATATGAAGAACGGTTTTGATGCTGTTTGCTGGTGGTCGGCGCGCTTCTGAAAACGTGGCTTTGACGTGACGGCCCGCAAAGTTAAATTTAAAAATATCAATAATTTCTGTTGAGAAATGGCTTGAATGTCTTAACAGAAACTTACGCATTTTTATGCTCGGATTTCCGAATTCAGTCAATGATAATTTATTCATGTCAAGTACCAATGGTTGGTTTTTGCGGTCATTCTCAAATTTGACACGCTAATTAATCCTAACTATAGGTTAAAGCAATCTCATTTCAACTTCGGTTGCGAGAGAAAATATAAAAAGATAAAGGCCTACTTCTGATAAGGATTAAGGCCAAACAACGACGAGGCTAGGGCAATGATTCACTTAGACGATGCACTTGGGGTACACCCCAAAATGGTGCAGTTTCGTTTGGACAGAGCGGCAGTATTGAGCTCCAATATTGCTAACGTGGATACGCCTAATTACAAAGCGATGGATCTCAGATTTGAGGCGGTACTCAGTGGTATTGGTCACTCAAAAGACTGGTACATAGGTACGGCGGCTCAATATCGGATTCCTGTGCAAAGAACACGAGATGGCAACACTGTTGAGCTAGAAAACGAGCAAGCTAGGTTCGCGAAAAATGTGATGGATTATCATCAGAGCCTTGCGTTTTTGCAGTCTAAGATCAACGGGATAAAGTCTGCCATCAAAGGACAATAAGTGAATTAGGTAGGGACATCATGGCATTCTTAGGTATCTACGAGACGGCAGGCTCAGCGATGAGTGCACAGACCGTCAGGCTTAATACTATCTCCAGTAATTTGGCGAATGCCGATTCCGTATCTGGTGACCCATCACAAGTCTATAAACCGTTGAAACCGATTTTCTCAGCGGTCTATAACCATTTCAATGCACAGCAAACTCAACAGCAAGGTGTAGTGCCGATTCGCATTGCCGATGTTGTTGAAGTCTCCTCAATGATGGAAGGGCGTTACGAGCCCAACAATCCTCTCTCCAATGACGAAGGGTATGTTTATTACTCTGGCATTAATGTCGTTAACGAAATGGCTGACATGATCTCGGCTACTCGTAGTTTTGAAGCCAGCGTAGAAGTGCTCGGCAACGTAAAGTCGATGCAACAATCATTGATGGGGCTTTGGCGCAGTTAATCCAACTGTTCGCCAATGACCCCAGAGGAACGACACCATGACAACGATATCCGGTGCTGCGCAGGTCAATAATATTGAGTCTGCGTCAACGATGACCCCTCAAGGTAATCCGAACAGTGCGAGTGCATTAAAGAATGAGTTCATTACTTTAATGGTGGCTCAGATTGAAAATCAGGATCCACTTAACCCAACTGATGGCACGGAATATGTCGCACAGTTGGCGCAGTTCTCTCAGGTTGAAAGTACGGAAAACCTTGTTCAACTGACGCAAAATAATTCGACAATGCTCGATAACTTACAAGTGCTTAGCACCGCCGCATTGATTGATAAAACGGTGACGGTAAAAAGTGATCGTTTGTCTGCATCGGTTGTTGAGCAGCATACGGGGTACATTGAGTTACAGGCGCCATCGAATACCGTGATGCTCGAGCTAGTCGATTCGCTTGGCAACGTTAAGTCGATGAACCTTGGTCCGAACAGCGCAGGGCGAGTGGATTACACATTAGATGCGCAAGCCATGGGGCTAACCGGTGAGTATCAGATGCGTATCAAATTGGACAGTGGACAAGATTACCAGCCATCGATTTATCAGCATGGCCAGGTGGAACATGTAACGACACCTTTGATAGGTGGCACCAGTCACTTGCAGGTTAAAGGGGTTGGCATGGTCGCGTTTTATGACGTGGCTGCCTTCTCAAATGAGTAAGGCTTTTAATTAGTTAGATAACTTTCGCTAAATTTTCGGCTTTGCCGGTTTTTGGTTTGTATTTTTTAGTTCTTTTAAGTAAGTAAGATGGCGGCTGTCGTTCTCCGCTGATGTTCGAATCTACGGAGATAGCCTCTTTAGCGTGAAGAGGAAGACATTATGAGTTTTAGTATTGCACTGAGCGGGCTAAATGCCTCGAACTCGGAGCTGAACACCATTTCCAATAATATTGCTAACGTTTCTACGACGGGCTTTAAAGAGTCGAGAACCGAATTTGCGTCCGTTTACAGTGGCAGTGAAGCTGGCGGTGTTGAAGTGGTGGGGGTTTCGCAAAACTTTGAAAAAAGCGGAACGGTAACAGGAACCGGGCGCTCACTGGATATGGCATTAAGTGGCAATGGCTTCTTTGTGCTTGAAGACAGTAAAGGGCAAACTCTCTATACCCGCTCTGGTATTTTCAACATGAATGCTGATGGGGTGATCACTGCGAACAGCGGTGCGGCCCTACAAGGTTACTCGGTTGATGGTAATAACAATTTATTGCTCGGTTCGGTAGGCACGGTGCAGATAAGTACTGCATCATTGCAGGCTAGGGAAACAGATGCCATTGAGTTTGTTGCCAATCTCGATGCCAGAGAGCAGGTTCCCGCCAGCGCATTTGATTATAGTGATTCATCCACCTACAACCACTCTTATACCACCCCAGTTTATGACTCTTTGGGTAACCCACATACGGTGAGCCAATATTTTGTCAAAGGTGCGTCTAATGATTGGGATGTCCATGTCTTGGTTGATGGTAAAGCGATTGATGGCGCCGATGCCTTAATTCCCGCAGCTTCGCCAACTGCGACGGATACTGCAAACTTTACCTTTAATGCCGATGGCACCATCTCATCGGGCGGTAACTACTCCGTCAGTTTTGATCCTGCCAATGGGGCAAACAGTGTCACTGTGAACATCGATCTATCCGCAGTCACCCAGTTTGGTAGTGACTTTGTTGTTTCCAAAAATAGCCCAAATGGTTACACCTCAGGTGATTATGCCAGTGTGCGAATGGAAAACGATGGCCGTATCTTTGCCACCTACACCAATGGTCAGTCTCAACTACAAGGTCAGGTGGTGCTTGCCGACTTTGCTTCACCTCAAAACATGATAAAAACCAGTGATACCGCTTGGTTACAAAGCTTTAGTTCTGGCACGCCTGTTCTGGGTACTGCGGGCAGTGGTGTGTTCGGGGATTTGACTTCCGGTGCGCTCGAAGGCTCCAACGTTGATCTGACGTCTGAACTGGTGGCCTTGATGACAGCTCAGCGTAACTATCAGGCCAATACCAAGTCGATATCGACATCGGATCAACTGACGCAAGCCTTGTTCAACGTGGTGTAGCACTATGAATCCGATTCTATTTAGTGCAGCGAAAGGTGCTGAGCGAACCATGCTCGCTCAGCACGTGCGCGCGAATAATTTGTCCCATGCGGACACCGTTGGTTTTAAAGCCTTGATGGAGCACTCAACACCAATGCGCCTTGAAGGTTCAGGCTTTCTTACTTCCGTCACCTCCAGAACCAACTCGTCAATCAATAACTTTGCCCAGGGTGAAGATATACGCACCGAGCGACCACTGGATGTCGCCATTAATGGTGACGGCTTTATTACGCTCGAAGGGTTAGAAGATGAACCTGCCGAGCTCTACACACGTGCGGGCAATTTTCGATTGGATGGTAATGGTCAACTCTACCTTGGTGAGCGCCGAGTGATGTCGACTGATGGTCCAATGGTGTTGCCAGACTTTGAGTTTGTGTCGGTGAGTTCGAATGGATTGGTGTCGATCACTCCGATTGGCGGTGAGGCATCGCTAGAGGTTGGCGCTCTTAAATTGGTTAAACCCGAGAACGAACAGATGACCATGCATGCGAGTGGTCACTTTGTTCCCAAAGACGGTCAGGTTCTGGCTGAAGACTTTAGCGTTCAGGTTCGTTCTGGTTATTTAGAGGCGAGTAACGTCTCCAGTTTAGAAGAGCTCGTCAGCATTATGTCGCTGACTCGACAATACGAAATGCAAATTGAAGTGATGGCATCCGCGGATGAGATCGCTCAGATAGGCAATAAGCTTCTCAAAGCTTAAGGAAGGGAATTATGCACAGTGCCTTATGGATATCCAAAACAGGGATGGCCGCACAGGATGCAAAAATGACGGCGATTTCGAACAACCTTGCCAATATCAATACGGTGGGTTTTAAGCGAGACCGAGTGGTGTTCGAAGATCTTTTTTATAGTGTCGATAAGCAAGCAGGTACCGAAACCACAGAGCTTAATGAACATCCAACGGGGATTCAGCTCGGTAATGGTGTTCGAGTGGTCGGCACCGAGAAAGTGTTTACTCAAGGGAATATCCAGAATACCAACCAACAATTTGATCTGGCTATTCTAGGTGATGGTTTCTTTCAAATTGAGAACTCAGATGGCGAGCTGCTCTATACCCGAAATGGTCAGTTTCAAACCAACTCTGATGGCCAGCTAGTTAATGCCCAAGGTTATCCTCTGATCCCTGAAGTCGTCATTCCTCCAGAAGCAACTCTGGTCAGTATTACTGCTGATGGTGTGGTCAGCGCTACGATACCGGGCCAAGTGAATCCTGAAGATCTAGGGCAAATCACCATAGTGAAATTCATGAACCCTGCAGGGCTCTCTGCTCAAGGGGGAAACTTATTTATTGAAACGGAAGGCTCGGGTGAAGCGGTCGAGCTCGTCGCAGGAACAGAAGGTTCAGGCCAGTTAAAACAAGGGGCACTTGAAGGATCGAATGTACAGGTGGTGGAAGAAATGGTTGATATGATCGCCACCCAACGCGCTTATGAGATGAGCGCCAAGATGGTCAGCGCAGCCGATGAGATGCTGCAGTACATCGCGCAGCAATCATAGCTCTTGCTTTAACGAGCGAATAACGATGGTTGCTAGGGAGATCTGACATGGAAAAGCCAATTAAGCCAAGGTTGGGTAAGCCGTATGCAATCGGTGCGATTTATTATCTCGCCGTAGTTACCTTGCTGGTGGTGATGGTGGCGGGTTGTGCTGGTCGCCAAGACGATTTTATTCCACCATCGCCAAATGATGAAGCGTATGCACCGCCCGAGCTGGACTATCAAGTGACCAGAGTCAGTAAAGGTAGCCTCTATACGGGAACGACTTCGATGACCTTGTTCCAAGATCGAAGAGCGTACCGTGTGGGCGATATTTTAACGGTGTTGTTGGATGAAAAAACAGAGTCAGATAAGAGTGCTTCAACCCAATATGGCAAAGATTCCAGCGCTAACATCACCGCGCCTACATTGGGCAACAAGACCTTTGAAGACGTGAGCGCTTCTGTTGATGCCACGCGAGATTTTGATGGCGCAGCTGCCTCGAAACAAGGTAACAGCTTATCGGGTTCTATTACTGTCACCGTGTACAACGTCTTGCCCAATGGTGTGCTTAGAGTAAGAGGAGAGAAGTGGCTCAAGCTTAACCAAGGAGATGAATACATTCGTCTGACTGGCAATGTACGGGTCGATGATATTCAGGCAGACAACACACTCTCTTCCCAGCGAATTGCCGATGCAAGAATTACTTATGCTGGCCGCGGCTCGTTTGCTGATACCAACACTGCTGGTTGGTTGACACAGTTCTTCAATTCGCCATGGATGCCATTCTAATGAGTGCCCTAATTCGCTTCTACTTAACCTCATTGGCGCTGCCTTGGTGTTTGCTTGGGTTTATCTCTTCGGCAGATGCGGCACGACCAATTGCAGAAGTCGCCGAGGTGTATGGCGATAGACAAAACCAACTTATTGGCTATGGGTTAGTTGTGGGTTTGGACGGGTCTGGCGATAAATCGCAAGTGAAGTTCACGCAACAATCGGTAGTTAACATGATCAAACAATTTGGGGTGCAACTGGATGATTCCACTAACCCTAAGCTGAAAAATGTCGCTGCCGTTAGTGTCACAGCCATGGTGGAACCTCACCAAGGTGCAGGTCAAACCCTGACTGTGACGGTGTCTTCATTGGGGGATGCAAAAAGCTTGCGCGGAGGCACCTTATTGCTCACTCCACTACGAGGTATTGATGGCGAAGTGTACGCCATAGCACAAGGCAGTCTTGTGGTTGGTGGCTTCAATGCCACTGGTGAAAACGGAACCAGCATTACAAGAAACACTCCGACCGTCGGGCGTATTCCCAATGGTGCGACCTTAGAACGTGAGGTATCGACCGGTGCTGATTTAGAGCCAACGATACGCTTGCAGCTCAAACAACCGAATTACGAAACCGCGCTTAATGTTTCCAAAGCCATTAATAAGATGTTTGGCGGTCAGGTAGCGAAAGCGCTCAATAAAGGTCAGATCCAAGTCTCTGCCCCGCTTGATAGCGAAGACCGAGTGATGTTCGTTGCCATGATTCAAGAACTTGAGGTTGAAGAGGGCCGCCGATTGCCTAAGGTGGTGTTCAACTCTCGCACCGGAACAGTGGTGATCAGCCAGAATGTGACGGTGTCTGAAGCGGCGGTCAGCCAAGGTGGGATCACCGTGACAATACTGGAATCTCAATCCGTTTCTCAGCCCGGTGGTGCTTTCAATACTGCTGGGGAAACCGCAATTATTCAGAACTCACAAGTGAGTGTGGATGAAGAAGATGGGACCACTATGATTTGGCCGAGAGGGACCAATCTGCAAGAGATCGTTGATGCGATTAACAACATTGGAGCGACGCCGGAAGCGCTGATGCAGATCTTGCAGGCACTCGATGAGGTGGGTGCCATTAACGGGGACTTGGTGGTGATTTAATGACGAATCTAACGGCTGTGACTCACGCGGCGCTTGAACCAATATCAAGTCATTATGCGGCGCCAATACTGGATAGTCCCAAAATGGCGGCGTCGGTCAAACAGGCTGAATATTCACAGCCATTTGAAAGATTAATGATGGACAGAGCGCCTGAAACAGGACACATGGCGAAAGCCAGCTCTGGTTCGAGCCAAGCAATGACCAACTTTTACTTGGACAACAACGCGCTTGCTAAATTAAAGCATGACAATTCTGCTTCAGGATTATTGGCGGCTTCACAGCAGTTTGAGGCGTTGTTTTTACAACAAATGCTGACCCGAATGCGCTCTGCCAGCCAAGCGCTTAGTGACAAAGATAATCCGTTGTCGATGAAATCAGACGATATGTTTCAGGGCATGCTAGATGCTCAACTTGCACAGCGAATCAGCCGTCAATCGTCGTTCGGATTAGCCGAGATGATTTTTAAACAGTTGTCATCACAAGTTATGGGCCGACCTTTTGATAAGGAGAATCAGTAATGGGTATGACCAACATCGGGTTAAGTGGCGCGCTCGCCAACCGGGTAGCGCTCAATACGACGGCGCAAAATACCGCTAATGTGAATACTCCGGGGTATAGCCGTCAAATAGTGACCATGGAAGCCAGTTTATCGGGCAATGCCGTAAATGGTATTAATTTAGGATCTGGTGTTGAGGTGAGCGATATCCTGCGCATTGCCGATCAATCGTCTATCAATCGATTAAGAGAAGCGACGGAATCTGCCCAATTTAGCCAGAGCTACTTCAATGGTCTCTCCAATTTGGAAAACTTATTGGGGGCGGATGGGCTGAGCCTGACACAGGGGATGAACGGATTTTTTGCTGCCATTGATGAGGCCAGTGTGACCCCCGAAAGTGTTGCTTTTCGCCAGCAAGTACTGACCAATGCTGACGCTTTGGCGCAACAGTTTAACTCTGTATCTGCCCAGTTGAGCCAGCAAGAAGCCGCGCAAAGTGAGCGCTATGGTGCTCTGGTTACCCATGTGAATAGTCAATTAGAAAGCATCGCTTCTCTAAACCAAAAGCTCCAAGAAGATGCGCTGCTAGGCAAGAACGTTGGTGGTTTACAAGATGCGATGGATAAACACCTCAATGAACTCTCTAAGTCTCTCGATGTTCAGGTGATCTACACCAATGGCGGCGTCGAACTTTCTACACCAAACGGCCAACCTCTAGTGATTGGTGGCTATGCCGCATCGCTTGCGCGAGACCTATCCAGTGGCGACCCTTACAGCACGGATTTGAATATCACCTTTCAGTCAATGACAACGCCTGTTGATGCTTCATTAGGTGGAGAGTTAGGAGCGCTCGAAGCACTAAAAACGAATCAATATGAACCCATCAAAACACTGCTAGCAGATCTTGCCAAAGGCTTGGCCGACGGTGTGAACTCGGCATTAAATTCTGGGTTTGACCTCAATAGTGTGGCGGGTCAGAACTTGTTTACTTACACCCCAGGCAGTGAAGCCCTATCTTTGGCGATTGATCCTAGCCTCACGGCACAAGACTTAGCCTTTTCATCGAGTGCAACGCTTGCCGGAAATGGCGATGTGTTGAAAGACCTATCGATGCTGTCACAAACACCATTAACCAATGGTTCTGTGGTGGGAGAAACACCCTACAGCGCTTACTCAGGGCTACTCGGTGATATCGGTATTTTCACTCGCCAGGCACAGAGCGAAGCAACGGCAGCTCAAGTGAGCATGGAAGACGCACAAGTGGCGAGAGACAGTGTCAGTGCGGTTAATTCCGATGAAGAGGCCGCCAACATGCTGCTGTACCTCAACGCTTATGAGGCCAATATGAAAATTATTAGCACGGCCAATCAGATGTTCCAGACCTTGCTAAGAGCATTCTAGGAGAAAAGTGATGCGTGTAACGGACTCCCAATTTAACGCGGTGATGCAGCGTTCATTAATGGACAACAACATCCGCTTGAACAAAGTTTTTGAGCAAATGTCGACTGGGCTGAGGATCAATCATTTATCCGACGACCCAATTGCCGCAGTGCGCCTTGAGGGATTAAAAAAGACAGTCTCTGATAATCAGCAGTACCAGCGAAATATCGAAAATGTGCAGTCACAACTGACGCGCTACGAAACTAACGTCAACACGCTGGAGTCGCTCTCCCAACAAGTGAATGAACTGCTTCTACAAGGGAAAAACGGCACTCTTGATGCGGAAAGTCGGGCGGGAATCGTGCTCGAACTTAAGTCACTTAAAACGGAAATGTTGAACACATTGAACCAAGCCAATGATGGCAGTTATCTCTTTTCAGGTACCGATATCAGCAATCCAGCAATCGATACTGCACCGCCTTATACCTTAAATCCCAATTCAGATTATCGCGAAACTAAGGTGGGTGATAATCAGTACGTGCCGAGTAACTTAACCATCACCGACACCATAGGTAGCAGTGCAATTTTTACTGACTTAGACAATGCGATAGCAGAGTTGGAGTTAGCAACCGGGGGATTTACAACAGCTTTGGATAACGCGCTCAATACCAACCAAGCGCTTCATCAAGACTTGTTGGTTTCATTAACCGACATCGGGAGTCAATACAACGCATTAGAAAGGCTAAAAGAGACCAGCATCGATATGGTGTTCTTTGCAGAAACGGTTCGCTCTGAGCTAGAGGAACTCGATTATGCAGAGGCATCCGTTGAACTTAACCAAGGCATGATCGCGCTAGAAGCGACGCAAAAAACCTTTGCGCGTGTTGCCGGAATTTCACTATTTGACCTGTTATGAATAAGTACTTTTGGGAGAGCGCTAGCTTAGACATTTCTTCTGCTTTTCGACGTCGACTTGGCAAGGTGCTGAGTGCATGTTTAATAAGCTGGGGAGTAATGTCGTCTCCGGTTTTGGCGCAGCGCTACATTGTTCCCTTCGATAGCGTCGAGTGGCGGTTTTCTGAGTCTGTTGATATGTGTGAACTGAACTCTTTCGACCCCCACACTGGCTTTTCAGTGCAATTCATTTTGTTGGCAGCAAGCCCGATGAAAGTCAGAGTGGAAAAGCGAGGTGTGCGCTCGCTTCCGACCTCAACGTCATTCAATACCACTGAGCCGGTATGGGGAACGTCCCAGTCTTACACCACAACCACCATTGAAAGAGTCAACAAGCAAGGGGCGGCGCTGGTGACTGATGATGGCGCCACCTTGATGTTGGATGATATGGCGAGTGGCGCTTGGTTTAACGTCAATGCGATGGACTTTGATGTCTATTTCCCAACCACCAACTTTAAGCCAGCTTTAGAACAATTCAATGAATGTCGTTATGGCTTGCCGCCGGTTAATTTCCAACATGCACGTCGAGTCGAACTGCGCTTTCAACAGGGTGCGGTGGCCCTCACCGAAGGGCAGAAACGCACCATTAACGACATCAGTACCTTGGTTAAACGAGACTCGAGAATCATTAAAATTCTGATTGATGGGTACACCGATAACTCCGGTGATTCTGTCGCTAATCTACAACTTTCGAAGCAGAGAGGATCGGACGTTGCGCAGTGGTTCATGGGCAATGGCGTGTCAAAGCAAATGATTGAGATACGTGGCCATGGTGATCGTTATCCCAAGTACGACAACACGACTCAGCAAGGCCGGGATAAGAATCGTCGCGTAGAAATTCGGTTAGTACGCAAGTGATGCAACCGCGAGGGTAAATAATGGAAAAGATGACTGCAGTCCAAATGCAACAAGCCATGTTAGGGAAGATAGAGCAGCAGCAAGAGGTTGCCAGTAATCCATTCTCTAACCAAGCTGTCACTGGAAACATGTTGAGAGGCATCACGCATGACAATCTCGCGGTAAATCCGGTATCGGACAGTTCACTGGCGTTCAGCAACACCTTGAAAAGTGTGCTCGATACTGTGGATAGATACCAGTCTCATGCATCTGAAAAAATCACCGCTGTTGAGTTAGGAAAAAGCGATGATTTATTGGGAGCAACGGTCGCATCTCAGAAAGCCCAGCTCTCATTCAATGCATTAATGCAAGTGCGCAACAAGATGGTGTCTAACTTCCAAGACATCATAAAAATGCCAATTTAGGCTAGGGATTAGCGATGGCAGGAGAAGCAGATACTCAACCCGCGTTGACCAACAATATGGGAGCAGCTAAAGAGAAGCTCACGGAAGCCTCTGGTTGGCTCACCATGTTTTGGCAGAGTTCACAGCGCAACGTCATTATCATCACTATTTTTGCGACGATCACAGCGGCGATCATCGTGATTATGTTGTGGACGTCATCGGAAAGGTTTAGACCTCTCTATAGTAAATCGGCGAACTTCGACTCTAGCCAAGTGCTGCATATGTTGGACGAGGAATCAATACGTTACCAACTGAGTCAGGACGATGGACAAATACTGGTTCCCGAAGGCGATGTCGCCAAGATCCGGATGATATTGGCGTCGAAAGGCTTAAAAGAACAATTGCCGAGTGGTTTTGATTCACTGGATAGCTCAAAGAGCCTTGGTGAAAGTCAGTTTATGGAAAACGCTCGTTATCGCCATGCTTTAGAGGGCGAGCTAGCACGCAGTATCACCACCATGAGCGCCGTGAGCTTAGCTCGTGTTCATTTAGCGATACCCAAAGAAAGCCTGTTTATGCGCGATGATGCTGAGCAGCCGAGAGCCTCTGTGATTGTTCATATTATCAATGGAATGGACCTCAAGCCGACGCAGGTTGAGTCAATCATTAACTTGGTGTCTGGTGCGGTGATAGGGCTTAAATCGGAACATGTGCGAGTAGTCGATCAACACGGTCGTTTGTTATCGAATGACGCGACGGTTGGGGACATTACCGTGACGACAGGCAAGCAATCCGATTACAAACGTAACCTTGAAAAAACCTTGGTTGCTCAAGCGACCGATATGCTGACTCCGATCCTCGGTGCGGCTAATTTTCGAGTGCAAATTGCCAGTGATATTGATTTCTCTAAGGTGGAAGAAACAGAAGAGATCTACGCTGATCCCGTGGTCCGAAAAGAGACCTTACTGAGTGACATGAACGAGTCTTCGATGGCGCTCGGTATTCCGGGGGCATTGAGTAACACCCCCCCCGTGACCGATGGAGAGCCTCAACCAGAGCCCAACGCCAAGGTTAATCGAAGTGAAACATCGCGTGATTATGCGGTGAGCGGCAAGGTTCGCCATACTCAGCACCAGCAAGGTGTATTGCAAAACCTATCAGTCTCTATTGTGGTCAACGATTTAGCGAACCCCAATCAAACTTGGACACCTGAAGAGCTTACTAATGTTGAGAATGTGGTTCGTTCAGCAATAGGCTTTAATACCGAGCGCGGCGACAGTATTCATACCACTCACTTCCCTTTTGTGATTGCCGGCATTCCAGAGCAAGCCCCGGTCGCTTGGTTTGAGAACACGCATATTATGCAGCCTCTTAAATATCTACTTGGTGTGATGCTCAGTGGTTTGATGATCATGGTGGTGCTGAGACCTCTTGCTCAATATCTCACTAAGTCAGCGGAGCAAGAAGAGTTGGAAGCGGAAAGCATGGAATACGATGACGTCATTACCAAAGAGGAGCGTGCCGCTGATGCTGCATTGCAATCTAAACTGGAATCGTTAGGTATTGATGCAACCGGCATTAAAGCGCTCGATGACAATTTGCCATCTGCAGATAGCCCACTCGAAGTTCAAATTAAACACCTCAAGCTCATCGCAAAAGAGGATCCGAATAGGGTGGCTGAAATTTTACGTACTTGGATACAAGCATAACGAACCAAATAAAAGTCAGTAGGAGAAGGTGCATGGATGGCAAACAAACCTATCAATCAGTGGACGGCGTTGCGATGTTGGTGCTAACGATGGGAGAAGACATCGGTTCTGAGGTACTCAAAGGCTTCACCCACGAAGAGATAAAACAGATCACGCACGCCATGAGCAAGATGAAGGACATTAAAGCTAAGGATGCTTTGGTCTCTTTGTCGGGTTTTTTTGATGATTTTCGTAAGCACTCCGGGATTCTCGGCGGGACACGACAATACATCACCAATGTGTTGGAAAAGACGTTAAACGGTAATTTAGCGAGAGATCTTGTATCGGAGATCTATGGTGACGAGATCCGCTCACATGCTGAAAAGTTGGCGTGGATTCCTCCGGAGCTCTTGGTTAATGACCTTAAAAAAGAGCACATCAACCTGCAAGCGCTGTTGATTGCCCACCTCCCTTTGGAATACAGCAGCCGTGTCATGGATGAATATGAGGAAGAAGAGTGCCATGCGTTAATTCTGCAAATATCTAAGACGCAGGTACTCACCTCTGGTCTGATGGAGACACTCAAAGACCTTATCGATCGCTGCAAAATCAATTATCACAGTGGCGGGTCTGCCAGCTTGCAAGGTTCGAAAGTTGTCGCGAACCTCATCAACCGTTATTCCGGTGACAAAAGCAATTTATTCCAATTCCTTCATGATCAAGACGCTGAAGCCGCAGAGCTGGTGGAAGAGGCGATGTTTGATTTCTTTACCCTATTTAATCAAGACCTAGAGACCATCAACCTGATTAATGAAAGAGTCAGCCTAGAGCAATGGGCTTATGCTCTGAAAGGTACCAATAAAGATTGCCGTCTTTACATCATTAACTCCATGCCGCAACGGGTATCGACAGAGCTCAAAGAAAACTTGGTGCGCATTGGCGCGGTGCCGGTCAGCCAGGTTGAGCAAGCACGTAAAGATATCATTGAAATCGTCAAACAAATGCAATCGGAAGAGATCATCAAGCTGAACTTTGCTAACGAGCCAAGGTTGACCTAATTGGAGAGGTAGTATGAAACTCACGGGTATTACGCAGCGCAAGAATCAGGTGAATCCGACAACGACAGGAAAGATCAAGAAGCCAGAAAAGCTGACCAGCAACAAGCCGAATAATGCACTCATTAGACAGCAAATGGTGCAAATGAACTTGCAAGAAAGACCTAAGCTGATTGCTGAAGTCGCAGACTCTCACAAAATGTACAGCAGGCTCATGATGGCTGGGGAAGTGCTACGAACCGTGGCGAGTGAGTTGATTAAGTTGCGCCAATTGGCAGAGCTGAATCAATACAGCCCTGAGCAAGCTAACCACATCGATGTGATTAAGAAAAAACTGGTGTTTTGGAGTCAGAAACGGTTGTTTGGTGACTATGTGGTGGATTCAAGTTTTGCGCCGATTCAAGGCGATAACCCTTTTATCGAGTTCACGGTTCCAGGGCTCGACTTACAGCGAGAGCGGTTTCGTGATGAAGTTGTCTCTCTGTACATCAATAACCGATTGATACCGTTGGCGTTTGAACGCTCTGAAGACAGAGAGGTATTGTTAGAACAATTCAAGATGATGTTTGCTTATGCGCATTTGCAGCTCAGAATTAATGCACAACAAGAGTTCGTGATCGGCATTCGAGACCAACAATGGCGATTGTGGGATGGGCAGGTCTTTGTTTCGGGCCAAGGTGGTCGCTATGCTGAAGGACCACCGATTGCGGTACAGGCTCAAGCTCGCTATCCGGTGTTGGACGACATCAGTCGCTTGTTGGTCAATGAGCCGGGTTCGAATCAACAAATCGATGCTTTACTTGAACGGGTCAATAAACTGTATTTGGCATTATCGAAGATGTTGAAAATGAAAAGGCAAAAAGCTGACCAGCTTATCGCGTTTTGTTCACACCCAGAGTTGCACAAATTAGGCAGTTTTAAACATCAGTTAGTGAGTAATCCAGAGTTGTCGCTGAAGTCAATTCATCGCGGCTTTAGCGGGCCAACCAGAGACAATGTAATCAAACTATTGAGAAAAAGGTGAAACAGAGACGAAATACTGCCGTTATAGTTAATTAGTAGTGCAGCAAAATGGGTAGGCAGAGATGAGTCAAATTAAGGTCGACAATGTGAAACACGTTGTGCCTCATACTCAGGTAGATGTGGTTCAAAACAAAAAGACAGAGCCGGATCAAAAAGCGAAGGTGAAGCCGATTAACCTCTCTCAACATGAAGTGGAGTTACTCGATAATACCAAGAGCCTTTTTGACGGTGTAGATGATATCGATACGGCTAAAGTCGAGCAGATTAAAGCGCAAATTTCCGCGGGAGAGTTAGTGTTTGATATGGATGAACTAGCGAAAGTCATTACGAGACTGGATCATGGAACGTAGAAGCGACCTGATTGGTTACATTACCTATGGTCAGCATGTGCTGGCGTTGTCAGGCGAGTTGTCTGCACGTCTAGATGACATTCGTGTGGCGATATTAAACCGCGAGTATCAGAAGCTGGAATCGCTCAATCAAGCGTTCACGTCACTGACTCAACGGCTAGCAGACGCTGACGATAAGCGATTTGCTCTGGCCAAGCGACTGGGGTGTGAAGACAGACAGTACGCAAAAAGTATGCAGGCTCGGCTCAAAGGAAAAGCACTACAACGTGTTCAAACTTTGGATGCGGAAATTGAGCTGACTATCAAGCAGTGCAAAACTAAGTTGGCGCGCCAAGGCAGCGTCATGGTGATGCAGCATCAAGCAATGGAAGAGGCGCTTGGTAAGCATCAACTAAGGGTCAATGTTTAGGTTGAGGCGGTGTATGGCTAAGTTATTAAAGCTAGCTAGTACATGGCTGTTCGCCCTTGGTTATGTGACCAAGGTGAGCGCAGAAGTCGGTAACATTACTCTTGAACAACAACTTTCCACTCAAATCCAATCGCTCATTGAGCAAACCATTCGTTACCGTTATCCCCAGCAGTATCAATTGGATATTCAGATTCGCTTTTCTCGAGCTATTCATCAGCTACCACAGTGTAGCGAGTCGGTTGAAGTCACGCACAGAAGTAAAATCAAGCTTGGTAAACAAAAGTGGAACGTGCGCTGTGAGCCAGAGAGATGGACCCTTTCAGCGACCTCCACGTCGACAATAACCGTCTGGACTGCGACAGCCAATAAGGCGCTTAAGAAGGGCCAAAGACTGACGCATGACGATATTGCGATTGAACCTATCAAACTCTACAAAGACCAAAAAGTGTTCTTCAAGGCTAACGAAATCGCTGGCAGCAAAATCAAGCGCTCAGTAAACAAGGGCGATTTATTGACTACATCTTCTATGTATTTGGATTATGACGTTGAAAAGGGGCACGCTGTGGATGTGGTTTTTCAATCGAAAAGTATCCGTTTAGAAACGTTAGGAATGGCGTTGGAAAGTGGGCTGATAGGCGATACGGTCTCAATTAAGAACCAACAATCTGGAAAGTTGTTACGCGGCGTCGTCATTGAAAAAAATAGAGTTCGAGTATTCTAAATCCTCCCGTAATCTACGTTTGTATAGTAAATCACCACGCCATGATAATAATTTTACAGTGTGATTATCTGGCTCTGACTCTTCACCAGACAATGACATAGAATTCATTCACCGCTGAAATATCACTAATTTTAATCCTTATTATGCCCTCCGATACAAAAACATAATTAAGGAAAGACAATGAAAATCAAAGCAGTGGTAATGGCAGCAACAACCGTAGTGACACTCTCAGCGTGTAAAGAGGAAGCTTCTGCCCCAACACTTGCCAATATTACGTTAGTTGAGGCCGTCACTAAATCGGTCAAGACTCCTCATCAGGTTTGCCACAATGTGCTGGTTACTCGACAAGCTGAGGTGAAAGATGAAGCCAAGATTATAGGCACGATCGGCGGCGCTGCTGCTGGGGCAGCTTTGGGCAACCAAGTTGGAGGTGGCTCAGGAAAAACCATCGCGACTGCCGTTGGCACGGTAGCAGGTGCAATGACAGGGCGTAAGATTCAAGATAACGCACAGAAAAACGATACAATAACGACCACTGAGCAACGCTGCAGCACCGAATACACCACATCGACACAAGTTGATGGATACGATGTGACTTACGAAATTGGCGGTGCCTCGACAACCGTACGTTTGGCTAAAAAGCCAACCATAAACACTTTCCCAATCGTCTCAGGTCAGGTTGTCTTACCTCAATAGGATGAATAGATTCCCGCGTGGTGAATGGTGAATGGTGAATGGTGAACCCATTCTTTAGTCAGCGTGTTTTACCATTCATTGGCTTCGCGGGAAGGTCAATGGGTAAAGAGGTCCATCAATAGGCTTTCTTGAGCTTGGATGGGCTTCTTTCTTGCCTCTTATGACTTATTCCACATCCCCCAATACGTTCAACCCATACTCATTTGGGATCTCGTTGTAACTCAACACAATCAGCTCTTTGGCAAAGGCTTTTGCTAACTTGGCGATCATTGGGCGTGTCGTAGGCGGCACAACTATGACCGGTGGCAGGTTTTGGCTCTGCATGGTTTGTACTATGGTCGGCATGCGGTTTTGGAACTTTTGCAAGATAGTCGGTTCAACAGGAATCGAGTCGAGAGGGATATTGGGGTCGCTTTGCTGACTCAAAGAGATCGCGCCTTTCAATTCACCTTCTAAGGTTGCTCCAATAATGAAAGCATGGATGGTCTTGCTGTTTGGCGAGATCAAATTGACGATGGTTCGTTTTAACGCGACCCGGATATTAGATGACAGCAATATTGGGTCTTTTATGGTGTCGACGCTTTCAATAATGGTATTAGCGATGGTCCTTACGTTAATGATAGGCACTTGTTGAGCCAGTAACTGACGGATGACCTGCATTTGTAGGTTCGGGCTAATGACGCTCGCTAGGTTCTCTGCAAGCTCAGGATGCTGCATAGCAAGTCGTTGGTTGAGGGCTTTTACATCATCGTAATTGAAGATGTTGTCTAGGTGTTCGCTGCATACTTTGCTGACGTGGGTCGCGATAACATCATGTACTTCAATGACCTGAAATCCATGGTTGATCGCCTTGGTTTTGTCGCCTTTTTTAATCCATAGGGCTGGAAGCTGATAGGCAGGGTCGATGCCAACAATGCCATCCAGATCGGGGTGGTCAATATGGTTGCCGACTGCCATCGCTTTATCGGCATACACCTCACCACGCTCAATCTCATCACCATCAATGCTAATGGCATACTCAGAAGGCTTGAGTGAAAGGTTGTCGGTGATGACCACTTCTGGCATCACAAAGCCTATTTGTTCACTGAGTGTTTTTCGGCTACCACGGATACTTTTAATCAAGTTACCGCCCTTTTGTGAGCTCGCCAAAGGAACCAGCTTGAAGCCTAACGACAAAGCAATCACATCGACGTTGGGAATAATGCTCCAGTCGATGGTGTTTTCTTGATGGGGCTGAGGAAGCGTATCTAAATCGGGGCTGGTCTCGGGTGTCACATGTTGAAATTTCGATTGTCTCCAGCCGACAAACGCTAGTAAGACGGCAAAGGTATAAAAGGCTAAGTGTGGCATGTTTGGCACGCTACCGATAACAAACATAACCCCTGCTGCCATGTATAAGTTGTTCGGTGACGCAAGTAACTGCCTTTTGACCGTTTGCGCCATGTCGTTATCGTTGTCACTGATTCGCGTCACTATGATAGCGGCAGAGGTGGCCAGTAACAGCGATGGAATTTGAGCAACCAGACCATCACCAATCGTTAGTAGGGCATAGGTTTGAAAAGCCGCTTCTGCGCTGAGGTTGTGCTCAAAAATGCCTATCAGCACCCCACCGATTAAGTTGATGAATAGAATCAATAGCCCGGCAATCGCATCACCACGAACAAACTTACTGGCACCGTCCATTGCGCCATAGAACTCCGCTTCTTCTCCTACTTCTAAACGTCGAGTTTTCGCTTCTTTCTGATCGATAGCCCCGGCATTCAAGTCAGCATCAATGGCCATCTGTTTCCCTGGTAGGGCGTCCAGAGTAAAGCGTGCAGATACTTCGGAGATCCGTTCGCCACCTTTGGTGATGACCACAAAGTTAATGATCATCAAGATCACGAACACCACGATACCGACAACGTAGCTCCCGCCGATAACCACTTCACCGAAAGATTGAATGACCTTACCAGCTGCATCTCCGCCATTGTGACCTTCGAGTAGAACAATACGAGTAGAGGCGACGTTAAGAGTTAATCGAAGCAAGGTTGCGACAAGTAATAGTGATGGAAAGATAGAGAAATCAAGCACTCGCGAAACGGTGCTGCTGACCAGTAAGACAACAATGGCAAGCATGATGTTAAAGGTAAAAAACGCATCCAATAGAATAGGTGGCAGCGGCAAAATCACCATCGCCAAGATCATGAGCAACACAATTGGAATTGTTAGCTTTGCAGCCACTGCATTAAATACGTGTCTCATAACAACCATTATTATGAATATTGTTGATTAATATACTAGGATATTTTTACGTACTTCTCATTTTTGAGTCTTGCTATTTTTAAATTTAGTGATCTTTTTTCGAAAAATATGAAATGAAAATTTTCCTCTGTCGTTAACAGTTAGTGAACAGCAAACACAGATGGGGAACATCAGATGGCTATATCAGTACATACAAATTACGCAAGCTTAGTGACTCAAAATACATTGCAGTCGACCAACAATGCGTTAACTAAATCAATGGAAAAACTGTCCACCGGCTTTCGAATTAACTCAGCTGCGGATGATGCGGCGGGTTTGCAAATTGCTAACAGATTAAATCTTCAAAGCCGAGGCTTGAATGTCGCAATGCGAAATTCACAAGATGCGATCTCTATGATGCAAACGGCAGAAGGTGCAATGGATGAAATGACCAATATTGCTTATCGAATGAGTGACTTAGCAACGCAAGCGGCTAATGGTACATATACTGATGACGACCGCCAGGCGCTGGATGCTGAGTTTGGGCAGCTTGCAAGTGAGTTATCTAATATTTTTAACAATACCAGTTTTGGTGGTAAATCGCTTTTGACCGGAGTCGACTCTTTCGGAGTCGCAGGTGGTGTAACTTTTCAAATTGGTGATAAAGCTACGAATACATTAGATGTAGATTTAAACCAAGAGTTGAGTGGCGTTTCAAGCTTTACTACAGGCTTTAATGCGGTGTTTGCTGAGCAGAGAGCTGCAGCGAGTGCCGACTTTCAGGCTGAAGCGGATAACTTCGCTACCGGAGCCACCACGACAGTATTAGGTGATGGTGTGGATGCTGGTGGTATTACAGGCACCTATGATGATTTTGCCGATTTGAAGGCTAAAGCTGAATTGGACGAAGGGACGTCACAAGCTGATTTAGCAATCGTGCTTGACGATATCGCAATAAGTGTCAGTTCTCGTATTGCGGCGAATGCTGGTGCTGGGGGTATATACGACACGGCAGCTTCAGGGCTAGCGTTGGGTGCTGGTACAGAGTATGCAGATCTTATGGCCGGAACCGCAGGTACTTTGTCTATCTCTACACAAAGTGCAGCTAACTCAACAATTGATGATATGAGCACGTTAATCAGTAATATTGGTGAGGCTAGAGCCAAATTTGGCGCAAATATCAATCGCTTAGATCACACTATTACCAATCTTGGCAATATCACAGAGAACCTCGATACATCGAGAGGTCGTATTATGGATACCGATTTTGCTTATGAGTCCGGCATGATGAGTAAGTCTCAAATGCTTATGCAATCAGGTGCTTCTATGCTGAGTGCATCGAAGATGGTGCCGCAGTTGGCGATGAGCCTACTGGGCTAGTTTGAGCAGTAATTGTTTTCGCAGTAACGGCTACATACATAGCCGAACACTAGGAGGGTAGAGCTGTACCTCCTATAGAATTAAGGGGAAGGGTTATGAACGTTGACGCGGTTCAGTTAGCCAGTAATTTTGCCAGTTTAGACGTGCAGCCATTTGAATTTCGTTATAACCAAAAGCTGTCGATGATTGCTTCTAAAACATCCGCTATCGGTAAAGTTAAAACGGCCCTTCAATCTTTAGAAAACAAGATCTATGAATTTACGAAACCGGGCTCCAGTCTCACTCAAACGTCAACTTCGACATCGAGTGATGACTATTTCTCTCTCTCCGTCGATTCTGGTGTGAATGACATCAACTTAGATGTTTTTGTGCAACAGATGGCTTCCAATCATCAAGTGGCTTTTGATGCCAACTCGGTCGATTCAAATGATGTGATGGCGTCGGGAGGTGTATTTTCTGTCACTCAAGACGGCGTTACTACAGACATCAATATTATGGATGCAGACACTGACGTAAGTGGTGATGTTACGTATAGCGAGTTTGTCAGTTACTTCAATGATCAATTTGACGGTTCTATTCAAGCTACTCTCGTTAAGTCGCAAGGGGCGATGAAAGTGCTGTTTGGTTCTGAAAATGAGGGTGCTGACGCTGCTTTTACTTTGTCTGCAGATGCAGCAAGTGGTTGGGACACAGTCGTCGCGACAGCAAGCGCCGCTCCCATGCAAACCGCCCAAGATGCGGTGATCGCACTCGGTGGTGAGTTTGGAACTCAACTTACTAACTCAAGTAATACCTTTGAATCGCTCATCGATGGGGTCGACCTTACGCTGACTAAAGCGAACAACACCGGAGATTCAGCGACAAAGATTGAAATAGGCGATGATCTCTCTGACACGGTGGCTTCCTTACAAGAATTTGTCGACGCCTATAACAGTGCCGTTACTAAGATCACTAACCTAACTGCTTCTGGTAATGAGGATGAAGCAAGGGGAGTGTTGGCTTCAGATAGCGCAGTGCGCAGCATTGAAAATCAACTGGCTAGCGTTATTCGTGATGATTACAACGGTACTCGCTTGTTTGAGTTAGGGCTCGAAATCGACCGTGATGGCAAGCTTAGCCTGGACTCTAGCAAATTCGAAAGTGCGGCAGCGACGGTTGATTTTGAAACGCTATTTACCGGAAGCGGTGGAGTTTTTGAAGCGTTTGAAAGCAAACTTGAAACCTATATCGACTTCTCCAACGGCTCCCTCAATCGACGAATAGATACGCTCGACAATGAAAAGAGCCGCATTAATGACGCCTTAGCGGCGCTCGATACTCGCTATGAGACTTACTACAACCGCTACTTGTCTCAGTTTACTCAACTGAACTCACTCAGTAGTCAATTGGATTCGGTATCTGGACTTTTCACGATTTAAGGAGCAACACATGCTTTTAGGGAAACAGCAGCAAGCCAATTATGCCAATGTTCAAGTGACGGCGAATGCTTCAGTGTCGTCGAGCTTTGAATTGATTTGTATGTTACATGAGCGACTGATTCAAGAGTTAGAAAGTGTCAAATTCTCAATTGAAACCAAAGACTTGGAACTCAAATCCAAAGCAACACAAAAATCGATTGATATCTTAGTCGGGCTCGATGCGTCTCTGGATTTATCGACCGGGGAAGAGCTTATTCAAAACATACACGCCTTATATGAGCACGCCATAGCGACTGTATTTGAGGCATCAAAAGAGATGAATCCCGAGCTGATCGTTAAGTTGATTGGCGTCGTGACCGATCTGAAAGAGGGTTGGGAAGGTGCCATGGAGTGGCTTGATGAAGCCCAGTCCTAAACAGCTAGAACGTCTTGTCAGTAAGTTAGAGGATGCAGCAAATCGTAAAAAATTTGCTGAGATCGCGAAGCTTAACCTGCTAGTGAAAAAGGTGCTTGTAACCGTTGAACAGTCGCACCCTGACTATGTTGTTATCGTTAGGCGACTTAAGGTGGTTCATGAGCAATGCCGAATCTTGGTGAACCATGAGCAAGCCATATTAAAACAGCAGCTTAGTAACAATATCAGTCTACGTGAACGTGACAAAGCCTATGCTCAGACACAGGTCAGAGCGGGAGAGTAATTATGGAATTGCAAGCACAAACGTCGTCTTATCGAGGCAGTTTGGATTTACTGTCGACGGCAAGTTCTTCAGTGAAAAGTAACACCGCGAGTACGTTATCGGCGCCTCTAGTCTTTGACCACTTAGCTTCTGATCCTTTAGCTTCTGAACGATTGGCTTCAGAACTGGGCGAGATACGTATGACGCCTCTTGCACAGTCTTTTCAGTCGCTATTTTCGGTACTCGACCAGGTGAGTTCGTCTATGGCTGCAAGCTCTCCAGATCCTGCTTATCTCACCACCTCCCGTTCTTCTGAAGGCATAGCTGGTGTTTCTCACTCGGTACTCTCTTACTCACAACTATCTAATTCTGAATTATTGAATCCTGAGCTTGATACCACTCACTCTTACTTACCTTTAGCTCAACTGGAATTACAAGCGCAAGGGTTGAACCTGAGTGATAGAGCGGCGGTGCCGTCGGTCAATTCGACACAAGAGCTTGTGTTGCAATCACAGATTCAACCACCGCAGTTAAGTGCGATTGCTCGTTTTGTTACCCAGCAGTTGGAATTGATGAATCAAAGACGGGGAGCGGGTTTTGAATTCGGTTCAACGAGCAGCGCTTTATTGTTTTCTAAAGGCGTGGAGTATTCAGGGACTGATTGGCAAGCGAGCACGCCTTCATTTGTTGGTCACACGCCCAATAGTTACACCTCCTCTGAGCTTGCTTTGTCGTCTAATCATCAGATGGCCAGCTCAATGTTCAACGCCACTCCTGCAAGCCTCAAATTAGGAGCTATTTCCAACACACCGCTGTTAACGGGGCTGCCCCTAGTTGAAGCGGTTAATACTACCAGTGATAGTAGCCATGTTAGGGCGATGGCCCCGATGATAGAGGCGACCAAAGAGTTTAGTTTAGAGAGCCAAAGGCAGATACATCAAGTCTTGAGAGACAAGATCCAGCTTCAGTTCGATACGTTAAATCAGGCGGCTCGAATTCGTTTTGATCCACCTGAGTTAGGCAAGGTCGAGATGTACATCCGCATGGACGGTGACAAAGTTAACATCCAAATGAGTGCGTCATCTGCGCTAACCAGAGAAGCCATCTTGGCGACATCGGAGCGTTTGCGACACGAATTGACTTCGCAAAATTCAGAGTTGTCTGAGGTAAATATCGTTCTCGACCAGCCGACTCATCGCCAGCCTGAGTCGAAGCAACAAAATCAGCCCTTAGAGCAAGAACGTCCGTCCTCCAGTGATGATCACGCGCAAGAGCAACCAGAGTATGTTTTGGAATACCAAGCATACATAGCGAGGGTCTGAACATGATTAAAGTCTTTATCACCTTTGCTTTAACCCTTGCTCTATGTGTGACCGGTTTTTGGTTTTATCAAACCAATCAACTGAATATCGCTGCCTTGAGTTCATGGTTAATCCCAAGTGAGCCAGAGCCGGTTCCAACACAACAGATCGAGGTTCAGCTAGAAAATGTGCTGGTGCCGATTAATTTAGGTAACCGACAAAGCCTGTTGCTACTGGATGTCTCTATGTTTACGCCAGAGAGAAACAGTGGGTACGTACATGATCAACTGAGCAGAATCAAAAATCGAATCATCAAAAAATTCAGTGTGAAGGAGGCCTCTTACTTTTATAACAAGCAGTTTATCTATGTCATTCAAGATGATTTGAAAGACGATTTGGACGAGTTACCAAGCTTGCAAGTGGGTGACGTGCTTGTGACCAAAGCGGTATTTCAATAGGTCGCCACCATGTTAATGCAGCCTAAATATCAACACACTCAAACCGATGACCAAGCAACGCTACAAGAGCTTGAGAAGCTGGTATTGCAGCAAAACATTAAGTTGATTAATGGGTTGCTGTATCAATATCGCTATGCGGTGGATGAGGGCACGTTTGAAGATCTGAAACAGACCGCCATGATGACCTTAGTGATTGAATTGAGAAAGTTTGACCATGTGGCTAATGATGATTTTCGCCGTGCAGTTGCGGTGCGTATTCGTGGTGAATTGATCGATGAATTGCGTCGACGTGACTACATGGAGCGTGATAAACGCCAGTTGGTGAATCGCATCAAACATGCCGAGCGACAGTTACTCCAGCAACTCGGGAGGGAGCCAACCAGCAATGAAGTCTGTCGACATTTAGGGGTTGAAGCGAGCGATTATCAGCAAGCTATGACTCTCGTGGATGTGTTTGATGATATCGAGCTGGAGTCGGTGGTAACCGCTGTACCTGAAACCGACAAAGAAGTGCTGTTTAACGAGGTGAAAGAGGTGTTGAACTCGCTCCCTGCAATGGAGCAGCGGATTTTGTACCTGGTTTATGTGAAGAGCTTGAGCACCAAAGAGACAGCGTTGGTCCTTGATATCAATGAGATTAAGGTACACCGACTCAAGCATCGAGGCTTGGACATTCTCAAAAGCAGAATTAAGGAGAGTGATGTATGCAAAAGTTAATCGGTATTGTCGTTGTATTGAGTGTGATTTTTGGCGGCTTCATTTTCCTTGGTGGTAAGTTTGAGTTCATCTTTAAGCTATCAGAGATCATCATTATTTTTGGTGCGGCCTTTGCCAGTTTGCTGATGTCTACGACCTCTTCAACGCTTAAATTGATGGTTCAACAGATTGGTATTGCGTTTCGCTCGACCCCTTACAACAAGGACTATTATCAGCAGTTGTTGTCATTGATGTTTGAGCTGATCAATACCGCGAGAGTGAAGAACATCAAAGCGTTGGACATTCATGTGGAGAATCCTGAATCAAGCAAGATCTTCGCGAAGTATCCTCGAATTGCCAAAGACGCGCTGACCACACAATTTATTATCGATTCGTTCCGTCAGGTGATTACGGGTAAGCAGTCTCAACATTTACTTGAGGCGTTTCTTGAAGAAGAAATTGAACATCTAGAAGACGAATATACTAAGCCGTCAGAGAAACTGCATGCCACAGCTGAGGCGATGCCAGGGTTAGGGATCTTAGCGGCGGTGATGGGGATAATTCTCACGATGCAGGGGTTAGATGGTGAGATAAGCGAAATTGGTAAGAACATTGCTGGCGCATTGGTGGGTACTTTCACTGGCGTTTTTGGTTGTTACTGTGTGTTAGGCCCGATGTCGAGCAGCATTAAAGATGTGTCTGAGAATCAGCTAGCGCCTTTGTTGTGTGTTAAGTCGATATTGTCCGCTTATGCGCAAGGGCAGTCGGCTCACATGTGTGCCAATGCCGGTCGAAAAAATATCGAGACGCGCTACAAGCCATCATTTGTTGAACTTGAGAAAGCGGTTGAAGTATTAAGACAGCAACCGTCATCAAGTTAAGGAGACGATGATGCAGCAACCACAAATCATTATTCAGAAAAAAGGTCGCCGTAAGCGCAATGAACTGCAGCATGGTGGTTGGAAGGTCGCAATGGCGGACCTGATGATTTCGTTGATGTGTCTCTTTTTGGTGCTATGGATTTTGCAGGTCGTGGATGTTGATGATCAGAAAAAGCTCCTCAATTACTTTGCTTACGGCAATGACCCAATCATGCATTTAGGTACCAGTGAGAGTGGTGGCAATTCAATTAACCCGCTACCACTGCCTCATGTCGCGACCTCCCACTATGATGCCGATCTTCATAGAATTAACGACACCTCAGTATTGCAAGGGGAATTCAATAGTCAGCAGGAACTTGAATTGCTGGCACAGCGCATAACCCAAGAGCTTTCAGGCATTGATGCACTTGGCAGTGTCAGTGTTTTTGTTACTCCACAGGGCGCTAAATTGGTGATTGCAGACTCAGACAAAGGGCCGATGTTCTTCCGGGGTGGGGCGAAAGTAACGCCTTTATATCAGGATCTTTTGCTCAACCTCGCAGGGTTACTGGAGAATATTGAAAATAAGATGATCATTACTGGTCATACGGACGCCAGTCGTTATAAGGGAAGCCGCATGACGAACTGGGAGCTATCAAGTAATAGAGCGAACAGTGCACGTTACTATTTGAATAAAGGAGGGCTGCAAGAGCGGAATATTTTCCAAGTGACTGGGATGAGTGATACTGCTCCAGTCGATTATGAGAACACCAAGTCTGGCATTAATCGTCGCATCGAACTCTATATATTAACGGCGAATACGTTGGCGCAATTAAACAAGGTCTACAAGTCCTTTACGATCGGCAGTGGCGGTAGTGGTAATGGCTCTTCGCCACTTGCTCAGCATGAGTTAGATAAGGTGTTGCCCGACAGTAAGAGAAAGGCCGTTAGACAAGCAGAGTTGAACCAACCAGTCACCTCTTTTGAAGTGCTAAGCCGATATGACTGAATCACTCAACGTCATGTTTAACACACGTAAGTGCCTAGCTTGGCTAGTGCTGATTGATTACATCTTAATTGGATATTATGTCTATTTAGCGACAAGTTTGCTGTATTTCGATGTTTTTGTCGTAGGTTTGTTGATTGCTATCTACAATATTTTGTTGGTGATGTTTATTGTGCAACAGCCGCAAGGTTTTATCTCTCTCGAGAAAGATAAGCACTTAGTCATTCCCATCTGTTTCGCGGTATTTTTGGGTTGTACCATCGTGGTATTAACCTTTTTTTGGTAAGTCTTTGATTGAACAGAGCATCTGTGTACTTTTAAGGTTGAAAGTCGGCTGTTAACACGGCCAAAGAACAGTTAACACGCATAAAAAACAATACGATGATGGAGTGATGTTTTGGCTAAAAGTTTGAGCGCTCAACTTCTCGTACACTGGTTATTTAAGCTGGTGGTGTTCCTTATGTGTCTTCAAGTTTCTTCCAGTTATGCGCAAAATCGTCCGTCCCATAATGCTATCCAGCCCCATATCAACACGCTTAAGCCATATCAAAGTCAAATATTGAAAAAGCTAGCAGAGTTCGACCCACTAGTTAACGAAATCTTTAGGCAGCTTGCTGAGCGGTCACTCCCTGATAGCTTGGTGTTGGTACCTATGCTTGAGTCTTCGTACAACGTCAATGCGGTATCTCCCGCTAAAGCGGCAGGTTTATGGCAGTTGATGCCAGCGACTGCTGAAAGGTTTGGTTTGACGGTTAATGACAGGCAAGATCAAAGGTTTGAGATTGAACCCAGCACTCATGCGGCGATGCAGTATCTCGATTTTTTGTATCGCAAGTTTGATGGAGATATTAACCTCACTCTTGCGGCATATAACGCTGGAGAAGGGCGAGTGCAACGGGCCGTCAAAAAGGCGGGCAGTCGGCAGTTTTCCGATTTACGATTGCCTAAAGAGACCGTTGACTATGTACATCGTTTTTACGCTTTGCTGGTGTTAGTGGACGTCACTTCACTCAAACAAAATTCGGTTGCGCCAATGTGGCTGTTTGCCAGCGACAGTCACTGGCAAAACGTGCCTTTGGTTGACTTAAACCCCTTACCACCCTTGGTTTCGTTGTGATGGTTAGTGAATACGAGAATCACTCTTTGGAATTAAAAGTACACAAGCCTCTTTTAAAACGAGCGGCACGGAGCAAAGATATCTTGGTTCTCCCGATATTCAGAGGTTTGTACGTCCATTAAGCCAAGTAGGGAGTCAAATAAGTTATCGTGTGAAAAACTCTGCTCCTTCCCTGCCTTTCTTAAGCAAGTCTGGCTTATCCCTTTTTGCTCGGCAAAGCCATCAGACATCCACATGATCATCGGGACATGGGTTTGTTCTTTTGGAGCGAGAGAGTAAGGCATGCCATGTAAGTAGACGCCATTTTCTCCCAATGACTCACCGTGATCGGACACGTACATCAACGCCACGTTGTATTTGTCGGTCAGTTTCTCAAGTTTTTGCATCGCCTGTGAGAGGAAGAAATCAGTGTACAAGATGGTGTTGTCGTAGGTATTGATCACTTCTTCTTTGGTACAGTTTTCAATATCGGCGCGAGCACAGTCTGGGGTGAATTTCTTATGTTCTGCTGGATAGCGTTCAAAGTAAGTCGGGCCATGAGAACCAGAAATATGGTAGAAAATGATGCTATCTTGCTTAAGATCTTGAGTATCTTGCTCAAAGTTCTCTAACATCGCTGTGTCGTAGCATACGTCTTTATTGCACAAAGGGTCGCTATCTTTGGCGACGAGAGTCATCTCTTTGATTCGATGTGCAACGGCCTTGTCTCCACCATCGTGCTCTCGCCAGATTGAGTGAATACCGGCTCGGTTCATGATGTCGACCACGTTATCTTGGTTGTAGGCTTTATCACGGTCGTAGTTACTACGGTTCATGTTAGAGAACATGCAGGGTACAGATACGGCGGTGGCGGTTCCACACGACTGAACATCAGAGAAAAATATCGGGTTGTAAGGTTTGGTGTGAGCGTTCGTTGCTCTCTCATAGCCATGATATTGGTAGTTATATACACGCGCGGTTTCGCCAAGCACAAACACCAGTAAGGTCGGTTTGGTTGCTGCTTTGGCTTGCGGTGTTTGCTTCGCATCTAATCCTAGCTCTTGGTAGGGGATAGGCTCTTTGATGTAGGTGTTATTGATGTACTTTACCGTCGATGCCACATACTCGGTCGGGATGATCATCTTTTTGATGTGCGAGTTATTGCGACCAATCGAGACATAATCTTTGTAAAACAGCCCTGCGATGATGGCTATCACGATCAAAGATGAAAGAAGCCCAATTGCTTTCCATACTAGGAAGTCTTTCCATGATTCTTTTTCTAATTTCGTGAACAAAAGGACGAGAGATGGAATGCCACCCATCAGCACCAGCCATAACACGGAGTGCGCGCTTACATAACTGGCTGCTTCACCGCTATTGGTTTCGAAGACGTTTTCTATCATCCCATAGTCTACATAGATGCCGTAACTGAACATGCTGTAGCTGACGAGTGTTGAGGTGATGAGCAAGAAGATAAAGAATGGCTTGGAGAACATCGGCCAGTTGAAGACTTGGAAGATGAAGTTGAACGCTGCGAGGAAGAAGATTGGAATGGATAGAACAAACCAGAGGCTCTCAGATTTTGAGGACTGAACAATACTAAATAGTTCTTGGGAGAGCGGTATGTTGATAATCAGCAGGTAATATACCGCCAATACAAAGGGCAGTTTGTTTATCGACATATTTACACTTGGTAGATTCACTATGCTTGTCTCCTGCGCCTCTTATCTCTTTATTTTAGCCTCGCTATCAAGAAAGCTCTAATATCAACCTATACAGCTCAAATCGACGATGATGAGCGATAAACTGGCTAAAGTGAAATGACGCGTGTGGGGCAGTAGAAACGAAAAATTCACTTTACTGAGTGACCTTCATGACAAGGTGGAACAGCAAAGTGAATTATTTACGTTAGGGTGTTCTACGTAGGCTCGCTACATTAGAAGTTGTAAGAACCACCTAGGCTAACACTGCTGAATGCCAGTGTCTTATCTTCGGTTTTGAATGGACCGTAGTAGTTTTCTACGCTCACAGCATCTGCTTGTGAAATTAGGCGTAGTGTTAGGTTTTCGATTGGCGTGTATTCAACACCCAAACCAAAGTGGAAACCTGTACCGCTGTCATCAGCGTAACCAGCGCTCTTGTTTGCGTTTAGGTCAACAGAACTTAAACCAGCCAATACAAACGGACGAATCGTGTTGTCGAACGTGTAACCTAGGTTTGCTGATACAGAAACAGACGTTGGAGACAGTTTGTCTGTACCTTTTTTGTAGTCTGCGTAGTCGTTGTAGCCAAGCTCAACACCTACGATACGGTTGAACTGGTAGCCGCCGTATAGGTTGTAACCCATGCCGTCTGAGTCTAGGTTGCCTTGACCGTCTGTATCAGAATCTTGGTACACACCAAGGCCGCCACCGATGTACGCACCACCGTCAGTGCCTGCTGCTAATGCAGGAAGAGAAACCGCGCCGATTAAACCCAGTGCTAATGCTGATTTCGCGAATTTGTTCATTGTTCTTACTCACTCTTTAATGTCATGTAGTATCAATTATTTTTGTTTTCGGCCTTTCGACCGTTGGTGAGTATTATTCCGTAGTCTTATACGTATTACTGTATGGCTTTGTAAGCTAAATCGTTACATAGTAGAGAACATACCCATCAGATTGCTTAGTGAGTTAGGTTGCCCAAAAAAGGGATACACATGCTAATGAGACAAAATACAGGCTTGGTGGTTGTGGATGCTCAGGGCAAGCTCGCACGCCTTGTTGATGAGAGTGAGACACTTATTTCTAACTGTGGGAAGCTGATTAAGGGCGCGCAGGTTTTGGGGCTGCCCATCATTTCCTTGGAGCAGAATCCAGATAAATTGGGAGCAACAGTCAGCGAACTGAATGACTTATTGAGCGAGGTTGAGCCAGTAATTAAATTCACGTTCAACGCGTGTGATGAGCCCAAGTTTGTTGAGGCGGTGAAAGCCAAGGATGTGGCTACGTGGTTGGTGTGTGGGATTGAGGCTCATATTTGCGTGTATCAAACGGCAAAGGGGTTGTTGGATCTTGGCTACAAGGTTGAGGTAGTTAGCGACTGTATTAGTTCTCGAACGGCGCTTAATAAGGATTTAGCTATTTGCCGAATGCGAGAGTCGGGCATTCAAATCACTGGGTTAGAAATGAGCTTATACGAGCTTGTGAAAGATTGCCGCGCACCAGAATTTAAGTCCATTCTGACCTTGATTCGTTAACTTGGGTTCCGTTAAGGTCCGATTCGTTATTTTCCCCTTGAAGAGGTCTATTTGAAAAATCTAATTGTATTTACCGGTGGGCCGGGCTCAGGTAAAACCTCGGTCATCGACACTTTGAAAAGCCAAGGCTATCGCTGCGCACCAGAGGTCGGGCGTAAAGTGATTCAGCACCAAGTTGAGCAACAAGGGAGTGCCTTACCTTGGCTAGACAAAGTGGCTTTTCGTGATGAGATGGTGCGAGAAGAATTAGCCAATTACCAAGCATTTGAGGCAAGTGAGCAACTCGTTTTCTTTGATAGAAGCATCGTAGATTCATACGGTTACAGCTTGTTAGAAACGTTGCCTATTCCAGAATCCTTGCTAAATAGCTGTAAGGAGCTCGCATACAACGTCAAGGTATTTATCTTTCCACCTTGGGAGGCGATTTTTATCAATGACCAAGAGCGTAAGCAAGACTTTGAAGAGGCGGTCGCCACCAATGAAAAGATGGTGGAAGCCTATACCCGATTTGGCTATCAGCTGCTGGAAGTGCCGAAAAGTTCTGTTGAGGAACGCGTCGAGTTCATTATAAATTCCATTAATTCAACTAATTGATTTCATTAAAAACCCGAACTAAAAAAGCCCAACAGTATCGACTCGATTGAGTGATTAATGCGGGGCTTTTCTATCTAGATTCAATTTTTACTGAGCTGTGAAACGCCTACTCTCGACAACGCTTAATCACCAAGAGGTTGTCGGTCGCCGCCACCTCGGTAGGAGTCTAAAGCAACCTTCAAGCGGCGCAGTTTATCGCGCGATCGGTTCTTGTGATTAACTGCCATGCCCATTGAAAGTACATCCACTAACGCTAGCATTGCGTAGCGAGACGCCGATGGTTTGTAGATGAAATCAGTTTCCATGTGTTTGATTGGCAAAACAGTATTCGCAATCTTTGCCAGTGGCGTGTCTTGCGGAGTAATTGCGATGATCTTAAGCCCGTATTGCTTCGCTAGTTCGGCGGTTTCGGTGATCACCGGAGTAAAGCCTGTCGCGGAAATCATCACCATCACATCATTGGCATCGGCTGTTGCGGCAACCATGCGTGACATTAAGCCATCGTTGTACGACACCACTGGATAGCCTAAACGAAACAGTCGGTGTTGCAGCTCTTGAGAGGCAATAGTTGAGCCGCCACCCATGCCGATTGCAATGATCTGTCTGGCGTTGTGTAGCCAGTTCACCGCGGTTTCAACGTCTTGTTCTTTGAATAGAGTGCGGTTGATGTCTAGGCTCTGCTTGATTGACTCGTAGATACCTTGATAGCCAGTTTGGTTAACCGGTTCGAGAATAAAGCGCTGGCCAACCGTTAGGGTTTGAGCAAGCTTGATCTTCATATCACGAACGTTGTTACAGCCAATCGCCTTAGCAAAACGGGTAATGGTAGCTTCACTCACTTGCGCGTTTTCAGCGAGTTCTGTAATGCTGGCTTTGGCGGCAAAATCAATGTCATCCATGATCAGCTTGGCGACTTTTTTCTCGGCATCACGAAGAGCGGGAAAACGCTCGGTTATTTGTGAAATGATATCTACTTCTAAACTCAAGAATCCTGATCCTTTGTTGATGGGGCTAAGCCTTAGCCCCGTTAGTATATCTGAATGCTTCGCTGATTCTAGCTTATTGAAAAATCGAGCTAGAAGCAGGTCTCTACCCAGTTTGTTACCTGATAGTCGTCATCGCTGATAGCAATGTAACGCCACTTATCGAAAGTCAAACACGGGTGTGAGGTTGAGAACGCAATCATGTCGCCCACTTCAATCTCAGCAGAACCGTCTGTTTCAACAAAGGTATGCTGATCCATTACTGCAGTAGCGGTCAGACCTTTCACAGATATAGCTTCACCATTGCGATATCCGCGTTCAGCAATAGGTAATCCAGCATCAAAGGCCACATCACGCTTACCTAGCCCGATCACCAGTTTGGTTGGCTCTGGACGAGAGATAACATACGCCCATACCTCAAGTGCCGATTCTAAATCACCACCCAATTCACACGCGTAGCCTTGGTTTACTTGGGCACGCTGCAATACCTTACTTTGGGCATCTAGGTAGATCCCAGTATCGTGGATGGCATAGCAACCTGGGCGGATGATCGCCAAGTAATCGGTTAGGTGTGCCAAGCACTCTGCCACCACATCATACCAAGCCGATCCCGCGCCAGTGATGATTGGCTGTCCTGTGATCAGTCCATCTGATGCAAGGCTTTCGACAGAGCTTAGTGCCTGGTTTAAGAAGGTGCGAATGTCTTGCTCGGCATTGTCACCATGAATCACACCCTCATACACCTCAATACCCGCTAGCGAAAGCGCAGGCGTATCTTGGATGGTTTGCGCAAGCTCTAGAACTTCTTGAGGAGAACGACAACCACAACGACCACCCGGAACACCAAACTCAATCAGCACTTTTAGCGTTTGTTTTTTGTTGGCGAAATATTGGTTGAGTTGTTGCACGTTGACTGATGAATCCACACAACAATAGAAATCAACGTCGAACTCACTAATAAGTTGTTCGATGATCGCCATGTTGGTTTTACCTACCAATTGGTTAGCCATGATGATTCTTTTTGCGCCTGCCATTGCTGCAATTTCTGCTTGTGCAGGTGTTGCAACGGTAATTCCCCAAGCGCCATTTTCTAGCTGTTGGCGAAAGAAATCAGGCGTCATCGATGTTTTGCCGTGTGGCGACAATTTAACCTGATGATGATCGGCGAATGATTGCATCCAATTCAGATTATTGGTCAACGCTGATTGCTTGATAATTGCTACCGGAAGCGAAATGTCTTCATCGACCAGTCGATAAACGCCGTTCTCAGTTTGTGATACTGCTCTCCCTTTTTGGCCTCTTTCAGTCAAGACGAAACAATCTTTTTGATACTTTATAACATCGTTTTGTGCAGGGTTATGTTTCATTGCTGATTCCTAACATGATTTAAGTGTTTGTTATTTAATATTTAAATCTATCTTGTGTTTGTTTTGTGATAGAAACTATCACACAAATTAAAATATTATGTGTGTTTTGTCACTGAAAATAATCGGCTGGATTTCTAATATAGCTCCATCAACAGAGTGGATTGAGAGAGTGAGAAATGTTGTTCGATACGATAATTAAAAATGTAGAGGTGTTCGATGGCACCGGCGAACAATCGTTTTGTGCCGATGTAGCAATCCGAGATGGAAAAATCACCGAAATTGGCAAAATCGATCATGAAGATTGCAGCCAGTTGGTTGAGGGAGCAGGCTTAGCATTGGCTCCTGGATTCATCGATGTACACACACACGACGATACCAATGTTATTCGTTACCCAGACTGCCTACCAAAGATCAGCCAAGGTGTGACAACCGTGATTGTTGGTAACTGCGGCATCAGTGCATCACCTACAGTTTTGGCTGGCGACCCACCAGACCCAATGAACCTTTTAGGCGCGCAGGCTGATTTCAAATACCCAACCTTTGCCGCGTATGCACAAGCAGTGGAGCAAGCGCAACCAGCGGTGAACGTTGCAGCGTTAGTTGGCCACACCACACTGCGTAACCAAGTGATGGACGACCTACAACGCACCGCAAGCGAAGAAGAAATTGCAGCAATGCAAAGCAACCTTGATTTAGCAATGGAGCAGGGCGCATTAGGCTTGAGTTCTGGTTTGGCTTACGCAAGTGCGAAGCAAGCCAACGCGAATGAGGTGATGCAGTTAGCCAAAGTGCTGTCTAGCCATGGCGGCATCTATACCACGCATATGCGTACTGAATTCGAAGAGATCTTAAGCGCGATGGAAGAGGCGTTTGAGACAGGCCAATACGCGAAAGTACCGGTTGTTATCTCTCACCTTAAATGTGCAGGTGCAGGCAACTGGGGCAGAACTGTTGAAGTACTTGATTTGATGGATAAGGTTTCAGAGCACCAAGATGTGTCTTGCGACTGTTACCCATATTCAGCGAGCTCTTCGACATTAGACTTGAAACAGGTGACGGACGATTTCGATATCTTCATTACTTGGTCTGAAGCAAAACCAGAACATGCAGGCAAAACACTAAAGCAGATTGCTGATGAGATGAACTTACCCCTGATGGAGGCAGCAAAAGCGCTTCAACCAGCGGGTGCGGTTTATCACTGTATGGATGAGAACGACGTAAAGCGCGTTTTGAAATACAAGTTGACCATGGTTGGTTCCGATGGGTTGCCGAATGACCCGCACCCGCACCCAAGATTGTGGGGCACCTTCCCGAAAGTGTTAGGCCATTACTGCCGAGATGAAAAACTGTTCGCATTGCCTGAAGCGATTCACAAAATGACTGGTATGTCAGCAGAGCGCTACAACTTAGCGGGTCGAGGTGAAATTCGCCAAGGTGCATTTGCCGATTTAGTTTTATTTGATCCAAAGAATATTAAAGACACCGCAACATTTGAAAATCCTATTTCAGTTGCAGAAGGAATTGAGAGTGTCTTTGTTAATGGTGAGTTAACTTACCAAAAAGGAATTGTACAAAATAATCGTTCGGGCGTTTTTATTTATCGTAATTAACGAATTTAAAGAACTGAAATTATTTTATTTAAATTAAATTTATTGGAATAACCAATATTATATATTTTACATCTGGAGTTAAAAAATGACTATTAAACGTTACGGTGTTGAAGGTGGTACAGGTACAGGTGGACAACATTTACCATTTGCACGAGCAACGGAAGCGGGTGGTTTCCTATATGTTTCTGGCCAGACACCAATGACTGACGGTGAAGTGGTTGAAGGCGGTATTGTTGACCAGTCTCGCCTAGCGATTCAAAACTGTGTCGATATCATGACTGAAGCGGGCTACGGCCTAGAAGACGTAGTACACGTAAAGGTTGTACTGACAGATTCTCGTTACTTCCAATCTTTTAATAAGGTATTCAAAGAGTTCTTTGGTGCTAATCCACCGGCACGTATCTGCATGGTTTGCGACCTAGTTGTAGACGTGAAAGTTGAAGTAGATGTGACTTGCTACCGCGCTGATCGCGTTTAGTTATAACCTAATCACAATAACCTACTTAGAGAGTATTAGGGCGTAGTCATCCCTGTTATTATTCCTTAATACTCTCACCCTACATTTATAAAAATTACTTTAATTAAAATATACAAAATGAACAAAGTAATTATATGAAATATAAAATGAATGAATCATAAATAAAAGTTCAGGAATGAGCTTAATATTTCACTGAGAGGTGTCAAATGAACAGCACTCTTTTTCTTACAGGCTTCGGCGTGTACGTATGTTTTTTAATTTGGTTAGGCTGGTTTGTCTCGCGTAATCAAAAATCTGGCGAAGATTTCTTATTAGGCGGCCGTGGCCTGCCACTATTTTTAGTACTTGGTACAACAGTCGCGACGATGGTCGGTACGGGTTCAAGTATGGGTGCGGTTGGCTTCGGCTACGCAAATGGCTGGGCTGGTGCTCTGTACGGAATTGGCGGTGCTGTTGGCATCCTATTGCTTGCGTTATGGTTTGCTCCGGTTCGTAAGCTGAACTTCATGACAATGAGTGAAGAGCTGGCGTATTACGTGGGGGCTAACCGAATAGTGAAAAACGTGGTTGGCCTACTTATCTTCATCGCGTCAATTGGTTGGTTAGGTGCGCACATTCTAGGTGGCGGTATGTACCTAGCGTGGATTGCTGACATTGACCTTAACCTTGCGAAGATCATTATTGCTGCGGCATTCACTATCTACGTGGTGATCGGTGGTTACACAGCGGTTGTATGGACCGATACCATTCAAGCTATCATCCTTTTTGCTGGCTTCATCTTGATGGCGGTGATGTCTGTGAACCACATTGGTGGCATGGATAACCTTTACGCTGCGATGGACCCTGCTGCTACGAGCTTTTTAGCAATCGATAAACTAGGCATTCTGCCCGCTGTTTCTCTGGCTGTGGTTATCGGTGTTGGTGTACTGGCGACGCCTTCATTCCGCCAACGCATATACTCTGGTAAAGACGTTTCAACTATCCGTCGTTCATTCGTGGCGTCTGGTGTGTTGTACCTTTTCTTCTCTATCATTCCAGCAATCATTGGTATGGCAGCGCACGCTATTGACCCAACGCTGGATAACCCGAACTTCTCGTTCCCTTACATTGCAGCGACGGTACTTCCAGTTGGCGTTGGCATGATTGTTCTTATCGCTGGCCTATCTGCAACTATGTCGAGCGCAAGCTCAGATGCGATTGCTGGTGTATCTATTCTACTGCGTGACGTGTACGTGATGTTCACAGGCCGCGTACCAAACAAAGAATCAATGATGAACTACTCTCGTTTAGCTTTGGTTGTGGTGATTGGTTTTGCACTGCTATTCGCACTAACGTCAAACGACATCATTGGCTACATCACTAAGATGATTTCAACGGTTATGTCGGGCATGTTCGTGTGCGGTATGTTGGGTAAATTCTGGAAACGCTACAACTGGCAAGGTGCTCTTGCAACGCTAGCGGGTGCTTCTGTGGCTTCATTTGTAGTAATGCTAAACGCTGACTACACAGCATTCTGGGGCAACCCTGTTATCCCATCATGCTTGTTCGCTCTAGCAGCAGGTGTGGCAGTGAGCCTAGTGACTCCGGCTAACCAAGTAACACCAGAAATGGCAAAAGCGATTCTTGATGACGAGCGTGCCCTGATGGAGATGGAAATGTCTGATACTGGCGTAATTGAAGAAGAAGCAGCACCTCAACGTCCTGCAAATCAAACAAGCTAAACCTAGTCTCCACAACTGGTTTGCTTAATTCAGGCCCTGCTTAGTGGCAGGGCCTTTTCCCCATATATATATCTATTTTAGGATCGGCTATGCCTGCATCTTCTAACTTCAATATCGCTTTCTTTGGCGAATGTATGGTCGAAATCAGCGGCTCCCCATTAACCAAAAAGTTTGGCGGTGACACGCTAAATACTGCGCTTTACCTTTCTCGCTTAACTCAAAATAAAAGCCTATTAGTGCATTACGCGACAGGCCTTGGTGGCGATGAACTGTCTCAAGATATGATTGATAGCTGGCAGTTAGAAGGTATTCAAACCAATTTCGTAGAGCGCATTGCGAACAAGCTTCCTGGTCTCTACATGGTCGAAACCGATGAGACTGGTGAACGACACTTTCATTACTGGCGCAACGACGCGGCAGTTAAATCTTACTTCCGAACGGATGATCTGAATAAGCTTGAAATCGCGCTGACAGAGAAACAAGTCGACGCGGTTTACATCAGCGGTATCAGCATCGCGATTTTAGATGACACCTCACGTGAACGCCTGTTGAAAGCCATTGGCGTGTTCTCAAACCAAGACGGTAAAGTGATTTTCGACAACAACTATCGCCCGCAACTTTGGACGACTGAACAAGCACAATATTGGTATGCCAAGTTATTGCCATTGGTAGACATCGCGTTGATTACTGAAGACGACGACTTGCTGGTTTGGGGTAACTCCGAGAGCGTTCAACAGCGTTGCCTGCGCTTGGGTTGCCAAGAGATCGTTATCAAGCGTGGTTGTGAACCATGCAAAATCGTTCAAGTTGAACAGGGAGATGTTGTTGAGAGCTATGTATCCGCGACTCGTGTTTCTAACGTGGTCGACACCTGCGCAGCGGGTGACTCCTTTGCGGCGGGCTATCTGGCTGCACGTTTAACTGGCGAAAGTGCTACAGAAGCAGCAGCGCTGGGCCATCAGTTAGCTTCTACCGTTATTCAATATTCAGGCGCGATCATCCCGGTAAGCGCCATGAATCACTTAATTAAAAAATAGAAAAATAAAGCGAACTTATTATGTCTCAAGAAATGATCAACACACTTAAGCAATTCAAAGTTATCCCTGTTATCCAAATCAACAAGGTGGAACATGCGATTCCACTAGCAAAGGTATTAGTTGAAAACGGCCTGCCAGTGGCAGAAGTGACGTTCCGTACTGAAGCTGCAGCAGATTCAATTCGTGCGATGCGTGATGCTTACCCAGAGATGTGCATCGGTGCTGGCACAGTATTAACACCAGAGCAGATCGACCTTGCAAAAGAAGCGGGCAGTGAGTTTATCGTTGCACCTGGCCTGAACCCAAACACGGTTAAGCGCTGCCAAGAGATCGGTATGCCAATCGTTCCCGGTGTAAACAACCCAAGCCAAGTAGAGCAAGCGCTTGAACTTGGTCTTAACTTCTTGAAGTTCTTCCCTGCCGAAGCGTCTGGCGGCATCAATATGGTGAAATCTTTGCTAGCGCCTTACGTTGATGTGTCGCTAATGCCTACAGGCGGTATCGGCAAGCACAACGTCAATGACTACTTAGCCGTTGATCGCGTGGTGTGCTGTGGTGGCACGTGGATGGTTTCTCCAAAGATGATCGAGAACGAACAGTGGGATGAGATTGCCGTATTGGTTCGTGAAGCCGTTGAGCTAGTTAGCTAGTCATAAGTTTGTGAGCTCATTCGTTTTTAAACAGGCGTTAGGCTTTTGATCTCACGATAAACAACAGCAGTGGCTGATGGTTCTGTTTTGTGAATTGCCTCCGAGAAACCAAACAGAACCGCTCTTATATAGGAAAATTAATAATGAAAAAAACTATATTGTCTCTATTGATTTCAGGTTCAGTAGTATCCCCAATGGCGTTAGCAATGGCTCCGAATACCGATCTTAACTTAATGCCGTACCCACAAACGGTTGAACTACAAGCAGGGCAAGTACAGGTCGACGGTAACTTCAAGGTTTACATCAAAGGCTTTAATTCTGATCGTGTTGAGTATACGGCGAAACGCTTTGTCGACCGTTTGGTACGCCAAACCGGTATCCCGATTCTGAATTGGCAGGTTGATAGCGCAGACCAAGCAAACCTGATCATTGATATTGACGCAGCTCCAAAGTCTGAAATTCAGAACATCGACTCAGAAGAGTCTTATAAGATTACGACTCAGGGGGAACAAATCACGCTTAGCGCCCCAAGCCCTTATGGCGCTATTCACGGTATCGAAACCCTTTTACAGCTCGTTGAAACAACAGCGACTGGCTACCACATTCCTGCCGTTACGATTGTTGATGAACCTCGCTTCCGTTGGCGTGGTGTTTCCTACGATACCTCTCGTCACTTTATTGAATTTGATGTGTTGATTCGTCAGTTAGATGCGATGGCTTCTGCGAAAATGAACGTGTTCCATTGGCACTTCTGGGACGACCAAGGTATCCGTATTCAAACGGAATCTTGGCCGCGTCTATGGTCAGAAACCACCGATGGTGATTACTACACTAAAGACCAAGTTCGTTACCTAGTCGAGTACGCTCGTAACCTTGGTATTCGTGTGATTCCAGAAGTCTCCCTGCCGGGGCACTCTTCTGCTGTGGCGCACGCTTACCCTCGCTTGATGTCGGGTGGCGAAGGTCAAAGCTATGACCAAGAGCGTGGTTGGGGTGTGTTTGAGCCATTGATGGACCCTCTAAACCCAGAGCTTTATGAAATGCTGGGTGATGTGTTTGATGAAGTGACCGAGTTGTTCCCAGATGAGTACTTCCACATTGGTGGCGATGAGCCTAATTACTCTCAATGGATCAACAGCGAAAAGCATCAGAAATTCATCGAGGAGAACGGCATTGATGGCGAGCGCGGTTTGCAGTCTTACCTCAACGTAAAAGTTGAGAAGATGCTGGAAGAGCGCGGCAAGAAGATGACGGGTTGGGATGAGATTTGGCATAAAGATCTGCCAACTTCCATCGTGATTCAAAGCTGGCAAGGTCACGACAGTATCGGTCGTGCGGCGAAAGAGGGTTACCCAGGTATCCTGTCTACCGGCTATTACCTAGACCAGCCTCAGCCTACGAGTTACCACTATCGCAATGACCCAATGCCAACCGGTATTACGGTTGATGATAAGCTTCATAGTGGCGAGAAGTTCGTGACGTATCAATGGGAGAAGCCACGCTCAAAAGGCGGCCCGCGTAAGGGAACGCTGACCATCATTGAAGCGAAAGACGGTACGTTCCGCGCGTTCAGTGATTACAACGGCAAGTCTCGTGAAGAGATCTACATCCTTGATTATGTGCCGGGCAAAACCTTTGTCGGCCACTTCGATAACTTCATGTCTTACACTGAGTTCAACCTGAACCTAAATCCAAATGGATTCTCAGAGGGCAGCTACCAATTGATTGGTAACGTGCGCTGGCCAACCACAGGTGAAGTGATTGCGAGTAGCGATATCGAAGGCAGTGTCATCCCTGAGCCTAATGGCGGTTATCCTGCAGAGCTTACCGACAAAGAAAAAGAGTTGATTCTGGGTGGTGAGATTACGATATGGCTTGAGAACAAAGACAGCCTTACGGTCGAAAACTACTTATGGCCTCGTAGCTACGCTATTGCAGAACGTTTCTGGTCGGATGCTGAACTGACCGATGAGCGCAGCATGTACAAGCGCATGAAAGCGATGGATACATGGTCGGAAATCTCAGTAGGTCTGCGTCACCACGCGGATGCAGACATGTTGCTAAAGCGTATTGCCAGAGGTCAAGATATCCAAGATCTTCGTATCCTTTCAAAGTACACCGAGCCAGCACAATACTATGCTCGCAACTGGGAGAAGTGGAACTCTACTGAGCCTAAAGGCACTTTTTACAGTCAATACGAGCGCTTAAATCGCTTTGTTGATGCGCTGCCAGTAGAAAGCTACGCAGTGTATGAGATGCAAGATTTGGTCAATGAAGTCGCGACAGGTAATCAACAGGCATTGGAGCAACTTACAGATCATTATCAGCAAGCAAAATCGGCTGCACTAATGGCGGAAACTATCTTTGCTGCCAATGTCTCTTCGGTAGACACTGTGGTGGTGGCAGAGAAAACGGTCGAAGTTGCAGACTTGGCGTTAACCTTGATTGCTAAAGCGAAAGCGGGTGAGCAAGTTCGAGAAGCAGACGCGAATGCCTACCAAGCTATCCTATCTGATGCTGCGAAGATCTACGATGAATCGATCATTGCGATTGTTCGTCCAACGGAGTTACTGCTTAAGCAGTTGAGTAAGTAAGCATGAGATAACAAGTCGCACGCCAATAAACTCTTCAAACCGCCTTCTATGGGCGGTTTTTTGTTCCTGAATTCAAATAGAGTATGTGTCTAAAACATGATGTAAGCAATTACTCACTATCGGCACTCTTAAGCGTTAGCGTGAAGGTCATTCCTTGTTCTGGGTTGTTCTTGGCAATCAAATAGCCTTGCATATCGCGTACATTGTTGGCGGTGATGGCGAGCCCGAGTCCGAGGCCTTCACCCATTTTTTTGTTGGTGTGGAAGGGTTCGAAAATGGTTTCTAGTTGGTCTTCGGATACGCCACAACCGTTATCTTGAACCTTGATGATGACACGCTCTTGCTCGGTATGAGCACTGATAACAATGGTCGCTGGTTTCTGGTTTTGTGTAGCATCGATGGCATTGCTTAAGAGATTCCCAAGTACTTGTCTAAGTCGCGCTTCTTCTCCCATCACCATTGAAATATTAGAGGCGACACGAACACGAATATCGATACGTTCTAACTCGGCTTGGTGAATGCGTAGGGTTTCTTGAAGTGCGTCTGTCAGTGACACCGGATAAGGTTTTTCCAATCTTTGAAAGGCGAAGGACTTCAGCTGGCTGGTCATGTTGGCCATTCTGTCGATGAGACTCATCACCAGGTCCATGTTCGCTTTCAACATCTTAGTCTCGCCTCTTTCCATCAGTAACTGGTTACTTGAAAGCAGGGTTTTTAGGCCAGTAAGCGGTTGATTGAGCTCATGAGTAATCGCACTCGACATACGGCCCAATGCGGCTAGCTTACTTGATTCGACTAACTCTTGCTGCGCATCTTTTAGATCTTGAGTTCGCTCTTCGACGCGCAGTTGAAGTGTTTTATTGGCTTCCTGTACCGCGATCTCTGCTTTCTTACGTTTACTGATATCAATCACAGTACACAGGTAATAGGTTGTGGCATGCCAAGGAAAAGGACTAATAGAGAACAACACCGGGAAGTAGCTGCCGTCGCTGCGTCTTGCCATAGTTTCTACGCTGGTGATCTCGGCCAGCTCTTGGTGTTGCTCTAGATTTCTTAATAGCTGTAGCGTAGTTGAGTTCGGGTTACCGGCTTCAAAAAGTTGCCACGCTTTTATATTGCTGATCATCGAATCGGATAGGCAGAAGTAGTTTTTCGCCATCAGATTAATGTCGTGGATGTGACCGTGTTTATCGATCAGCACAAGTCCTACGTGTGTCTTGTTGATCATTCCAGACAATCGTTTTTCAGACTCTTCAATCAGCTTTTGGATTCGTAGGTTGCTGAGTTTTTTCTGGCGTCTTTGGTAGAGAATTATCAGCAATAGCATGATGAAAAGACAGCCCACCGCGACGCTCCAACTTATCCAATTAGTGGTTTGATAGAGGCTAGTTAAGGGGGTGAGGTAGGTTAAACGCCAATTAAGATCATCTAATTTGATTGACTGAATTAGGTAATCCTTGCCTTGCAGTCGCCAAACGCGAATATGGGTTTGGTCGTATAATTCGCGTTTGGTGGCAGTAGGCTGAGAATTGAAGGTGTCGTTAAACCAATCCGCACTGAGCTTGTGGTCGCTTGAGAGAAAAAATTGTTCGCGAGGATTCTGAAACAGGACTGCTTCTCCATCGGCAAACCATTGATCGGTCAGCAGTGATAGGTCTATTTGAACCGCAACGATGCCAACCACATCAGAGGCTCGATAAACTGGCGCGGCAATAAAGTAGTCTGGGGTAACGCCTTTGTTTTTGGTCACCACCGAAATTGCCCCACCTTGCTGGTGGATCTTAGACACAATCGTGTTGGCGTTCTTTTTACTCAGCTTGCTCCTCTCAACACTAGAAACCAGTAAATCGCCCGTATCGGAGAGTAAATACCAGCCTTTGGTATTCGCCGCTTTGTCCAATTGAATGAGCTGTTTTTTGATGCGTTTTTCAAGGCGGCCTTCACCATCGATAAAGCGAACCGTGGTTTCGTCGTTGGTGACTAGGTAGGGCAGATAATAGAAACGTTTTAGTGTTCGCCTTGCTTCAGCGATGTAGCCAAGGAAGCGCTGCTCAGCATAACGTTGCGCTTGTTCAAGTTTCCACTGGCTGATTCCGTTTTTGGTCGTGACCTGCACTAAGCCAATAATTAAACAGGCAAATAGAAATAACCAATATCGATTTTTATTCATTATTCTTGATTAAATCCCTTTAAATTAGTGGTTTAAGGCTGTGTTGTGTTTGCTTTTTGAGCAGGTGGTGAATGAAACAAGTTGAAGCTAACAAACATCATAAAACTGTTAAAGAGGTGTTACTCAAAGTGGGAGCTAGCTCCTTTTCGTCTGCTCGGTTTTTGAATACCGTGGGCGGCATATTTGGTTCAAGTGTTAGGAACAGACCATGCAACGTATAGCTTTGATTGAAGATGATGCGATTGTGCGTCAAGCAACCAGCCAATGGTTACAGTTAGCCGGCTTTGATGTCACTGCGTTTGAGGTTGGGCAAGATGCGTTAAGTGCAGTAAAACAAGGCGATTTTCACACCATCATTAGTGATGTGCGTTTGCCCGATATAGATGGGGTAGAGCTGCTTGGACGTTTTAAAAGTTTGGTGCCAGAAGTCCCTGTTATTTTGATCACCGGGCATGGTGATGTTGATATGGCGGTAAAGGCTTTACATCAAGGCGCCTATGATTTCATCGAGAAGCCATTTGATCCTGAACGCCTTTCCCAAACTGTCTCTGAAGCGGTCGAGAAGTATCAAAGCAGCCAAGACAGAGTTAACCGCCAAAGCTACTTAAATAACCTAAAAGGCATTGAGCAGGTTCTGATTGGTCGCAGCAAGGTGATGTGCGAGCTGCGCGAACAGATACAGAAGGTGGCTTCTATAGATACTAATGTGATCATCTACGGTGAAACTGGCTGTGGCAAAGAGTTGGTCGCTTCTTGCTTGCATGAGTTTAGTGAGCGTAAAAGATACCCTTTTGTGCCGCTCAATTGTGGTGCCATTCCAGAGAACTTGTTTGAAAGCGAACTATTTGGACATGAGGCTGGAGCGTTTACCGGAGCGGCTAAACGACGCATTGGTAAGCTTGAATTTGCTGATAAAGGCACGGTATTTCTTGATGAAATCGAGAGCATGCCCCTGTCTATGCAGGTCAAAGTGTTACGCACCTTACAAGATAATGTGGTTGAGCGTGTGGGTGGCAACCAGCAGCAACACGTTGATTTGAGGGTAGTATCTGCCTCTAAATGTGACTTATTGAACCACCCTGACTTTCGCCAAGATCTGTTCTATCGCTTGAACGTTGCCCAGCTGCACTTGCCACCGCTTAGTGAGCGTGAAGATGACGCACTCATTCTTTTTGAACACTTTACCCAAGAAGCGAACAGCGAAACTCGAGTGGCCAGTGAAGCGGATCGCCATGCGTTATTGTCGTATGCGTGGCCGGGTAATGTGCGTGAGCTGCGCAATGTTGCGATTCGTTTTGCGCTGGATGAAAGTTTAACGGTGGGAGACATATTGGCGTGTCGTCCTAACTCAGTAACGGAATCTGCGACAGCGGGTATTCCTCTGGCGGTTCAGGTGCAGAGCTTTGAGCGAAAAGTCATTCATGATGCGTTAGTGCGTTATCAAGGGCGCATTAATGACGTGATGCAAGATTTGGATTTACCTCGTCGAACATTGAACCAAAAAATGGTGCGTTATGCGCTGAATCGCAGTGATTATGTCGATTCTTAGTGATCAATCTGACTGTAATGCTTATTGAAGATTAGTAAGCAATAAATGGCTCACTCTGTATTTGTGATTTTATGAATACCGGTCACATTTGATAACTAAAGTGTGATGTGACTGGCTTTATATAGATGTTAATGCCCATTTTGAATGAGCAAAAAATGGCTCATGATATCTGCATCGAATAAGCAATAATCCGCCTATCACTATTGATTTTTTTATTTAAACTCAATTAAATCAATAGCTTAATTTTTGGCATTGTGCTTGCTATCTAGCAGTTGTTGTTAACAAAACTATAACGTGAATAACTCTACATGGAGAGTAACAATGAAATACAACAAGCTAGTTAAAACTTTAGCAATCGCAATGGCATCTATTGGCCTTATCAGCAACGCCTCCGCTCAAGAAGAGCGCAGCTACATCTTAGCAACAGCTTCAACTGGGGGGACTTACTACCCAGTAGGCGTAGCGTTGGCGACATTGAGTAAAGTTAAGCTTGCGCCGAAGCAGCACTTTTCTTTGGCGGCTATCAGCTCTGCTGGGTCGGGTGAGAACGTCAAACTATTGAATGAGAACGAAGCCCAGTTTGCTATCTTGCAAGGTTTGTACGGTGCATGGGCTTGGCAAGGTTTAGGGCCATACGAGAAGTCGGGCAGTCAAACCCAACTGCGTTCAGTCTCTATGCTGTGGCAAAACGTAGAGCACTTTATTGTTCGCTCAGACCTGACTGAAACAGGCACCATGAGCGACTTAGAGAATCTTAATGGTAAGAAATTCTCCATCGGCAAGAAAAACTCAGGTACAGAGAATTCAGGTCGCCAGATCATGCAGGGCCTGTCGGTGAACCCAGAACAATTTAAACTTGCCTTTATGGGTTACGGCGGTAGCGCGAGCGCATTACAAAACGGCACCATTGACGGCATGAACACCCCAGCGGGTGTGCCTGTGGGCGCGGTAACTCAAGCGTTTGCAGCGCTGGGTGAAGACATTCAAATCCTGTCGTTTACCGATGAACAGATCAAACAAGCGAATGGCGATTACAACATCTGGACCAAGTACGAGATCCCTGCCAACACCTACCCAGGTGTTGATAAGCCGATCACCACAATCGCTCAACCTAACTTCCTAGCGGTTCGTGAAGATATCTCAGAAGAAGATGTCTACCAGCTAACCAAAGCTATCTATGAAAACCTACCTTTCTTACAAGGTATCCACAAAGCAACCAAAGCCATGGCGCTTGAGAAAGGGATTGCAGGTCTTCCTGTTCCACTTCATCCGGGCGCAGCACGTTATTACAAAGAAGTGGGCATCGAGCTTCCTTCTGAGCTGATCGTCAACTAATAGCTTTCGTCGGCTAACTGTTTTAGTCGACCCCCCATCTTTAATGGCTTAACCGCTAGGTGCACGTTCACGTTGTGAATGGGTTCGTGCACCTGCTTATTTTATGGATTTTCTCTGCGCATTTTGTTGTGGAGAGCAGGAGTTTTCTATGAGCGATTCGCTGCAGCAGGAACTGAAAAAATTTGAATTGCCGACCCGAACGGATTTTCCTTGGGTGGGTAAAGCGATAACAACTATGGGAGTGATCCTCTCCCTATTACACATTTGGTTTAATACCTTATCTACCTTGCCTGAGCTTTGGATTTCAGCGACTCACTTTGCTGGTTTCGCGATCATTTGTGCGCTTTGGTATCCCGCTCATATCTCGCTGAAAAAGAGTAAAGTAGCTCTTGCTGTCGATATCGGGATTGCATTGGCAGCATTGGCTTGCCTTATCTACATTCCCTTTGCAGAAGATGCCCTTTATGAACGAGGCGTGAAGTTCATCGCCAGTGACTGGTTCTTCTCTATCTTGGCGATTACCATCGTTATTGAGCTGATTCGTCGTACCATGGGTTGGTTTATTCCAGTACTCATTCTAGTGTGTTTGAGCTACGTGGTGCTTTGGGGGCAATGGACCAGTGGCATCTTCCACTTTCCTGGTTTGAGCCTTGAGACACTGCTTTACCGAAGCTTTTATTCATCGGAAGGGATGTTCGGTTCTATCTCTAGAATCAGCTGGACCTTCGTGTTCATGTTTATCCTATTTGGTGCTTTTTTAGTACGCTCGGGGGTTGGTGATTACATTATTGATGTGTCTCGCGCTGCGGCGGGCAAAGTGATTGGTGGCCCAGGCTTTATTGCGGTGATTGGTTCTGGTTTGATGGGCTCGGTGTCTGGTTCTAGCGTGGCCAATACGGTGTCGACGGGCGTTATCAGTATTCCTCTGATGCAAAAAGCGGGTTTCCCTTCACGCTTTGCTGCTGGTGTGGAAGCGGCTGCATCGACGGGCGGTCAGTTGATGCCACCAGTGATGGGTGCAGGTGCTTTTATCATGGCGTCTTACACACAGATCCCTTATGTCGACATCATTGCGGTTTCTTTCTTGCCAGCGCTTATCTACTTCTTATCGGTGGCGTTTTTCGTGCGTATTGAAGCGAAGCGTAGCGGTGTACAAAAAGTCTCTTCGGGTTGTGAGCCTCTATTAAAAGTACTCTTGTCCGGCTGGCATAACCTTATCCCACTGGCGGTTCTGGTGACTCTGTTGGTACAAGGCTTTACGCCAACATACGCTGCGGGTATCTCAATCATCTCAGTCGTTGTCGCTTCGTGGTTCTCTAAAAATCATAAAATGGGACCAAAGGCGATCATCGAAGCGCTTTCTCAAGGCGCAAAAAATATGGCGACCACTGCGGTATTGTTAGTGGGCATTGGCCTCGTTATCAACGTGATCAGCACCACGGGCATTGGTAACACCTTCTCATTGATGATCAACAGCTGGGCCAATGGCGACTTGTTGGTGATGATAGCCTTAATCGCACTGGCATCTTTGATTCTCGGTATGGGCCTGCCAGTAACCGCGGCTTACATTGTGTTGGGTACTCTGTCCGCTCCAGCCTTGTACAAGTTGATTGCTGAAAGTCAGTTGCTTGACCTGTTGGTTTCGGGTCAGTTACCTGAACAGGCGAAAGCGATTTTCATGTTGGCAGCGCCAGAAAAACTGGAACTACTGAATGCGCCAATGGCTCTTGAAACAGCCAAAGAGCTAATAGCGTTAGTGCCGGCTGATTTTGTGGAAACGCTGCTTGAGCAAAGCTTAGGCTTGGAAGCGATCAGCCTTGCTCTGCTCTCTGCACACTTGATTATTTTCTGGCTATCGCAAGACAGCAACGTGACGCCACCGGTTTGTTTAACCGCATTTGCAGCCGCGACCATTGCTAAAACGCCGCCAATGAGAACGGGCTTAATGGCATGGAAGATCGCTAAAGGCCTGTACTTGGTGCCACTACTTATCGCTTACACCAACTTGGTAAGTTGGGATGTGACCTCGGTTTTAGTGACTGGCGGCTTTGCTATTATTGGCACTTATGCGTTTGTTGCAGCGATTGAAGGTTATCTAGAGAGCGAAATCAATCTTGTGCTGCGTGCGGTATTGATTGCCTTAGGTGTGGCTTTGGTCTGGCCTGATGTGTCAATCGTGATTCGTTTGGTAGGTGTGGCACTGTTTGTTGTTATCTTCATCTACAGCGGTCGTAAGTACGATATCAATCAAGTGAAAAAGCAGTCGGATGAAGAGCAAAAGTCTTTGTCTCAAACCGAGCCTGACACTGTCGCTTCTTCCCTATAATTTAAAGGACTGAATGTAGGAACATTATGAACTCAATATACGACTATATTATCGTTGGTGGTGGCATTGTTGGCGTGTCGACAGCATGGCAATTGCAACAAGCTCACCCTGATAAAAGTATCCTTTTAGTCGAAAAGGAGCATGGCTTTGCGCAGCATCAAACGGGTCACAACAGTGGCGTGATTCACGCTGGTGTTTACTATGCTCCGGGTAGTTTAAAGGCGGATTTCTGTAAGCGTGGCGTTGAGCGCACTATCGCCTTTTGTCGCCAACATGATATCCCCGTTGAAAATTGTGGCAAGTTATTGGTTGCGACCAATGAACAAGAAGTCGAGCGCATGAACGCGCTCTATCAGCGTTGCCACGATAACGATATTGATGTCGATTTGTTGGACCAAGCGCAGCTCAAACTTGCCGAGCCAAACATCACAGGTTTAGGGGCGATTTACGTCAAAACCACCAGTATCGTCGACTATAAAAAAGTCACCGAAGTGATGGCTCAAGAGTTTGTGGAGGCTGGTGGTAAGCTCAGCTTAGGCACAGAAGTGATCATGGCGGATGAGCAAGAGGATGAGGTGCAATTGACCTGTAAAGTAGACGGTCAGACCTTGCAACTCAACAGTCGATTCTTGATCACTTGTTCGGGTTTGATGGCTGATAGAATGACCAAGATGCTTGGTATTGAAACCGACTTCCAAATCGTCCCTTATCGCGGTGAATACTATCAGCTTGATCCTAAACATAACCAAGTGGTGAACCACCTGATCTATCCGATCCCTGACCCTGAACTGCCTTTCCTCGGCGTCCATTTAACACGCATGATTGATGGCTCGGTAACGGTAGGACCTAACGCGGTTCAAGGGTGGAAGCGAGAAGGTTACGGTAAGCTTAATTTTAGCGTTAAGGATACCTTGCAGATGCTGAGCTTTACTGGTTTTTGGAAGGTGACGGCTAAGCACCTAAAAACCGGTTTGGTTGAGTTTAAAAACTCGTGGTGGAAGCCGGGGTATCTAAAGTTGGTTAATAAGTACTGCCCAAGTATCACTGTGTCTGACTTCAAGCCATACCCTGCAGGTATTCGTGCTCAAGCGGTACTCAAAGATGGTACCTTGGTTCATGACTTCCTGTTTGCGGAGAGCCCAAGAAGCTTGCATGTGTGCAATGCACCATCGCCAGCGGCGACCTCAGCGATGCCTATTGGCGAATACATTTGTGGCAAGATAATGCGTAAAACAGCCAGTTAAATAGCCCTAGCCTCAGTAATAAAAAAAGACCATCTTGATGATGGTCTTTTTTATCAGCCGCCTACAAAATCGTGCGCACGATACACTACAGGCAATAGAGTGAGCTACGACTTCGAAGTGCTACTTCTTCACCGCTGTAACTGTCATAGATGTGGATATCAGGCTCCGCTTTTAGGTATCGAGCAGGGTTCTTTACTTCTCGCATCTTGATGTAGTTTTTGTTTGGTGAGACTCGCTCAATCGCTTCGACTCGAAAGTAGGTGTTTGGCTTCGCGAGTATTTCTGCTTCATCTGGTTTGAACGTATACGCGTTAATGGCGCGACCTGCCGACTTGAGTTCAATTTTGAATTGAGCAGCAGAAGCACCTTCATAAACACCGGCTGAAGAAAAGTTCTTGGCGACACTTGGTAGAGTCGATGTCGACAAAAATGCTTTCTCATGCAGAATATCACCCACGTTGAGTTTATCGAGTAGGGCGTTCTTGATGGATGAGCCACGATAAACCGTACCTTTGTAGTTAGGCAGTTTATTCATGACATTTCGCATGTGGAATACGCGTGATTTCAATGTACGGCCAAACATTTCGGATAAGTAGCCTTCAGGCTCTCCCGCTCTCATGTATTCATTCACCACATCATGGTCAACTCGGCCGTAATTCTTAATGGCAGAGTACTCTTCACTGATCATCTTTTTTTCAGCTTTTACATGGTGTGTCGTTGCCCAATCCATCAGGTCATCCGCAATTTGTTGTTGCGCCTGATAGGAGAGTGAACGCCCTTTAAACTCTGGAAACTCCTCACTTTGTGCCGAAAAACTTGTCAATAAAGAGAGGCAAAGCCCCCAAATAAATTTTTTCATTGCTTGATCCTTAGCTTATGTACAAACGAGAGAGTGCCAAAATGACGCTTCTACCTCTTCGCTTGAATAGAGGTTATATTTCTGAGTATTTTTGACGGCAGGTGCCTTCACCGTTTCCACGCCGATGTAGGTATGGGTAGAGGTTCGCTCTATCTGGGTGATTCGAAAGTGTGCATTTGGCGCAAACAGAACCTCTGCTTCTTTGCTGTATTCCGAAAGCCCTGCAATGGTGTGACCCCCTTGATTGATCTTGACTTCAAACAGGACTCGCTTGAGCCTTTGCGGGGAGTTGGGATGCACTACCGAAAAGCGCTTAGCGACTTCTGGGAGAGTAGAAGTTGAGGTAAACGCTGGCTCGACCAACACGTCCCCTTCTTCGAGCTTATTAAGTAAAGATTGTTTTACCCAAGTCCCTCTATAGGCGGTCCCTTTGTATTTTGGCAGCTTGTTGAGGGCTGATTTAACCGTGCGAATGTAATGCCTCGCATCTGCTCCCGCGACACCCCATGTTGAGGTGTCAGTCGCCCTTAGGTAGTCATTAGCGGTCTGATAGCCAGAAATTGAAAAGTCTTCCACCGCTTCCTTTTCATTGGCAGTTATGAAGGAGTAGCGCCAACCATTGGAAGCCTTTGACCAGTCTTTGAAGTCTTCTGCTAGCTGGGTCACCTCTTCCTCTGAACGGTTTGGCTGTTTGAGCACATCAAACGGTTGAGAGAAGGCAGTAAAACTCAGACAACAGAGCAGTAATAAAAAATGAGAATTCATAGTGTCCGCCCTTTATTGGTATTGATAGCTGTTAGGGCTTAAATCACATGGAATGCCGAAAGTGTTCTGATTGATGACGGCATACTTCAGAGCCCCAAACATATTGAGCTGTTGGCGAGTGACGGCGTCGTACCATTCTGAGATAGGCGAAATCCAATACAGGTCATCATCAGCCGCAACATCAAGCAGTGCGATCTTAAGGTATGGGTAGTAAATCATGCAGCTACGGCCCGGTTTATCGGTAAAGTTTTCGTTTGTATTGCTTAACTTATCGAGCTTTTGATTGAGTTCAGACGTTGGGTTAAAGATGGCATCGATGGAGCGCTCAATGCGCGCATCGTAGCTATCAGGGATGATGTCTGAAATCAGGTAGCGCATAAGGTGAGCAGGCAGCATCTCTGAAAACAGAGCGGTGACTTCACCTTCCCCAGAGGCGTAGTGCCCAGTAGAGATATGCTGAGAATGGATGATCGATGTATAGCGCTGGAATTGGCCCACTTGTGAATGTAGCCACTCAACTCCGTTGCTGTCGGAGACACTGATCGCTTCAGCAAGACGAGTTTTTACGATCCCTTTCGCGAGTTGCAGCGTGTTGCCTTCCAGATGAGCAAGATCCAGTGAGGATGATTTCAGTGCGGAATAAATTAGTGGTGCATTTTTTTGAAGGTCAATGCTACCTGGGTAAGTGAAGCTATAAAATTCGACAGCTCTCTTAGCTTGCCACTCGCTTTCTAGCGCAGCGGTAATCAAGCCACCAAGCTTTTGATAGCGCTTCGAGTGCACATAGGCGCCTTTGCCTGAGTAGTTTGCGTGCCAATTGTTGATGTAATGCAGCGACGCTTGTCGTGAAAGGTTCTCTTTTTGAAGGTAAGACAAGCTCCACCCTGCACATGCGCTACCGCCACCACATTCACCTTCAAGCATTGCGCTTGAGTCCAGTAACCAGTGATAAACCTGTTGTTTGTCGAATTCGGCTTGCTGTTTTAGACGTTGCTGCGCAGAAAAGTCCAACAGCTGTTGTTCCAACCAACGCTCCTCAGCTTCGGCATTCCAGCCATGATCAATTAGGTTACTAAGTGAATCGAAAAGCACGCGTTTTACTGCTTCTTTGCTTGGCACGGAGATCTGAGCAATCACGCTATCTTCAGATGGAATAAATGGGCGAGTTTCTGCCGGCACCCAAGCGTACTCAACACATCCTCTAAAGTTTGGATCGCCTCCTAGAATGCCAATACGAACGCATTTCTCGTAGCCACTTTGAAGGACGATCTCTTTGTTGCGTATTTCTTGTGTTGTTGCTGGGCGTCCTAGAATGCTGCGTGTCATCTCGTCAATGGCGCTGCGCTCTGCTTGTCCCTTGAAGAAATTATGCATGGTGTCGACCGAGCCTGAACGGAATAGTCGCTCTATGGCGATATCACCTTGTGTGAACATATCTCTTTGCAGCTTACTCATCAGCAGATTGGTATGGTTATCTGCCGTTTCAATGATCTGTGTTTTGGCTGCAAGTGTGCGAGCATACAGCTGTTGAACTGCAGCTTGATCAAGCCCTTCAATTTGACCTGTTCGTAACTCATTCAGTTTGGCAATGGCTTGATTTAGCAGGTTCTGCTGACAGTGCTGAAGTTTGGCCAGAGCGCGGTTTGCTTGGCGTTTGGAAGGTAATGCTGGTGGCAGGGAATTACTCTCTTCAATATCATGATCAGGATAAAGGTCTGCCAGTACTCGAGTTTCCTCGTTACAGCTAGCGGCAATGTCCGATGCAAACAGTCGAGAGTCTTTATGGTCGAGAACCAGTTGGCTAAAGATGGCCTTGCGGAGCTCGTGATCGACCGCGGTGATCAGCTCTTCCGCCATAATGGTCTGAGCCTTTACCACTTCTTGATAATGTTGTTGGTATTTGAGGGCAAGATCGGTGGCAAAGCCGCGTGCAACGGCGTTCAACATCGCTTGCTGATCTGAGGCGAGTTCTGCCCAATAAATTTTGTCTCTTAAATCTTGCTGGGTGACGAGATCCTCATGAACGTGATAACTGTAATGGTTACCTGCTGCAATTCTATCCCAGCGACTACTCAAAATTTGGCGGTCGATCTCTCTCGCGGGCAGCTTTAAAACGCCAAACCAATCGACGAGTCCCATTACAGTGGCAAATCGATCGTAAGAGGTACGTGATTCATCTTGGAAGCTAGTTGCGACCTCATTTGCCCAAAGTCCAACGGCAACCGCGTCGCCAATCGGTCCCAGAGCTTCTAATGCACCTTGCGCTAGCCCTGTCGTTGAACGGCCCAAGGTGTCCATCAGCCTTGCTGCTTCCTCCGGTGCTAGCGTAACAGCTGAGGCGGGTCCTGTTTCTAGTAAGGTAGCAGTTTCAGGGAAAACATCACTGGCTTCAGAGAGAGAGGGTTTTAAGTCGACAATGTGCTCTGGCGCTGATGGAAAAAGGTTTTCAGGCGTAATACCTTCACCGAAGGCATCATAGTTTTTCTGTCGGATCTGATGAAAGCTTTCGCTGTCCAAGACGTTATATTCGTCGCCGATGTTACAGACCTGAAAGGCATTAACGTTGGATGAAATCATAGCAGTAATAAGTGCTAATCTTTTTAACTTCATAGGTTTATCCTTATTGTTAGTGAAGTTATATGCTTAATTTAGAAAGCAAAAAGCCTCTCCTTGCCGAGATGGAAAAGAGACAGCTAGAGGTTGTGTGTAGGGGTACTTCGAGAAATCGTTTACTCAAATCACCCGGGCAGTGAGATGAGGTTTTCGCTTTGGCGTTGTGATTAGGGGAATTGCCTCCCCCTAATCAGTTTTTATCAAATGCTGTTGAGGTTAACGGTTTAGCTTAAAGGTACTGACTGCTTGCGTGAGCTTTTCAGACAGCGCTATCAGTTCCGAGGCTTTCTCTTGGTTTGATGCCGACAAGTTGTGTGTTTCGCGGGCTTTGTCATTGACGTCAACGATACTCTGATTGATTTCGCCAGCGACAAGAGTTTGCTCTTCAGTCGCTGTGGCTATCTGTGTATTCATGTCTTCAATGACGGTAATAGAGCTCGAGATTTCATTGAGTGAAGCCTGCGCTCTTTTCGCATTTTCCATGGTGACATTTGATGCTTCTCGGTTCGTCTGCATCATGTCCATAGAGCTATTGGCTTCATGTTGAAGTGAAGTAATCACCTCTTGGATCTCGTTGGTGCTCTGTTGAGTTCGGTTAGCTAGGTTACGAACCTCGTCAGCAACAACTGCGAAACCTCGGCCTTGCTCACCTGCTCGCGCAGCTTCAATGGCAGCGTTAAGAGCAAGCAGGTTGGTTTGATCTGCAATGTCCTTGATCACGTCCAGCACGGTGCCAATACTTGAGGTTTTCTCACCCACGGTATTGATCACATCAGACACTTCCTGAATACCTTGAGAGAGGCTCACAATACTGTGATTCACGGTATCAAATGTTTGATTGCCAGACTGTGCTTCTTGCGCTGCTTGCATCGCTGCTTCTGAAGCTCGGTGGGCGTTTTGCGCAACCTCATCTACAGCGACAGACATTTCGTTCATTGCCGTCGAAGTCTGCTCTAACTGTTCCATTTGCGAAGCGGAACTTGCGTTTACACTATCGGCTGCGTTGGTTATGCCTTCGGCGAAGACAAACAGGTCGTTCGATGAGTTACGGATGGTCTCAATTGTGGTGCTTAGCTCATTGACCATATCGTTAACGGCAGCATTGATACCAATTGCTTTGCCCTGTTGTTGTTTGATTGCGGTAAAGTCACCAGAGGCCACTTTAGCTACGGTCGCTTCTATTTCGCTTGGCTCTCCACCGAGTGGGCGGTAAACCAAAACTTCGACAACGTAGTACACGCAACCCGCGCAAATAAGCAGTAGCGTCAAAGAGGTGATCAGAGTTTGAGTCAGGTTATCTTTTGAGTCCTGATTAACATTGGTCTCTTTATCCCACGCCCATACACTCCAATGAAGATCGTTGATTTTAGCGCCTGCTGCCAAGAACTCTGTATTCTGATAAACGTACTCGAAGCTCTCTTCTCGCGTGGTGTCTCTGTTCGCAAAAGCTGGGATCTCGTTGAAGATATTTCTACCTATCAAAGACGCGTTTTGTGCGGCTAAGATAAAGCCATCTTCACGAGTGACGAAGATTTTATTATTTGTGGTGAGTTGCTCGGTGAATCTGGTCAGGTCTTCAACCAGGATGTTTAGAGCAACAACGCCGACAATCTTGCCTTGTTTGTAGATAGGCGTTGCTAGAGACATTACTTGGTCACCGGTTGACGCCAGGTAAGGACGAGTAATGATTTTGTCCTCGCCATTCATTGCTTTCAAAAACCATTCGCGTTGTTTGGTTTTGGCATTAAAGTTTTCGATGATGCCATTGGTTTTTGACGAGTAGGAAGTGCCATCCGCTAGAGAAAAGTAGATGTTAGTAACCTTGGTTGAGCTCATGGCACTATGGAGCGTTGTGATTGCCCGCGATGTGTCGACTTGACCACGCTCATCGAAAGACAGCTCATTGCTCACTACTTTCAAAATATCAAAGTAGCGATTAATTTTCTGTCCGATAGTATCTGCGATAAGTTGAGATTTATATCCCAACTGTTTTTTATAACTTACGGTCGACGAAGTCTCGAAATTCTTCCAGCTTAAAAAGCTTGTCGTCATGATTAACATGACTGTTAGCCCCATAATAGAAAGCATTATTTTTAGTTTAGCACTCATAACTTGTTCCAATATAAGCAGTGTTGATTATTTTTAAGATTTCTTATAATTCAGACGAATGTCCGAACTTTAAATAATATAACACTTATAAAATTCACGTATAAGCTTGGTTTATTTGTGAATAATATACATCTAATTAATATATGCAATATTTATTAAATGCATTGATTACTTATTTATTTGGTGTATTGAGCGCTTGTTTTTATTGAACCAATATCCCAGAATTAAACTGGTCTTACTTGCTGATTTTATTGGTTATGCCTTGGTGTGTATGGGGTTGCTCGTTGATTTTTGCCCTTATTTAAAATAAGGTTATGGCATTTGTTTACTTTAAATAAATCATAAAATGAAAGTTTGTTTAATTTTATTTAAACTTTCTTACTGGTCTGAGTTGTGGATTTCCATAATAGAGAGGAGAGAATAGAATTAATAAAGGATCATCTAATTAAGATTTTTCTATTTTAGCTTTTCTTTAAGTTAATATGTGAGAGTGGTTTTCACTGATTCAAATAAGCGTAATATATTTATGGTCATTATTAGGTGAAACGAATTTCTCTATTTACACTTAAATTAACGCATTTTCGTAAAATAGTATTGGCTCTCAAGTTCCTCAGTCTCTCTAACAAAAACGCAGCCAGGTCGGCTGCGTTTGTTTTGGTTATTTTGGCAGTAAGCCGTGTCATGCTTGAGTTTAGCTAGTCAGCCCTAGAGAAGTTCAGGAATAAAGTTAGCGATGATAGACACATCGCTGAAGTTGCGATAGCCGCGCACCATGATGCTGAATTCGCCCGCAGGTTTGTTTAATACACATTGTTCGTTGCTGCTGTTCTGGTATGGGCGGCAGTCAAAGTTTGATTTTGATGCCACACCGTTATATTTGACGTATAAGTCGGCATCGCCACTGCGAGGGCCAGTCAAAGTTACCGTTAACTGACCAGCTTGCTGAGTTGTAAAGTTGAAGAATTGCTCTTCGCCATAGCCAGCAGATAGGTCGCCAACAGGGACACCAGACTCTAGCTCTGTTGGCCCAGCAACGGGTGAATCAAGGCTGGTTTCAACGAGGTAAGCAATCGCCAGTTTCGCGAACTTCGAGGCATGGGTTGCCGTCGGATCTGAGTTCTCTAACGTATCATGCTGCGTGTGGATGCTCGGGTTGTAATCGTTGAACATGCTCTCGAATGGCATAGCTGCAGGGTAGCCAACGTTGTGCCATGAGGCGTGATCGGAACAGGCATAACCACAACGGTCAAAACTGTAACTGATGTCGCTCGCGTAGGTATCAATCAACTCGCTCAGGTAAGCCGTTAGGTTGCTGTCGGTGTAGTCGGTGATGAAGGTAATATCGTGCGCGGAGCCGTTGTAGTTAGTCATGTCCAACTGAAGTACAGAGATAACGTTCGCTTGTTCGTCTCTCAGGGCATTAGCAACATCTTGTGAACCACGCAGTCCCACTTCTTCAGCCGCATAGCCATAGAACTTGATGGTTTTGTCTGGCTGAATACCACTAGCTATCATCAAACGCAGCGATTCTGTGACGGTAGCAATACCAGAAGCATCGTCATCAGCCCCCGGGGAAATAGTGCCTTCACTTTTCCAAGACCCTACGGTTGAATCAAGGTGTCCGCCAACGACAACGATCTCTTCTGGATACTTCGCGCCAAGTAAGGTGACTTCGACGGATTTTTGCGGATACTCTGCGTGCGTGATTTGGCGTGCCGAAGCGTATGGCACATCTTTGATTTCCTTTTTCCAACGCTCTAGCAGCCAATCTGAAGCAGCAACACCCGTAGAAGTGGTATAAAAACGGTTGGTGAAGTTGGTTAGACTTTCGATGGTCGTAACCATATTGCTTGGCTCAACCTGAGCGAGTAAATCATTCACTGTATCTTGGTGGCTGATCGTCGGCTTTTCGAAGGTGCTCATTGTCAGCGGCATTGCGGCAGCTTTTAATGCGCTAGCCTTGTTTTCATGCACCATGTAGCCACCACAGCGGTGGGTTTCTTCGTGCATGTGGCTAGATAGTTTAGCCAACTGTTTTGCGTTGATTTTTGCAACGATGGAGTGTTTGTTTCCATTCACAGCTGGGTATACCGTTGCGCCGTGTTCCACTATCAGGTGTTGAGCGTCAGCATCGGTTGTGATCCAAACTTCAGAGTTTTCTGGCGGTGTGATTCCTAAAGATGCATAAGCCGTAGCGCTGCCAAATAGAGCCATAGCGAGGATACTTTTTTGAATAGCCATTTGATGTCCTTTTTATCGTTATATTTTTGTTTTTTTATTGTTTTAGCGATGAGGATTTTCATTACCCACATAGTCAAAGGGCCCCTTTCGGAGCCCTGAATTAACTATCGATTATTGTGTTTTGATGAAACGGTAGTGCTTGGTTTCTGAACAAACATCACTTGAGGTACATACCTGGTACTCCACATCTACCGTACCGTTGTGACGGAACTTATCGACGTATGAGTTGAAGTCTGTTGCACCAACACTCTTGCCGTTACGTTTAATCACAAAGTAGTCGTTTGTGTCGTAATCCCATGCCAGCTTGACGCGAGCTTTGCCATTCGGATTCTTATTACCGAACTTCAGTTTTAGTGGGAAACCTTCCGCAGAGTCGCCTTCAATCGTGATCGATTTACTTGTTGATGTTGCAACGCCAGCATCGTCAGTTACGGTCAGTGTTACCACGTAGTCGCCCGCTTCAGCGTAGGTGTAGCGAGTTACTTCACCCGTTTGCGTGTTGCCATCACCAAGGTTCCATTGGTAAGAGACGATTTGGCCGTCGCTATCTGAGCTTGTGCTGCGAAGTTCGACTTCTTTGCCAACCACAGTGTGTTCGAACGAAGATACCGGTGGTACGTTAGTGCTGCCAGCTTCGTATGACGCTTTCAGGTTGGCACCTGTGTAATCTGAGTAGCCCAGAATGTTAACGGTGTAGCGACCAGCTGTTGGGTTATCGATAACACAGACTTCATCGGTCACGCTTTCACTTTTACAGATGTTCTCTTGTGGGCTTGGTGCATAATCGAGACCGACATACATATCTGGATCACCCGTAGAGACAGCCAGATCAATCGTCAGTTTGTTTTGGCCTTCTGGTACTTCGATATCAAAGTAAGTCTTGGAACCTGTTTCACCAGCCACTGGTGCTTCAATACCATTTTCTAGACGCTGATATTCAGGCTCTGGCGGTAGTGGTGGCTCATCACATGGTGTTACACCAACCAGTGCGAACGCGGAAACCACATCTTCGGTACTGTAACCAAGGTCAGTGGCTGAGTTTTTCACGCCACACGCACCCTGCCAAAAATCACTGTTTTCCTGCCAGTAGATTTGGTTTGCTAAAACGAAAAGTTCGAACGCTTTCTTGGTATCCCAACCTTGTGTCGTTGCTAGGTGGTAAAACGCCTTATTGAACACGCCTGAGCTGTAGTGCACGTTTAAGCCGTCGTAGTATTCCGATGCGTTGTTGATGGAAGAACCGTCACGCGATGGGTCATCCATGTAACGCAAAGCGCCGTCACCTTTAAAGATGTTACGACCCACCATCCAGTCGTTGGTGCCTTTCATGTAGTATTCTGCTGCTTCTCCGGCCATATCAGAGAATGCTTCGTTCATACCACCAGATTGGTTTGCGTAGATCAGACCTGAGTTTTGCTCTGTGAAACCGTGACTCACCTCGTGGGCAGACACGTCTAAGCTTACAAGTGGGTAGAAGAAGCTTTCACCATCACCAAAGGTCATCGCTTTGCCGTCCCAGAAGGCGTTTTCGTAGTTCGAGCCGTAGTGGACACGCATCATGAGTTTGAAAGAGAGTGGTGCTGTATCGAACCAGTTTTTATACATGTCGAAAACGATGTTACCGAAGTAATGAGCATCGTTCAGAGGAGAGTAAGCTCCGTTCACTTCTTTATGTTCGTTGCGAGGGCATTCGTAGCTGTAAACAGTATCACCGTCTGTTGCGCCATTTAGGTCAACCGTGACAACGTTTTCCGATTCCATCACACACTCAGTGCCATTCTCTTGAACATCAAGGTAGTGGTAGTCGGTACCGTATTCGTACATGCCAGTCTTCTCGTTACCGCCTGGGCCTGTCCCTATTTGAGCGTGAGCAATACCTTCCCAGCGGTCGATGATTTCACCCGTATGAGCGTCGAGCATAGTGAATGGGCGTGAAGGCTTTTCGCTACCTTTCACAAGGTAAGAAACCACGTACACGAGGCGTGTCTTATCTGCCCCTTGTGCTCCAACACCTTGCTTCGACGCGCCTTGGTAGATAAACAGCTCATGTTGTACGTTGTCTAGTGATTTGCTAGCTACGCTCTGGGCTTTTAGGTCTTTACTCGCTAGTTCAACAGCTTGAGCACTGTTGATGGATGGCTTAACGAAAGATCGCTCCAGAGTGGTGGTTTTTAAGTAGCGACCTTGAACGGACTTAAGCGCGCCACCTTGAACACTTTGGGTTGCGTTTAGGTAGTGTCCCCAAACCGGCGTCCCCCAAATGTTTTGTTGGATCTTAACTTTGTAGATACCGCGCTTTTTCAGGTTAACTTCCTTAACCATCTTGAAGCTAGAGGCATTACTGACGCCTAGCTGAGTATTTAACCCAGAGAAGCTAGTAAAGTTGATCGGTTGATTAATGCTAACGGATTCACCCGCGTGTACGGATAAAGACATAGCACTCGCTATAGCAACGGCAACTAAACGCTTTTTCATTTTCATTGTTATTTTCTCTTTCCATGTAAAATCCATGAAAACGTAACAAAAATATCACATTGAATTTACATTATTCGATCGAATTAATTAGTAGCATGGCAGGGCTCTCTTTTATTCATGAAATCTATATTTCTCGTATTTACAGATGGTTATGATTTATGTTTATTTTTCGATGTGCTTATATTTTTTATTTATAAAATCATGACACTTTTATTAACTGATACTTTTTTATGCGAAATAAGATCTTCACGTGAATTGATCTGTGCCTCAATTAATCGAGCTTAAATTGATAGAAGGGTAAATGGTTGGGAGGAGTACGTTACGCGTTTCGGCTATTAGCTGATTTTAAGAACAGTTTTGACGAAGTTTTTATCTTTTAGAGGGTTATTGCCTAATTTGTCATTTATTTTGCATTGCGCTTTTTGAGGAATTCTTTGGCACAGAGCTCAAAACGCCAGGAATAAAAAAACCAGCGACGAATGCCACTGGTTTGAAGATTCTTGCTTGGGTTCGCTAGCGTTTAAAGTTACGCAAGCTCTGGCAACTTACTGTTTCTTACCGCCAACTTGTACGTAGTCGATACCGATAATACGGTTGATGATACCAAGGGCGGAGCTTGTGTCAGAGTTTGTTGAACGGATGGTATCAACACTTGCACCTTCAGGAACCAGTTCCATTGCACGATCTTGTGTGTTACCAGGAATTTGGAAGCCTACGATGTTGAAGCTTTCGGCGTGCGCTGTGTACACTTCATCGTTGTGGCTAATACCTGAACAGCCTGCAAGAGAGACAATGCCCAAAACAACTAATAACTTTTTCATAAACATACCTTTAGAATAATTGGGATCTAGAGGGTTACCCTTTGGCACTCATGACTCATAAAGAACGTCGGAGCGGTTCTTCGCCGCACTCAAGTGACAAGCCATCAATAGTGGTACCAAGGTTATCTAGATCGAATAAATGGATAGGGAGACAGTGTCTCCCAACCGATGTGAGCATTATTTCAGAGGTGTTTTGTCGTTACTGTATGGCTTTGTCAGCTGCTTCGTTACACAGTGGAAAAGTGATGGTGAAGACCGCACCTTTCAAACTTGGGCTTTGAGCAATTTGGACGGTTGCATGGTGTTGGGCGCAGATTTTATGGACGATAGATAACCCTAAGCCATGACCACTCTTCGCTTTGTTACGTGCTTTGTCGCCAACATAAAAGGGATCGAATAGGTGTGCTCGGTGTTCTTCTGCAACGCCATCACCATCGTCGTGTACCGCGATTTGCAGCTGCTCTTGGTGTTTAGTTACTTCAATTGAAATCTGTGTGCGTGCAAATTTCATTGCGTTACGTACGAGGTTATCCAATGCACGATTGAGCAGGGTTTCGTCAGCCACTATCGATTGCTCGTGTTCTGGTAAGTAAAGGTCAATACTGAGCGCGGTCTCTTTGCTCCAGCGCGTCGTCGCGTGCTTGAGAAAGTCTTTTATTTCCAATGGCTGCTGTAGGCTTTCGAGTTCAGTGCTATCGAGCTTGGCATAATACAAGAGCTCATCAACCATCTTCTCCATCTCTTCCGTGTCTTCAACAATGCTCTCAATGGTTTTCTCTTGTTCTTCGCTCAACGGCGTGTCTTTCAGCATTTCAGCTTGCCACTGAATACGAAATATTGGTGTGCGTAGTTCATGAGCGACCGCATTGGTGAGCGAGCGATTACTTTCAATTAAGCGGTGAATCCGATCGGCCATGAGGTTGAAGGACTTGTTCAATGATCCAATCGCAATGCCACTTGAGGTTTCAGCGCGCGAAGAGAGGTCTCCTTCTGCAAAGCTGAGAGTGGCAGATTCTAGCTTTTTAACTCGGCGGAATATGATCAGTACGTGGCATAAGCCATACAAGATAAAGCTTCCTAAAAAGAACAACCAAATAAGATCATCCTCTAACTCTATCTTTTGCCTAACAAACGCTTCGCTGTTGGGGAGGTAGTGGTAAGTGTTGTCACTACTTGCTAAGCGAAACCACAGGTCACGTTCGTCATCATGAAAGATAAAGGTGTCTGGATGAGCAATGAAGAATTGTGAAACGGGACCTGGTACTTCATCTTGTGGGCTGAGGATCACCAGTTTATTTCGTGTGGTTTCGACAAACTGGTTTATCGCTTGATGAGCAGCTTCAAGCCCTTGATTCTTAGCGATGTTTTCTATCAGCTGTTGATGGGCTGCCGCTTCATAATCTTGCAGTACATATTCGTAGTCAGTATTGAGCTGATAGACACTGATTTCATAGGCGATAATACCTGCCATAAAACAAACTAACAGCCCTATTAGGGACTCCAAATAGATACGTCGCATAATTGTTCTCTTTCATTACGCTCGTACTGAGCGAGGTTAATGCCAAGCGGTGGAAACAAATAAGTAACCTTTACCGCGAATGGTCTGAATTTTTTCTGCTGGCGCATGGTCGTCACCCAGTATTTTTCTCAGGCGTACGACCTTGTTATCAATGGTTCTATCAATCCCGTCATACTCAATGCCGCGCAACGTTTGTGTTAAATAGTCACGAGATAGTGGTGTATCTGGGTTACTCGCTAATAGCCAGAGTAGGTCAAATTCACTGTCGGTAAGTGACAAAACCTCACCCGCTAGTTCGCATTTCTTATAGGTGTTTTTCAACAACAGTTGATCGAACTGTAGGCTGTCCGAGTCATCGGCTGAAGCGGTGTTAGCGTCTTGGCGGCGTAATAATGAACGAACTCTTGCAAGCAGAACTCTTGGTTTGATTGGCTTGGTGACATAGTCATCAGCCCCGGTCTCTAAGCCTGCGACATGATCAAAGTCGTCATCGCTAGCGGTGAGCATCAGAATTTTACCTTTGTAATGTGTACGCGTCTGTCGGCAGATTGTAAGTCCGTCGCTTACAGGAAGCATCAGATCCAGTAAGACAATGTCTGGCTGTTCAGCGAGGATAGTCTGTGCAGCACTGCTGCCATCATCGAGTACCGAGACGTCAAAGTCTTGTGCGATAAAGTAGTCTTGCAACATTCTTTGAAGCTTCAAATCATCTTCCACGATGATCATTCTAGGTTTTGTCATTCCATTATCAGCCTTATCGTGTGTTTAACTTATGAGATTTCATGAGTGCAATTATCTTGCCAGGATAATCATAGTTGCATATTCGGTTCGAATGCTTCACGAAAAATACCTGATGCAAATGATTAAACACTTTATAAGTTAGTTCAATGCTGAATTGGCATTTATAACAAAAATAAAAAACATTGTTCAAATGTAAGACTGGCCGCCACCAAACCCAATTTTCGAATGGGTTTAATGGTGAGGTTCTATTTCAAGAGACTAGATGTAAGGCGGTAGGTGCACTAAGCCTACCCAATGGGATACTTGGAACTCTCGGGTGACTTTCAATGAGCTTGGAGGCAGTCCCGTTTTTTCGAGTATCAGTCGCTGTACATTCTATTACATTCCCAAGACAGATAGTTTGAAGTCTAAATAATAGAATTTCCCCATCTTACGTTTGGGGAATCATTGCATGAAGTACTATCGAAACGCGTTGTTGGCATTACCATTAATCCTGTTAGCTGGATGCCAGTCTGGCTCTAACACAATGAAGAAACAATTACCTCAACCTAAAGCCGATTACGTGTTCTCATCGGCCAAGCTAGGAGAGTTGTATCAAGAGCGAGAAGAGATCCAAGAAGCCTTCAGACTGACTTACGATGGGGTGAAGTACGAGAAAGTGATGTTTGCCGAGGATATAAGTGAGCAGCAGAAAGTTATCAGGCTTGTCGACCGGCTAGGACAAACTATTGATGTGTATCTTCCCGATGCTGGAGTCGATACCTGTGGCATTTACAAGGAAGGCAACTTCTATGATGCGTTTGAGTGCAATGCTGCACAGCGCTCAGTGTCGAATGAAACCACGTTAATCCAAACGACAACTAGTGACAGAAAACGGCCTATTGAATTTGAGTTCTATACCGAAGCGTTAGATTACGTGACAACGCTAGGCTCTACGGTGCTAACCCGCTCTCTACAAGATAACAAAGTCACGATTACTACTTCGTTCGCTTTTCAAGCCTTTTACCGAGATAGATTTAATAAGCCCGGTGTTGGTGAGCGTATTGACTCAACGTTAGGCGCATCAACCTATTCTCAGCTGTTTGATATTGTGAAGTTATCTCAAGGCCGAGATATGACATTAAAGTTCGATAATCATATTGGCGGGAGTGCCGATGATGAAATCAACATGTACACCGGACGCATGATCCATAGCAATAAGATGACAACCATCGTGACTCCAAGAGGGTCGGTTTTCTCGGGTGGTACGGACTTATTCGCAGCGGGTTACCCACGTATTTTACAACGTGCAGACACCAGTAAAGCCATTGAACAGAATAAGCAGGTTGGTGTGCATAGTTGGGCTGAGGGAGATAAAACCGCGAAAGAATTTCCTTACACTAATGAGAGCCATCGCAGCCAAGCGACTTACTTTAAGAAGGTGATGGGAGACAAAGGGATCGCTTTCTATATGTTTACCCTAAATTCAGCCCCAGCTTCTGGTGAGCATTGGATGACGAAAGCGGACTCTGATAAATACAGTTTCATTACCCGTATTGAGTAAGTTTGGGGACGACAACTGATCGTTATCCACCGATTGCTAAAGGTTGATAGTGGCTTTGTCATTATCAACCTTTTTTGTGGTTTTTGTTTCCATTTCAACTTCATTCTCAAATTGAGAAAAATGAATAGCTCGAATATAAATCTTTGTTATGAAAGACTTTATCTTTCGGCACTATACTTGCTCCTCTCCTCTTTACACGTTTCAGGCTAGTGAAAGAGGGAACAGAATGAGAAATTGGAATTCAGTCATACTGCCGAGTTGCTTGGTGCCATGTGTCGCGATGGCGTTGACCACGGCGGATCTAACGTTTGAATCTGGCGCGGATGCGTCCAACTATTCAGAAAAAGGTAAACCTAATAATACGTATTCGGTGTCAGCATCACTGCCCCAAGACGTGCTAACCAACGTCTATTCGATGTTGCCTGAAGGTACCACCGTCAACAGCGCTTTTATTGCCCCTGAGCGCTACTCGAGCATCGACATTGATGATGAGTTGGACGGTGCAGAGTACGCCACAGCCACAATCACTTTTTTGAATGAAGGGGCGGGTTACCGTAACACTCTTGGTTACTTCGTTTTTGATACCAATAACCCTCCAGTTACTAAAGACGATATCAACGCACACGTCGTGGTGTTTCCTAATACGTCCATTGCTGATGTTGGGGAAATGCAAGAAGGGGACTCCATCGATCTCAGTGTCCAGCTTACGGCAGGTCAAACATTAGCCTTTTTTATCATCTCGAATGGTTGGGGCTGGGAAGGATCTTATAACAACATCCCGTGGCTTGGTGGCTGGGGCACACCTTTCTACAGCTATCCAGCGCTTAACCCTGAGGCGTCAGCTGACAATAGAAGACATAATGTTGCTTTCCTGGATACAGAGAATGAGTTTTTGGTACTTGGCTTTGAGGATATTTATCGTCCAACTGGAGACAACGATTTTAATGATTTGATCTTTACTGTTGAAGTTACGCCATTTATTGCTGTTGATGGGGTTAACGAAGATGGCACAACAGACTCAAAATATGAGGTGCTTGTCCAAGAGAACAATGAAGATGTGACAGTGACAACCGTCTACCCAAGTTCGAACAGCTACGCAACGATCGCCTTTGAGGATAACTGGCCACTAAAAGGTGACTACGACTTCAATGATGTGGTTTGGCGCTACAAAGTGACGGAGCAGCTCAATGGTCAACGAGAACTTAAAAACTTGACTGTAGATTACACACTTCAAGCGATGGGGGCAGGCTACTCGAATGGTTATGCAGTGAAACTACCGAATGTTTTACCTGCGAACGTAGCATCTACCACACTCACTCGTAATGGCGTTGCCGTTGGTCACACGATTTTACAAGCGGGAGACAGTGAGACGATATTGATGGTGTCAGAAAATCTAAGAGAGGATCTGGAAAACTTAGGTGAACTAACAGAGAGCTGTGTTTTCTACCGAACCCAAAGTGCATGTTCTGGGGTACAAAACGGTGACGTGCTTAACTACCAACTGTACGTGGAATTTACTACACCAGTATCACGTGATGATATAGGTTACCCACCTTATGACTCGTTTATCTTTGGAGCTGATGGTACTTATCACGGTGACTTCGTTGCGACCCCACCGGGTATGACGTGGCAAACTCACTTAAAAGAGTTTTCAGGTACAAGTGATATGAATGACACCTTGTTCAACAGTCATGATGATAGCTCTTCAGGCTCTGAGTCGTTCAAAACCAGCAATAACATGCCATGGGTTATTAATATTCGAGACGAATGGGATCACCCTGTAGAACTGGTTGATATCAGTGATGCCTATACGTCATTCCCTACATGGGTAACCAGCAGCGGTGAAACTGATGGTGAATGGTATAAAGCACCGACCACTAACAAAGTTATATCAGCGACGGATGAGTAGGAGAGCAGCATGAATAAGATCAGCAAATTAATCACCATGACATCCTTCTCACTCATAGTCAGTGCTTGTGGCGGCGGTGGAGGAGGTGGCGGTGGTAACACGAGTGCATCACCTGCACAGACTCCAGATGCGACACCGTCTCCAACGCCTGCTCAACTGCCTGCGTCAGCAATCCAACCAGCCGCGATCAGTACGTCTGACATTGTGGCGCCTGTTGGTTTCTCATTTGATATTGGGGAGAAGATCAGCTTGTCAATGGATTACACGGGAACGACGGCAGGGGCTCTTCATTTGTACTCTGAGTCAGCATTTGTCATGAGTAATGGTGATGTTGTTGCGGAGCCTACTTCTCGAATCACAACCGTTTATCCAACACACACCGATGTCGTAGAGTTAGAAGTCAATGGCAACTGGGAGCAGATCTATGCTCGTTGGGTGCCAATGAGTAGTAAGGAGCAAGAACAGAGCTGGGTGATCACACTTGATCAGTCGAGCAATAGTTACCATTTGGCTTTCTAGTAACGTGTCGCTCCTCGACAAAATATCGAGCGATAGTATCTCCAACGTAAAGTACCCAAATATTTGGGTACTTTTATTTTTCACCTGCTTTCCCTTCCTTTATTCCAAAGAAAAATAGAGCTGAAAAGAGGGCTCTCTCATTTAGTAAGCCCACCTCCTCTTCTGCTTAAAACTTAGGCGTTTTAATCAATATCTGTTGAGCCATAACCATCATAGTTCAAACTTTTAATGAATTTGATTAGTGCTCTAAATTAATGTTAAGTAGTTGTTTTTATTGTAATTGCTGTTTGGGTGGTGTTGTTTTGTTAACGGTTTGTTTTAAATAATCATTTGAACCCTAACTAAATTTCTGTCATTTTATATTTAACTGAACGTTCAATAAAAAATAAAAGGACTGAGAAATGCCGAAGGTTGGGATGCCTGACATACGTAAACCACAGCTTGTTCAAGCGACCATGACGGTGATTGATCGAGTCGGTTTGCATGCCGCAAGTATTGCGTTGATCAGCAAAGAAGCGGGAGTCTCTACCGGTATTATCAATCACTATTTTGGCGGCAAACATGGCCTGCTTGAAGAAACCATGCGCGAAATTCTTCGCCAACTCTCCAATACCATCACCACCTCATTAAAAGCCCTCCCTGTTGATGCTCACCAACAGAGGATCAATGCGATCATCGATGGCAACTTCGAAGGCTATCAAGCCGAGAATAAGGTCGCGAAGGCGTGGTTGGCGTTTTGGTCTTACTCCATGCATGACGAACAGTTAAAACGATTACAGCGCGTGAATGAAATACGTTTACTCTCGCATTTACGCCTTGAATTGAAAGGTATTTTGGATCATGAACAAGCGGATCTCGTTGCTCACGGGATTGCTTCTCTGATTGATGGTTTATGGCTGAGAGGCACGTTAAACCCTGATGGTATCGATGCTAAGAAAGCCAAAGCCATCATCAATGATTACCTTGATAAACAACTAACGTTCTACTCGTGTCATACCAAGTAGACCACAGTTTAGTCATAGAACAGCACTAGAACGACCAATACTTACAACTAACATTCAAACAAGACCAGCAGAGTCTAATAACAACAACTAAGTCAGAATCTCAAATGGAAATGAACTCGTTATACATTGACGGCGCAGCAGTGAAAGCTACGTCTGGTGAAACCTTTGATAGCATCAACCCTGCAAACGGCGAACCTATTGCCAAGCTGGGCCAAGCCTCTGCAGCGGATGTAGATAGCGCTATCGAATCAGCAAAACGTGGCTTCGCAGTGTGGTCTGCAATGACAGCAGTCGAGCGTAGTCGTATTCTTTTGAAGGCGGTCGAAATACTTAGAGCTCGAAATGATGACCTTGCAAAACTTGAGGTTGTTGATACCGGTAAACCACTACAAGAAGCGATTGAAGTGGACGTAGCCTCTGGCGCGGATGTTATTGAATACTTTGCTGGCCTGGCGCCGACGATGCAAGGTGACCAACAACCGCTGAGCGAATCTCAATTTTTCTACACACGCCGTGAACCACTGGGCATCTGTGCGGGCATTGGCGCGTGGAACTACCCAATTCAAATCGCGATGTGGAAATCAGCTCCGGCGCTGGCGGCGGGCAACGCGATGATCTTCAAACCGTCTGAAGAGACTCCTCTCACAGCTCTAAAGCTTGCCGAGATCTTTACCGAAGCAGGACTGCCTGATGGCGTATTCAATGTGGTTCAGGGTGACTACCGTGTGGGCCAGATGCTAACGGCGCACCCAGATATCGCGAAAGTCTCGTTTACGGGTGAAACCGGTACGGGCAAAGCGGTTATGGCTGATAGCGCTAAGACGCTGAAATCTGTGACGATGGAGCTTGGCGGAAAATCACCAATGATCGTGTTTGATGACGCGAAATTGGATGATGCGGTTGCGGCTTCGATGGTCGCAAACTTCTACACCCAAGGCGAAGTGTGCACTAACGGTACTCGCGTTTACGTTCACGAAAATATCTACAACGATTTCATCGACCAACTTAAAACACGCACTGAGAAGCTGATCATTGGTAACCCAATGGAGATGGAGACTCAGATCGGTGCGTTGATCTCTAAAGAGCATCTTTCGAAAGTTCTTGGCGCGATTGAGCTGGCGAAGCAGTCTGGCGCAACTTTGTTGACGGGCGGTTATCAAGTGACAGACAACGGTCTTGAAAACGGCAACTTTGTTATTCCAACCGTGTTTGTCGATTGTGATGATTCTATGCCACACGTTCAGCAAGAGATCTTTGGCCCAGTTATGTCGGTGATGAAGTTTACCGACGAAGACGATGTAATTCGCCGCGCCAACGATACCAAATATGGTCTGGCTGCAGGGGTATTCACACAGAATCTTTCTCGCGCACACCGTGTTATTCACCAAATGCAGGCGGGTATTTGTTGGGTAAACACGTGGGGCGATTCACCGGCAGAAATGCCTGTTGGTGGCTACAAACTTTCGGGTATTGGTCGTGAAAACGGACCAGAGACTCTACTTCACTATACGCAGACTAAGAGCATTCTTATCGAACTTGGCGATTACGCCAGCCCTTATGCCTAACGCGTAACACTCGATTTAACGGGCTAGCGTGATAGAGCTAGCCAAACTGACTCATCTCAGGGATATAGATAACATGGAACAACGCTACGATTATATTATCGTCGGCGCGGGTTCGGCCGGCTGTGTGTTAGCGGATAGGCTAACGGAAAGCGGTGAACATAGCGTTTTATTACTGGAAGCTGGTGGTACGGATAAGAGCATTTTTATCCAGATGCCAACTGCGCTTTCTTACCCAATGAATACTGAAAAGTACGCTTGGCAATTTGAAACCGAGCAGGAACCGGGCCTTGATGGACGTGAACTGCACTGTCCACGTGGCAAGGTGTTAGGTGGTAGCTCGTCAATCAATGGCATGGTTTACGTGCGTGGCCACGCATGCGACTTCGACCAGTGGGAAGAAGAGGGCGCTGCCGGCTGGAATTACCAAGCGTGTTTGCCTTATTTCCGCCGTGCTGAATCGTGGAATAAAGGCGGTGACGAATACCGTGGTGACAATGGTCCTGTCGGCACATGTAACGGTAACGATATGGCGCTTAACCCACTTTACCAAGCCTTCATCGACGCGGGAAAAGACGCCGGTTACCCAGAAACACAAGACTACAACGGCTACCAGCAAGAAGGCTTTGGCACCATGCATATGACAGTAGACAAGGGGGTTAGAGCCTCAACCTCTAACGCTTATCTGCGTCGCGCATTGAAGCGCCCCAACCTTACGTTGAAAAAAGGCATCGTGGCACGCAAGTTTCTGATCGAGGCTCAATCGGATCAAATCAAGAAAGCAGTCGGTGTTGAGTTCGAAAAGTCTGGTCACGTTCAAACCGCGATGGCGAACAAAGAAGTGATCTCTTCTGCGGGCTCTATCGGTTCTGTTCAACTACTGCAACTGTCAGGTATAGGCCCGAAAGCGGTACTTGAAAAGGCAGGCGTGGAAGTTAAACACGAGTTGAGTGGTGTGGGTGAAAACCTTCAAGACCACCTAGAAGTGTACTTTCAATACCACTGTAATGAACCTATCACGCTTAACAGTAAGCTTGGTTTAGTGAGTAAAGGAATGATAGGTGCAGAGTGGATTCTTACTCGCAAAGGCTTAGGTGCAACCAATCACTTTGAATCGTGCGCCTTCATTCGATCTCGTAAAGGATTGAAGTGGCCAAATATTCAATACCACTTCCTACCAGCGGCAATGCGTTACGACGGCCAAGCCGCTTTTGATGGTCATGGCTTCCAAGTACACGTTGGACCTAACAAGCCAGAAAGCCGCGGCACGGTAGCTATCACTTCGGCCGATCCGCATGCTAAGCCAGAGATCATTTTCAACTACATCTCGACCGAGCAAGACCGTCAAGATTGGCGTGATTGTATTCGCCTAACGCGCGAAATTTTGTCGCAACCTGCGATGGATATTTACCGTGGCGAAGAGATTCAGCCGGGCTCGGATGTGACTTCTGATGAAGCGATTGACGAGTGGGTTAAGCAGAATGTTGAAAGTGCTTATCACCCATCCTGTAGCTGCAAAATGGGTTCAGATAACGACCCAATGGCAGTGCTTGATGAGCAGTGTCGCGTTCGCGGCGTTGATAATCTGCGTGTCGTTGACTCGTCTGTTTTCCCAACCATTCCAAACGGAAACTTAAACGCGCCAACCATCATGGTTGCTGAGCGCGCTTCTGATTTGATTTTGGGGAAACCAATGCTCAAAGAACAAGACGTGCCAGTGTGGATTGCGCCGGAATGGCAAGAAAAGCAAAGAATCAACAAACCAGTCAGGGAAGCGTAACGCCCTATGACTAAGTGAAAAACAGAAATAAAAATAATTAGTTAAAAGTCAGCAAAACTGCCTCTACTGTTTGAGAAGAGGCAGAAAAAAGGAAAGATTAAAAGGAACCATTATGACGACTCTAAACATGCACAACGTGACCACAAAAACGTTAGCCACATTTGCGATTAGCTCATTTGCATTTGCAGCTAACGCTTCCGTTGAACCACAACAATGTGAAAACGTCCGTTTTGCCGATGTCGGTTGGACTGACATTACCGCCACCACCGCTGTCACTACTGAGCTTTTAAAAGGCCTAGGCTACACCACCAAAACCGACCTACTTTCAGTACCTGTAACTTACTCTTCAATGGCTAATGGTGACATCGATGTGTTCCTAGGAAACTGGATGCCGACTATGGAAGGTGACATTGCTAAATACCGCGAAGCAGGCACTGTCGAAACGGTTCGTGCCAACCTTGAAGGTGCGAAATACACACTAGCGGTACCTAAATACGTGTACGACGCGGGGGTTAAAAGCTTCGCAGATCTTGCAAAGCACGCTGACAAATTCAAAGACCGTATCTACGGCATTGAGCCAGGTAATGATGGTAACCGTCTAATCCAATCGATGATCGACTCAGACGCATTCGGTCTAAAAGATTTTAGCCTAGTTGAGTCAAGCGAAGCGGGTATGGTATCGCAAGTATCACGCGCAGCACGCCGTAGCCAATGGATTGTTTACCTTGGTTGGGCACCGCACCCGATGAACAGTAACGTTGAGATGGAATACCTTTCTGGCGGTGATGACTTCTTTGGCCCGAATTACGGTGGCGCGAATGTTTACACCAATGTTCGTTCAAACTACCTATCTGAATGTTCAAACGTCGGTCAGCTTCTGCAAAACCTAGAGTTCACATTAGAGATGGAAAACCAGTTGATGGAAGCGATTTTGAACCAAAATGTGAAGCCAGAGAAAGCGGCTCAGCAATGGTTAAACAGCAATCCACAGCAAGTGGAAGCTTGGTTAGACAACGTAAAAACTCATAAAGGTGAATCAGCAACTCAAGCGGTTACTGAATACCTAAAGCAAGTAAAAGCATAGTTCTACCTATCTGTTTACCAAAGCTACATAAAGAATAAAGGTGGGCTTCGACCCACCAATAATGAAAGGCAATATTGTGAATTTTATTACGGAAAACAAAATCCCTGTCGGACAATGGATGGAAGCTGGTGTTGACTGGTTAACTATCAACGCAGCGGGCTTTTTTGATGCTATTTCTATCTTTTTAGAAACCGTTATTCTGTTTTTAGTCGATGTATTTAAATGGATGCCGCCTGCGCTCCCTATCGTGATTACTGCTGCGATCGCTTGGTATTTACACCGTAAATTGTCGTTGGTGATCTTCGTTGTCGCGGCGCTTCTGACCATACTCAACCTTGGCTATTGGCAAGAAATGCTGGAAACCTTTGTTCTCGTCTTTGCGGCGACAACGATTTCCGTATTAATTGGCGTACCGGTTGGCATCATGGCAGCGCACCGCCCTTGGTTATATACCTTACTACGCCCCATTCTTGATTTAATGCAGACGGTACCAACGTTTGTCTACCTTATCCCAACCTTGGTTCTATTCGGTTTAGGCATCGTTCCGGGCTTAATCTCAACCATAATTTTTGCTATCGCAGCGCCAATACGTCTGACTTACTTGGGTGTGACTAAGGTGCCAGAAGAGCTGATTGAAGCGGGTAAAGCGTTTGGCGCTAGCCGTATGAAGTTACTCCTCAAAGTGGAATTGCCGGCAGCATTACCAAGCATCATGGCAGGTGTCACTCAGTGCATCATGTTATCGCTTTCTATGGTCGTGATTGCGGCGCTTGTTGGTGCTGACGGGCTTGGTAAACCAGTGGTTCGTGCCTTGAACACAGTGAACATCTCACAAGGTTTTGAAGCGGGACTTGCGATTGTACTCGTTGCTATCATTCTGGATCGCTTGTGCAAAACACCTAACCAGAAGGAGGCTTAATCATGTCTATTTCTCAGGAACAAAAGCCAGTGGACGCAATTACGATTAAAAACCTCGATGTCGTTTTTGGTGATAAATCGAAGCAAGCGCTTGAGTTGCTCGACCAAGGCAAAACTCGTCAAGAGATCATTGATGAGACAGGCCAAGTCGTGGGCGTAGACAATGTATCTCTCACGGTTAAAGAGGGCGAAATCTGTGTGCTGATGGGCTTATCGGGCTCAGGGAAATCTTCGTTACTTCGAGCTGTAAACGGCTTAAATGAGATCAGCCGCGGCTCGCTGGCGATTAAAGATGGCGATAAGCAGGTCGATTTAGGTGAACAGTGCGATGAAGCGACACTTCGTCACCTGCGTACCCACCGTGTTTCGATGGTGTTCCAAAAGTTTGCATTGATGCCTTGGTTAACCGTGTTGGATAACGTGGCCTTTGGCCTTGAAATGCAAGGTGTCGCCAAAGATGTTCGTCGTGCTAAGGCGCGTGAACAGCTTGAAATGGTTGGCTTAGCGGAATGGGAAACGAAATTCCCGCATGAGCTTTCTGGTGGTATGCAGCAACGTGTCGGTTTGGCACGAGCGTTTGCCATGGACACTGACATTCTATTGATGGACGAACCGTTCTCAGCGCTTGACCCATTGATTCGTGCACAGCTTCAAGATGAGTTGATCACGTTACAGAACAAGCTAAACAAAACGATTCTGTTCGTCAGCCATGACTTAGACGAAGCGCTGAAGATTGGTAACAACATCGCGATCATGGAATCAGGCAAACTGATTCAACACGGTAAACCTGAAGAGATCGTACTCACACCAAAAACCGAGTACGTTAAGGACTTCGTGGCTCACACCAACCCATTGAATGTACTTAAAGGTCGCTCATTGATGCAGCCTCTTGAATCACTGACTCAAGATAACGACAGCTGGCAGATCTGTGATTCTAAAGACCTATGGGTTGAGCATAGCGAAGGGGAGCTGTCTGTAAAAGGTGAATCGGATTTGGCACTTGTCGAGTGGAATGAGTCTGATGATTTAACCGAGATAAGCGGTTCGAGTGTTGTTGTGGTAAGCCCAGAGATTGGCATGCGCGACGCAATTAAGCTCAAGCAGATCAGTAACCATCCGATTTTGCTAGTTGAAGATAATCAATTGGTCGGAATCTTGGATAACAGTGAGTTTTACAACGCGCTGACAGGTAATTTTCAACTAAACAGTGCTGCTTGATCTTTTGAACTAAAATAGTCAGATGTCGAAACATTAAATAGGTAGTGAGGCCATCACAATCTCTCTACCTGTTTGACCGCTCTGCTTTTTTATTTGTTAACGACTTCTGGCTTTTTGTTACCTTGTTAGCCGATATAAGAGCGAAAATCGTGACTCATTGAGCAAAAGTGTTGCCCTGCGCAAATTCAGAGGCATAGAAAAGATTGAGAATAGTATGAACATCAGTACAATGCGGAAAAATTAATGAAGTAATTTATCAATTTACAGTGTAATTCCTGAGCACCTTTAGCTCTATTAATTGGAATTCTAATCGCTTAAGCACTGTGAAAACATTCACCGTATATTAGTACAAAGGTCTGAATCTTGGACAAACATGACGAAATCCTGGTCGCTATTCGCCAAATTATTCGCGCTATCGATTTACATTCGAAGAAGCTGAGTAAAGAGTATGGTTTGACTGGCCCTCAATTAATCTTAATGAGAGCAATCCAAGAAATGGGTAACGTGACGATCAAAGAATTGTCTAACCACACCAATGTAAGCCAAGCGACCACCACTACGATCATTGATCGTCTAGAGGTGAATGGCTATGTACAACGTATCCGTAGTGTTGCTGACCGTCGTAAAGTACATGCAAACTTGACCGAAAAAGGTCAAGAGCTGCTAAACAATGCGCCACCACCACTGCAAGATAGCTTCGTTAACAAATTTCAAAACCTTGAGCCGTGGGAGCAAAGTCTGCTGCTTTCTTCGATGCAACGTGTGTCATCTATGATGAACGCGGAAGACATTGACGCGGCTCCAGTTCTTCAGCTTGAAGGCATAGCTAATATCGCTAAAAGCTAATTTTTCATTTAAAACAATGAATTAAAATCGCAACAAATGGTCGCTTAGAGCGGCCATTTTTGATCGTACCATCTCAATTATGGCCTTTTCGGCTTTTCACTTTTTCTGCGCGTACTCTCCTAGTCCACTTAATATTTATGCATTGATTACCTATAGCATTAACGATTCTCTGACAAAAAACATCTAGACCGACCGGTTTGTTATGTACTATTGTGTGCATCTCCCAACGATGAGGTGACGTATGAAACATGAATTGACGGCAACACAAATGACAGCGACGTTGAAGAAAATGCAGGAAGCTTTTGCAAATGATCCGATGCCGACGGTACCGGTGAGAATTGAACAGTTATTAGCTCTGAAATCTGCACTTATTGATTACACCGACCGTTTGTGTGCAGCGGTCAGTGAAGACTACGGTCACCGAAGCAGACAAGACACCTTGATGGCCGACATTCTTCCTTGTCTGGGAAACATCGACCATAGCATTGAGTGTTTGCCTCATTGGTCGACTTCATCGATTCGCCACTCCGGCCCTTTACTTTCAACTTCTCGTGTTGAAGTGGTTTATCAACCAAAAGGTGTGGTGGGAATTATTACTCCGTGGAATTTCCCTATCATGTTGTCTGTAGGGCCGCTTATCTCAGCGTTGGCTGCGGGCAATCGCGCGATGATTAAGATGAGTGAATTTACTCCCGCAACCAATCAAGTACTGAAAGCCTTGTTGGATGAGGTATTCCACTCTGATGAAGTTTGCCTTGTTGAAGGAGAAGTTGAAGTTGCTGCGGCTTTCTCTGCGCTGCCGTTCGACCACCTTTTGTTTACGGGTTCAACTCAAGTAGGGCGTCAGGTGATGAAGTCTGCGGCTGACACGTTAACCCCTGTCACGCTTGAATTGGGTGGTAAGTCGCCAGTGATTGTGGCCGAAGACATGCCAGTTGATCTTGCTGTTGAGCGAATCATTTATGGCAAGAGCCTTAATAACGGCCAAGTATGCGTTGCTCCGGATTACGTATTACTTCCCGAAGATAAGCTCGAGGCCTTTATTCTTGAGTACAAAAAACAGTACCAACTGCTGTTTGATGAAGGGATCTATTCCGAGAATTTGACCTCTTTGATTAACCCCCGCCAATGTGACCGTATTGTCGGCCTATTGAATGACGAACAGCAAGCAGGGACACGAATTGTTGCGTGCCATGACGATGCTATGGACTTAGATACTCATCGATTAGTGACGCATTTGATCGTTGAACCTAGCTTGTCTTCTAAGGTGATGAACGAAGAGATTTTTGGCCCGTTACTGCCGCTGATCACCTATCGAAACATTGATGAAGCATTCCAGATCATCAATAGCAAACCAAGACCTTTAGCTCTGTACTTGATGAGCTTTAACTCTAGCCTCCAGTCTCAAGTGAAGCAGCAAGTGCACTCGGGAGGGATGTGTATCAATGACTGTGTCTTTCATTTGGCGGTCGACGATGCGCCGTTTGGTGGCATTGGCGAATCAGGGCAGGGCAATTATCACGGCAAAGAAGGGTTTATCACTTTCTCTCACGCTAAAACAGTATTGGAAACCGGCTTAGATCATCGCGTTAAGCATCTGTTTTCAAAAGAAGACAACGAATTAAAGGCGGCTGTGATGAACATGCTAGGCAAGTAAATCACACCCGACATTCCGCTATTCATTTTAGAAATTATTTAAGAGGTTACTTATGTTAGAACGTTTTTTTGAAAGAACCATGAAGTCGTATTTGATGATCACCGGATTGTTGACTGCTACTGCTTTTTCCACCTTCTTAGCACCGGACTGGAGTATGCAGACGCTGTTCTCCTACAACGAGGCGATGATGGAAAACAAAGAGTACCTGTTGGGTACTTATCAGCACTGGGGGGTGATGGTTGGTTGTATTGGCGTGCTGTTGATGTTCTCTGCCAAGTACAAGTCACTACGTACTTCGACCATGATTTACAGCGCGTTTGAGAAGTCGATGTTTGTTGGCATCTTCTTATACAACGTTTGTATTAATGACTATGAGTGGTTCTACGGTTGGAGTGGTGTGTTTGCGCTTGACGCGTTTGTAACCATCTACTCTTTGGTTTATCTCTACTACTATCTCAATCGAGATAAAACCAAGGTGCCCGCTCATTTGCGTTAACCTCGGTTGCTTAACTCATTGAATCAAATATTTCTAAGCCCGCATTTGCGGGTTTTTTTGTATGTGCGAAATGATCTTCAATGATCTTAATTGACATATCTTTGACATTTACATCCTAGACCGACCGGTTTGTATTGGTTATTGTTTAGTCATCAACTAGAAATGAGGTAACCACCATGACAGCCAATAATTTTAATTTTCAACTGAAAACCATTGTTCACGCTCAAGAGAACGGGATCGAAAATATTCCATCTTTATTCACTCGATTAGGCGCAAAACGTGTCGTACTTTTTTCTGATAAGGGATTGGAATCGTTGGGCTTTGTTGAGCAGTTCTCGGCACTGTTTGTTAATCAGGAAGCTGGCCAAGATGCTGCGCAACTCGTCGGCGTGTATACCGACATTGCTCCGGATGCGACGTGCGACAACATTAACTCTGCAATTGAGTTTGCGAATAACTTGAATGCAGACGCTATTTTGTCAGCCGGAGGCGGTAGTGTGATTGATGCTTCGAAAGGCGTGAAATACGCACTTCATAAACAGATTGATGATATCCGCACTGTGATTGCCGGCGGTGGCTTTATGGAAGTGTGGCCAAATAACGAAGACATTCGAGTGCCTCACATTGCGGTACCAACAACAGCAGGCACGGGCGCAGAAGCTTCTCCGATTGCTGTTTTTTACAACGAGCATGAAAACATTAAGGCAAGTTTAGTCGCGTCTGGCTTGGAAGCTGACATTGCGATTCTTGATCCAACGGTTACGACCAAGTTACCCGCGCACCTTACTCGCTCCACTGCGATGGATGCACTTACACATGCGGTTGAAGCGATTGTTTCGCCAATGAGTAATTCTTTTACCGATGCTTACGGTATCCAAGCGGCAAAATTGATTGTTGAAAACTTACCTGTGGCACTTGAGGAACCTGAAAATCTCACGGCACGCGGCAATCTTCTTCAAGCGAGTACGATGGCGATCTCTGCGTTCTACTCTTCATTGGGCGGTATCCCGATCCACAACTGTGCTCATGCATTTGGTGCGATTAGCCATATCCCTCATGGCGATGCCAACACGGTATTGATGCCGGTTGTGATTGAAGCTCTGCCTGAATTCTATATGCCAAATGCATTCAAATTGGCTCAAGCGTTCTCGATTGATTGCACGGGTACCGACGAGATGATTTATCAGAGAGTGTTGGGCTTTTTAAATGATTTCCAAACCCGTGTCGGAGCGATGAAACGCTTTAGTCATTGGGAGTTTGACGCGCAAGAGAAGAGCAATATTGCCCAAGCGATTGAAAAAGATATCTGCTTCCAGTTTTACCCAATTTCAAAGCAAGTGATTGAGCAGATTATAGAAAAATCCATCTAGTTAGTTGCTGAGAATATTTAGTCATTAATTGTACTCCGAGGACTCACCATGAAGATTGAAAACGTATTGCTGGCTAGTTTGTGCATCATCGCGCCATTCCTACTTTTCACCTAAATAATTCAACAGGGACGTTGTGACCTTTATTCCCGAGGAGGAAATAAATGATCAATAAACGTTTAACTACCGTGATTCTGACCGGTGTTTTGGCTGCTCTGTTTTTTGCCAAAGCAAGTGTTGGAAGCGAAAGCTCTAAGAACCAGGCCACTATGGTTCAATCGCAGCAGCATCAAGATGTCGTGCAACTGTTGGATCAAGCTTACCAAGGGCAATTGGATGCCCAGCTCTCTGTCGCTTATTTATACCTGAGCGGAGAGGGCGTCGAGCAGAACGATGATAAAGCGGCGGAGTGGTTCGAGACCGCCGCGAGTAAAGGTAGCCCTGAAGCTCAAACTCAGCTTGGCCTGATGTATTTCTCTGGTAGTGGCGTTGAAGTGAGCCAAGCGGAAGCTGTCACCTGGATTGGTATGGCAGCCGCTCAAGATTATGACCCTGCGCTCGACTTATTACATTGGATGTCCCAAGCCGCGCACTAATTCAAATCCTAACCTGTGTTAATTGCAGAATAAGTTAATCACAAAAAGGTTAATCACAGAAAAAGTTAATCATAGAAATTGGAGAACGTCTTATGCAGACATTCAAGAAATCCGTGCTGTTCACCGCAATGGCAGCAGCAAGCAGTGCAGCCTTTGCTGCCGAATCTGAAAAACCGAATATTGTGGTTATTGTTGGTGATGATGTGGGCTTTGCAGATACCCAGCCTTATGGCTCAGAAGTCGATACACCTAACTTGATGGCGTTGGCCGAAGAGGGGGTGAAATTCACTAACTTTCACGCTTCACCAACCTCATCAGTAACGCGTTCAATGATGCTTACCGGTGCCAATAGTCACGAGGTTGGTTTAGGCACCTTTGATTACGCTGTGTACCCTGGGGCTATTGGTAAGCCAGGCTATGAAGGTTACCTCACCAAGAAAGGTGTCACGGTCGCCACGCTGCTTGAAGAGAGCGGCTATAACACTTACCTCTCTGGTAAATGGCATTTGGGACACGAGGATGGCTTCCTACCGGATGATCGAGGTTTTGGGGAGAGTTACGGTATTTTAGCGGGCGGTTCGAATCACTTTAACCGAGATATGATGTTCCCAGCCAAAAACGCCGCGACAGCGGATGCGTTGCAAAAAGGCGATATCCCCGGCGTTGAAGTTGAGCCAACTTACCGCAACGGTGAAGTGGTTGAGGATAAATACAAAGGCGAATACTCAGACCAAGTGTACACCAACGAGATCATCAAGATGATCGACAGCAAAAAAGACGACGGCAAGCCTTTCTTCGCTTACGTCCCATTCACCGGTATTCACCTGCCACTGCAAGCGCCTGAGTCTGCCTATCAAGATAAAGTCGATTACTACGTTGAACATGGTTGGGATTCGGTTCGAGAGGATCGTTTCCAACGTATGCAAGAGATGGGAGTAATTCCTAAAGATGCGGATATTTCAGGTCGTAATTCATTAAGCCGTCCTTGGGATTCGCTCTCTGAGAAAGAGCAAAAGTGGTACGGCAAGAAAATGGCTGTCGCGATGGGCATGATGGAAATGCAAGACCAGCAAGTTGGCCAGATTGTCGATTACCTAAAAGAGATCGGGGAATACGACAATACTTACATCATGTATCTCGCAGATAACGGCCCAGAAGCTGCAGATATTACCGGTGAAAATATCAGTGATCTGATTCGAACATGGACGGCGCATCACTTTGATAACTCGACTGAAAACTTAGGCAAAGCAAACTCTAGTGTGTCACTTGGTCCTGAGTGGGCGAGTGCGTCCACCGGTGGTTTGTCTTGGTACAAAGCCTATACCGCGGAAGGTGGTATCCGAGTTCCGTTCATTGTTAAACCTGCGAAAGTCGTCTTAGAGGGGGAGCAAGCATTAGAGCCGGGAACTCAAACAGATGACTTGTCACAAGTTAAAGACATCGCAGCCACCATTCTAGAAATTGCCGATGTAGAACATCCGGGAACGGAATATCAAGGTAGAGAAGTGGCACCGATGAGTGGTGTGAGTTTAGTGCCTTACTTCAAAGGAGAGACACCGAAGGTTCACAGCTCAGATAACTCGATTCCGTTCGAACTGTTTGGCAGCGGAATTCTACTTAAAGGTAATTATAAGATTATTCGAATCTCTACCGGCATGGGTGGTGATAGTGAGTGGCATCTATACAACACCAAGAAAGATCCTGCCGAACAGCACGACTTAAGAGAGCAATTGCCCGATCTGTTCCATGAGATGATCGCTGAGTATCAAGAGTACGAAAAAGCACAAAATATTGTGCCGGTTGATGAAGCGTGGAACCCGTTTGAGAACGTGAAATAGAGGAAATGAATCAGTTGGCCAGCTTAGCGCGGTAAAGCTGAGTTGGCCGCTAGATACCGTGTAAAGGAACTACGGACTGTTTTAGCCAATACAAAAACTTTTACATCGAGGTACTTTTCATGACGGCATTATCACTATCAAATCTAAGCACTATTCCTCAATTTAACGGTAAAGCACACAGTAAACTTCAGGCATTGGCCAAACCGATTGGAGCGGTATGCAATATCAGCTGCACCTACTGTTATTACTTGGAAAAGCAACAGCTGCTTGAATACCCTAAGGGCACTCAATATGTGATGGATGAGGAACTGCTAGAGCGGTATATCAAGCAGTACATCGAAGGCCAAAACACTCCAGAAACTATCTTCTCTTGGCATGGCGGCGAGCCTACCTTACTGGGGATTGAGTACTTTAGAAAGGTGGTGGAACTACAAAAAAAGTATTGCCCAAGCTACAGCAAAATCAGCAATGATCTGCAAACCAATGGCACTTTGCTCAATGATGAGTGGTGTGACTTTTTTAAGAATAATCACTTCATTATTGGTGTGAGCATTGATGGCCCCGAACATTTGCATAACCACTACCGAACCAACCGTGCGGGCAAGGGGACCTTCTCTCAAACCATGCGAGGGATTGGTTTTCTAAAGAAGCATGGCGTTGAGTTTGCAACCTTAACCTGTGTGAACGATGTAACGAGCCAACACCCAATAGAGGTTTATCGTTTTCTACGTGACGAAGTGGGCTCAAAGCAGCTTCAGTTCATTCCTGTCGTAGATAAACGAGAAGCGCACACTAATAACCAATGGCTTTCCCATCAGCAAGCGATCATTCCGGTTTCGGGAGAGGTCGAATCTTGGAGTGTTGGTTCTTTAGAGTGGGGAGAGTTTCTTAAAGCCGTTTTTGATGAGTGGTTTGAGTATGATTTTGGTCGAGTACTCATCCCTTACTTTGAAAACTTTGTCGGTGTTTGGATGGGAAGAGACAGCACCATGTGCACCTTGAGTGAAATCTGTGGCAAGGGGCTGGCGGTTGAACCTAATGGCGATGTGTATTCATGCGACCACTATGTTTACCCAGAATTCAAGTTGGGTAATGTCCACGACAAGCCATTATCAACATTGGCGTTTTCACCTGCTCAACAAACCTTTGGATTTGCGAAGCAAAAGTCACTACCTAAACAGTGCCAAACTTGTGAGTTTAAATTTGCTTGCCATGGTGAGTGCCCCAAGAACCGAATCATTACCAGTCGTGACGGTGAGGCTGGGTTAAATTACCTGTGTGAAGGTTGGCTTAAGTTTTTCAAACATATCGACCCTACACTTAATGCCCTTTTGCAAACCAATGGGATGCCGCAGCGTGCAAGGTAAAGTTATCTTCTTGGTGACAAGTAAAAGTCGAAGTAGACAATCATTGAGCTTGAAAACAAAAAAGCTCGCTAAATATGCGAGCCTTTGAGCATGGTCGTTGATTAGTCTTTTGAACTCAAAGCGAGTAAGGTTTCTTCCATCGCATTGCTTAGAATCGAACGATTTCTTTGCATCGCAGCCATTAACGTAGATCCTAGCCAAAGACCGTAAAGCGTTCGAGATAGCGATTCTGGCTCTGCGATAGTGAAATCACCAGCCTCATTGCCTTCTTCAAACAGTTTTGCCATACGTAGGATTATCTTCTCAGCACCTTCTGCCATGGTTGATTGCAATGGGTTAGCAGAGCCAGATACTTCTCCCGCCAGTTTTACGACAAGACATTGGATATTGAAGTCCTCAGTCAGTTTTGATGCGCACCAAAACTCGAAATAGGCTTTAACGCGATCACGACGAGAAAGCGACTCATCACTTAAAAAGTCATCCAGCTTAGCGAGATGCTCATCAAAGTAGTTGGTAAGAAGGATCTCACCAAAGTGCTCTTTAGATTTAAAGTAATGGTAAAAAGAACCCTTCGTGCCTTCAGCTTGGTTGATGATTTTCATTAAACCAACGCCTGCAAATCCGTGTTCATTAATAAGACTAAACCCTGCATCGAGCATAGCTTGTCGCATGTCTTTCATTGGTCTTACTCTTTATGCTGAGAATGAGGAATAGTGTAACTAGCAACATACCAACCGTCCAGTCTAGTACGTTAGGAGGCTGTCAATAATGACTTATTTCGCCAAAGTGACTTTGTCTCTTATTGGTACCTAAAAGCGATAAAACTATTTTTAAGATAAGCGCGTACTATAAAACGAAAATAACCCTCTTAAAATGCTATTTTGGTGCCTTAGAATGGCTAATTTGAGGTGTTTTAAGTTGCTGTTTTTGTTGGTTTTTAATTTGGTGTTTTCTGAAGATCTCAGTGGTAGTCTTAGCTTACTTTCTTTAGGGGGCTAAATGGACACTAATAACAGTACTTATCATCACCACAATTTCGCTCAACAAGATTTGTCCGATATGACTTTCACAGCATGTACCTTCATTCGCTGTGACTTTAGGCGTTGTAACCTACGTGACACAACCTTTATCAATTGTAAGTTCATTGAGCAAGGTGATCTCGAAGGGTGTCACTTTGGTATTGCAGACCTGCGTGATGCAAGTTTTCAGAACTGCCAGCTCGCCATGGCAAATTTTAGCAATGCAAACTGCTATGGGATCGAACTGCGCGAATGTGATCTGAAAGGCGCGAACTTTACACGAACAAACTTTGCCAACCAAGTGAGCAACCGTATGTACTTTTGCTCGGCGTATATTACAGGCTGTAACTTGTCCTATGCTAACTTTGAGCAGGCTTGTTTAGAAAAATGTGAGCTGTTTGAGAACCGTTGGATAGGGACTTACCTTGCAGGAGCGTCATTAAAGGAGTCGGATATGAGCCGCGGTGTATTCTCTGAAGATGTATGGGGACAGTTCAGTATGCAGGGAGCAAACTTGTGTCACGCTGAATTAGAGGGGTTAGATCCTCGAAAGGTGGATACATCGGGCATCAAAATTGTCGCTTGGCAACAAGAGCAACTGCTTGAAACTATGGGTATAGTGGTAATGCCTGATTAATAGGGTTAGCGAAATCTTTGATTAACCGAGAAAAGACGGTTGTTTTGCTTTTCTAACCACTGCTAGACTACGGTTTCGCGGCTGCACATGTTTATATTCAGTTCAATCTAGAGAAAATTATGACTATAGAAAATGTGCTTCCTGAAGATTATGCAGAAATGCTTAAGGTTTGGGAAAATTCAGTCCGAGCAACTCATGACTTTATTACAGAAGAAGATATTGAGTTTTTTAAACCCATCATCATGGAACATGCGTTCCCTGCGGTTTCTTTGAAATGCGTTAAAAATGAAAGTGGTTCGATTGTTGGCTTCGTGGGTGTTCATGATGCAAAAGTCGAGATGCTATTTGTTTTGAATGAAGTTCGAGGACAAGGAGTAGGTACGGTGTTGTTGCAACATGCGATTAAGCAGTTAGCAGCCACCAAAGTTGACGTCAATGAGCAAAACCCGCAAGCGGTAGGTTTCTATCAGCACATGGGGTTCAAAATTGAATCACGCTCACCACTTGATGACATGGGGAAACCATTTCCAATTCTGCATATGACGCTGTAAGACTCGGTTGTCGTATCACTCGGTTGTAATCAACCACAGTCGCTAGAAGAAAAGCCCAAAGCTAATAACTTTGGGCTTTTCCGTATTTGAACCAATGATAACCAAACTATCCATTTGAGGCAGACTTGAATTGGTGCGTGAACGAGATGTCACTTACTTACAAGTGGGTTGTGCTTGTATTTCATACGGGATCTTGGTCACTGATTTAAGCGCGTCAAACCATTAAAACGACCAAATTAAATGTAATCATTATCACAATTAATGCGTGGTCAATATGCGTAAATAGATCTTTATCACGTTCGTGATATTTAACTTTAATTCTTAATCTGATTGCTCTATCAAGTTTACAGTATTGACTTGTTGTTAATAATAAATTTGTAATTAAATTTCATGATAAATATGAGAGGTAGAGAATAACTAATCATTTGACAGTAAAGTTTAAGTGATGGAAGTCTCATTTTGTTGCCATTTCTCTATTCCTCAACTTCCATTGATAATAATCCCAACAACAACGAACAAAGAATAACTGGGATATATTATGCTTTATGACCTTATTGACCACGACTTAATTGATGTTATTAACCACTCTGAATATAAGTGGGAAGATGCTGTTAAGGAAACGACTCGTTACCTGCAAGACAAGGGGTACGTTACCGATAACTACGCAGATGCGATCATTCAGTCAACGCATGATAATGGACCTTATTACGTTCTTTGTCCAGGTATTGCTATGCCTCATGCCCGCCCAGAAGCAGGTGTACTAAAGACAGGTCTTGGTATTCATGTCTTTTCTAACCCGGTGGATTTTGGGTCTGATATGGGGCCTGCCAATGTCTTATTAACATTAGCTGCAAAGGATTCAGATACACACATTGAGGTTATTCAAGCGCTTAGCGAAATGCTGGTTGATGAAGAAAACATTGCCAAGCTGGCTGCTTCTTCTTCAAAAGCTGAAGTGCTTGAAATTATTAAAAGTTACTAATAATAACCTTTGAAAATAAGGAATATAACGTGTCTACAAATATAAGAGCCAAAGTGCAAGCTTTTGGTGGTCATCTGACTGCCATGGTATTGCCAAATATCGGAGCCTTCATTGCTTGGGGCTTTATTACTGCATTATTTATCCCAACAGGTTGGATGCCGAACGAGTATTTCGGTGAGCTTGTTGGTCCGATGATTACCTATTTATTACCGTTACTTATTGGTTATACCGGTGGCCAAATTGTCGGTGACAAGCGTGGTGCTGTAGCGGGTGCCATCGGTACTATGGGTGTTATCGCTGGTGCGGAAATCCCAATGTTTGTTGGTGCAATGATCATGGGTCCATTGAGTGGCTGGGTGATTGTCCAAATCGATAAGCGCCTACAAGACAAGATTCCGTCCGGCTTTGAGATGGTAGTAAACAACTTCTCGCTAGGTATCTTCGGCATGCTGATGTGTCTATTTGCCTACGCGATTGTTGGCCCTGCTGTGACTGCAGCGAACCTGTTCGTTAAATCAGGCATCGAAGCGTTGGTTGCGACTGGCTTCCTACCGTTACTTGCGATTATTAACGAGCCAGCAAAAGTCTTGTTCCTTAACAACGCTATCGACCAAGGGATCTACTACCCACTAGGTCTACAAGCTGCGGCGGAAACGGGCAAATCTATCTTCTTTATGGTGGCGTCTAACCCTGGCCCTGGTTTAGGTATGCTTTTGGCTTACGCTAAATTTGGTCAAGGTCTAAGTAAGAAATCAGCACCAAGTGCCATCATCATCCACTTCTTCGGTGGTATTCATGAGCTGTACTTCCCATACGTGCTAATGAAGCCAATCATGATTCTCGCGATGATTGCAGGTGCAGCGACAGGTATTGCAACGTTCAACCTACTTGATGGTGGTCTAGTTGCAGGCCCAAGCCCAGGCTCAATCTTCTCTTACCTAGCATTAACACCAAAAGGCAGCTTCTTCGCAACCATCGCCGGTGTAATAACAGCAACGATTGTGTCTTTCCTAGTGGCAAGTGCAATCCTGAAAGTTAGCAAGAAGACAGAATCTGAAGATGAGTTCGAGCAATCTGTGACTGACATGAAAGACATGAAAGCAGAAGGCGTAGTGGCTAAAGCTCCAACAGCAGCGGTAAAAGCAGAAGCTAAAGACATCAAATTCGTCGCCTTTGCATGTGATGCAGGCATGGGTTCAAGCGCGATGGGGGCATCAACCTTCAAGCGCAAACTCGAAAAAGCCGGCTTTAATGTTGAAGTGAAGAACTTCGCAATCGAAAAAGTGCCAAGCAACGCGGACGTGGTGGTGACCCACGAGAGCCTTGAGAGTCGCGCAATCAAAGCAACAGGTCTTCCTGTGGTGACTATCAAGAACTTCCTACATGACCCAGCATTAGACAACCTAATGGACACCATCGGTCAGCAAGCTTAATTAATATTCTGGGGTCAGGTATTGGCCCCACTTTTCGGAGATAAAATCATGGTTCAAACAACTGCAGCGGTAATTTGTGGTGAGAAAGACGTTCAACTAAGAACCTTCGATCTACCAAAGATTTCAGATGATGAACTGCTGGTTAAAAACGTTTCAAACAGCATCTGTCTATCGACTTACAAAGCGGCGCTCCTCGGCAGTAACCACAAACGTGTGCCTGAAAATATTGCTGAAGTACCTGTAATGACAGGCCATGAATACGCAGGTGTGATTGTAGAAGTGGGCGCTAACTTACAAGACCGTTTCAAACCAGGTGAACCATTTGTACTGCAGCCAGCAATGGGCTTGCCAACAGGCTACTCAGCAGGCTACAGCTACGAGACATTTGGTGGTAATGCAACCTACTCAATCATCCCTAAAGTTGCGATTGATTTAGACTGTGTGCTGCCATACAAGAGCTCTTACTACGCAAACGCATCACTTGCCGAGCCAATGTCTTGCATCATCGGTGCGTTCCACGCTAGCTATCACACCACGCCTTACGTGTATGAACACCAAATGGGTATTAAAGAAGGTGGCGCGCTAGCACTTCTAGCGTGTGCAGGCCCTATGGGTATTGGTGCGATTGATTACGCGATTAATGGCCCTGTGAAGCCAAGCCGTATTGTGGTGACTGATATCGATGAAGCTCGTCTCGCACGCGCAGAAAGCCTTATCCCGGTATCAAAAGCGACCGAGAATGGTATTGAACTCCATTACGTAAACACAGCGAAAATTGATGATCCTGTTACGTACTTAAAAGAACTCAATGACGGTAATGGCTATGACGATGTCATGGTATATGCGGCGGTTGCACAGGTGCTTGAGCAAGCTGATGAGCTATTAGGTAACGATGGCTGTCTGAACTTCTTTGCGGGTCCAACGGACAAGCAATTTAAAGTACCGTTCAACTTTTACAATGTGCATTATGAATCTACGCATATTGTAGGAACCTCTGGCGGTTCAACAGGGGATATGGTTGAATCCATTGAACTTTCGGAAGCGGGTAAGATCAACCCATCATTTATGCTAACTCACGTTGGTGGCTTACAGGCGGCACCTCACACTATCCTAAATCAACTGGATATTCCTGGTGGTAAAAAGCTAATCTACCCGCATATTGACCTGCCACTGACGGCAATTGATGAATTCCACAAGCTAGCAGAACAAGACCCGTTCTTCGGCGAACTAGACCGAATTTTGAAAGACAACAACTACGTTTGGAACGAACTGGCAGAGAAAGCACTGCTTGAGTTCTACGGCGTTAGCCTAACGGCGTAATCGATGATTTCGTGGCAGCTACACTGCTGCCACGACCAATAAGGAACATGTTATTACGGTGCAAGACGAATTATTAGATGCCTTAGAAGAGTGTGAAACCGCCACTTGTTTTATCCAAACATCTCATAAGCTGATTAGCGTTAAGTTAAAGCATTTGTTACCAAGGGTATTTGTTCAAGATCCTTTGGTGATTGAGTATGCCGTGACCCCTCTACTCAAAGAGGATGGTCCTTTGGTCGAGATTGATGTGGTATCAAAGCTGATGTTTGCGATGGGTAAGATCTCACTAGAGAGTTACGCAGATATTAACTTGTTTGACCAAATGCACGGTTTTGTCGCGCAGCAACAAGAGCCAATTTCGTTTAGTGATGATGTCATTTACGACTTCATCACTAATCAAGCGACGCTCTCGAAGAGCGACGGCAGCATCTATCTTGATTCGATTAACCAGTTAAAATTTTCATCATTCGACTCCTTTTCTCAAGCTCGCTATGAGTCACTGGTCAAAACCGTGTTGAAACTCGCTTGCGAAGGTTTGTTAGAAACCGTGGAGAACGAAATCTTAGATTAAGGCTTTTCATATGAAAGTTTCCCTAAATGTCAGTGGCTTTGAGACTGAAGCTGTATTCCCAGATAACAATATCGAACAAATTCATAAGCCATTGGTTGAAAAGTTTTCTCGCCTCTACCAAGAAAAAAACGAACGAACGGTGATATTCCTGGCTGCGCCTCCCGGCAGCGGGAAATCGACCTTAGCGGCATTTTGGGAGCATCTATCCCAAACCATTCCTAATGTTGTGCCATTACAGGTGCTGCCTTTTGATGGTTTCCACTACCCAAATGAGATTCTTGATTCGAATTACACCATGCGTGGTGAAGAGAAGGTAAAGCTGCGTAGTATTAAAGGTGCCCACGAGACCTTTAACCTCACATCCCTGATAGACAAGCTAAAAAAGCTCAAAGTCCAAGATCCGAAATGGCCATACTATGACCGTAACCTACATGATCCGGTTGATGATGCTATCACTGTTGAAAAAGAGATTGTGGTGATTGAGGGGAATTGGCTTCTGCTCGATGAACCAGTATGGAGTGGGTTGAATGAGTTGGCTGATTTCACCATCTTCATCGATACCGATCCTAAGTTTTTAGAAGAGCGTTTAGTGAACCGTAAGATTCGTGGTGGCTCAACGCCTGAAGAGGCCCTCGCTTTTTATCAAAGTTCAGATTCTAAGAATGTAGACATGGTTTTAAATCATTCTGTAAAAGCGGGCCTGACACTGTACATGAACCAAGATGGTTCTTTTGACATCAATTGATTTTAGGAGGTCGCTATGCAGATCGTCGTCGATAGCCATACTCATACTCTTGCCAGCGGCCATGCTTACAGCACTATTATAGAGAATGCGAAAGCAGCACAGGATAAGGGGCTAAAACTTCTTTGCACTACGGATCATGCTCCTGAAATGCCGGGAGCCCCCCACTACTGGTTTTTCAATAACCAAAGAATTTTGCCCCGTTTTCTTCACGATGTTGGAATCCTTCGTGGAGTGGAAGCAAACATCACCAACATTGAAGGAGACTTAGATCTCGCCCCTTCAACCTATCAGCACCTTGACTGGACCATTGCCAGCTTCCACGAACCCGTATTCCCTCCGTCCACTGAAGAGATACATACTCGAGCCCTCATTAATGTAATTGAGGGGGGAAAGGTTGATGTACTTGGGCACCTTGGTAACCCAAATTACCCGTTTGATATTCGAGCCGTGCTTGAGTGTGCTAAACAGCACAATGTGGCGATTGAGGTTAACAATACCTCTTTGACTGGAAAAAGCCGCAAGGGAAGTGATGTACGCTGCTCTAAAATCGTCGAAACCGGTAAGGAAGTGGGCGTGTATTTTTCAACAGGCTCAGATGCTCACTTCTGTGAAGAGATAGGGCGTGTAGATCTCGCCATAGCGCTCCTTGAAAAGCATGATGTGCCTGAAGAGAAAGTAATCTCGACTTCCACAGCGCGCTTTCTAAACTTTTTATTGTTGAGAGGAAAGAATCGGATTGAAGAGTTTGCAGAGCTCTATTGAATATATTTCTGATGCAATTTGCGCTTGAAGCAAAAACGCCCAAAGTGGATAACTTTGGGCGTTTTTCTTGAAATTTTCTATAGTTTTATGGGCTTAAAGTAATCAGAACCCGAGATCAGTGCATACCCGAACGCATTTTGTCGGCAAGGGCAAAGAATACAAACAGCACAAAACACACCAAAGCAACACAAAGTGAAATTAGTATTGTTGTGGCATCTTTTGTCATTAATGGAACCACGATAGAAGCTAACGCTACCAAGATAACAAGGATATGAACGATTCGTCCGGGAATCGGGTTTTTATGGCAGAATGAAGCCCATAGGTAACGCATTTTTAACACCAGTATAAAATTAGTGGATTTATTCTATTTTCTTAATGAGTGTTTTGTAAATAAGTTTTCGTTATAGGTGACTGTAAATATGAACTAAGTCATTATTATATAAAATTAGTTAAATAACAGTGGTTTATCTATAAAAAAGAGAGTGCTTATTATTTTTATAAGAAAACATAGTATTCGGTATTTTGTTGGATATTAAGCTAAAATTCGCTCCGTTTTGATTTCTGGGCTTAAGATCTCACTTATTGAGTATTTTGTTAAGACACCGTTTGCGTATTGATTTCCGCCCTGTACATGTCAATTAGGCAGGTATCTATTTAGGGGCTGGAATTCGTTTAATGTCATTTATCAAAGAGAGTGTTCGAATTGAGAGCGCGGTAATCTTGTCTTAGATTCAGTTTGGTATACTCAAGGTTCAATCTACGAAGATGATGGAGATGATATGTCGAAAACCGCGAAGATCATGAATGAAGATAAGCTGGTTAAGAAGGCTCTAGAAGTCGGTTTTAAAATGGCAAAGTTGCAAGGTTTCGATTTGCCGAACTCATCTCAACCAATCAAGGTTAAGGCTGTTTATCTATTTCTTGTTGAAGTTAATCAAATCACTCCGTTACCAGACAGTAAGTTGGATGGTGCAAATATTAAGAAGCGCCTAGCGTTATGGATACACAACGCTTTGCCTGATAATGATCCTCTGAAGTAAGCAGAGACTAACTCGTTTTTATGTGTAAAACCTAGCGATCACTCGCTAGGTTTTTTGGCTTTATGGTGATCAATTCAAGTTCGAGATGCTTCAATAAAGTAGTATCAAACCTTGGTAGCCAGCGATCTGTATTTCATCGACATATTCTCCTACTATTCCGTTAGCACTCACGGGCTTCATTGGTGGGTCTAATCGAATCGAGATTTTTCCTGCAGCATAAAAGTCAGCATTTTTCCCATAAAAATCGGTGCGATAGAGAACTCGTCCATGCTCAAACTCTCTGGCTATCACCATGTCTTCTGGACCGCCTTCTACAACCTGTTTATCTGATTGATAAAGGAAATAGGTGTGAGTCGGTAGCAGTGAAACCTTGCCATTAGGTAAGTCTTGATGAGTGACCTGGGATTGCGGAGTGTTGCCAACAATCGTGTAATCCTCAGATTGTGGAGTACGAGTTGAGAGCATCAATGAGATAGGTTCAAACCCCGAAGGAATCACACCTGAAGGTTTTCCAAGAGTGATATCGAGCAATGCTGTGGGCTTATAAGCCATGTTTTTGGGTACGCCCGGTTTCCAGAAGTTATCTGTTGTGGTGTTGTTGCTCCCATACACGTAACTGTTGTTCCATTGATTGAAATAGCTGTGTTCAGGGTGGTAGTTGAGGTAATAGACAGCGAGAGTTGAGTACTGGTCTTGTTGCCAATTCTCTTGGTTGTTTCCAAAGAACTGCACTCGTCCATAGCGCGTAGTGGCTTGTTGAATAACCTTCGCCCCTGAATAGCCGAGTGCTGAGTTATCCCAAAACTTCGATAGCCCGCCATAGCCGCTAAAGCCCGTTGACGGAAATATATAGTGCTCCCTGAAATACAGGTTTCCTGCATCGATAAGGTGCGCTTGCCCATTTCGACCATAGAGGTTAGCCGTTCCAATGTTGAGCCCGATTAATGGTTTGTCATTAACGGCAGTCAATCGTTTGAGAAAGGCGGTGAACTGTTGTTTATAGCGTTCATCCGCTTCAGTTGAGCCTGCGATAGCATCAAGCTCAGTGATGTTCCCCCCAGAGTAAATATCAAATTGATTGCTACCTAAGAGCTTATTGGTGTCATCGTTGTAGGCGCCACGGAGTCCTAGTTTTGTCCAGTGTTGACCATAATAACTGCCCATTGCCATCAATAGCCCGGGATTAGCCAGATTGGTTAGCGACCATGACGAATTTTGGTCCCACATTCGACCAAAAGGAATAACACGGGACTGCCAACGAAATCGAGCTGTGGCAGATTTGTTGCTTCGGTTTTGGTATTCAGCAGGAGATAAGTAGTTGTCGTCGTTGAGATCGGCCGACTGGTCGAAACCACGAATTTTTCTCCAATGCGTTATTTTATCAGAAGAGCGGTTATTTACTGCTGCTGATGCTGATGCTGATGCTGATGCTGATGACAAGTCTTTTCGATCGACTTTCGGAAAGCTATCTCCAAGTTGAACACGGTTTAAACGAGGTCGAATATCATTTGCGTGGCCTTGCCAGCGCACTCTAACAACGTATAAACGCCCACCATCACGGACAAAAGATGAGCCAAAAAATTGGCCGCCACCATAACTTTGGCCACTACCATCATGAGTGCTTGCTCGTAACCAATCAGAGGGCACTTGCCAGCTAACCGCTTGGTTCTGAGTCATGTTCTTGGTGCCATCTTCCGTTATTTCGATTCGAGACCAATCGGTCACATGATTCTCAGCATTCATCGAAGATGGATATTCAATCCGAAATTTTCCTCCTTGTGCAAAGCGTGAAAATTCAAATTCTAAATGGTCAAACTTTTCAGAGTGATAAATGTAGAGCGCACCCCCTTGTTGGAAATGTTCAAAGACATCGGTATCCCAAGGTGTGGGTTGATAAAGGGCAAAACCTGCGTGCATTGCGTCTGCGGTATAACCAACGAGCATAGGCTTGCGGTTTAATAGAGTGTTCTCACCATGAGTCGGGTCAGGCTCTGCAAGGATGGTGTCTTCTGAAAAGTGTAGAAAAAAGTCTTCGTAATCGATGTCGTATCGTTCAGCGATGTCTCTAATCTCGTTTTCGAATGGGCCTGAATTTAACTCTAACTTTTGGTTGTACATGTAGCCTACGGCCTGGGCTTTGGTGTTGAGGCTCGGTTCCGCATTCGCTCCAAACATCAAATTACTATTGTTGAGCTCCCAATCAACCACATCGTGGGCTGATATTTCATTGCCTTGCAAGTCGATCCCTTGCTGATGTTGACTGGGTAGAACGATCGTGTAGTTGGCCCAAATGATATTGGGAAAGGTAAGGCCGGTAAGAAAAATGGCTGAGACTAATCGTGTTGTTTTCATTATGTTTCCTAGCCATTCACTCTTTAAGTGTTGTCCCTGTCTCGTAAGTGTAGCCAATCGTAATATCTATGTTCTGTTTCCGGTTATGTCTAATGCTGAGCGGTGCTCACTTTGCTTATATCGGCGTGTTACTTGCATCTTTGGGTAGGGAAAGCACTCTGTTAGTAACAGTAACTTGACAGGTTAGAGCTTGCTAACAAGTATTAAGTTGATGATTTTAAATCCGTAATCCATAGGTTTTCCGAAATTGAATGATTGAGGGCGTAGGTGTGGATATTCATTTTGACGTTCAATATGACTGGACTTGATAAATAGCGAGGGAATACCTCTTATGATGTCTTTACTGTTTCTACTATTACTCGTGGCGATGTTATGCGCTTTTTTCGAGAAGAAGACCGCGGCTTATGGCTTTTTTGCGGGCTCTGTGATCCTTGGGTTGTATTGGTTCAATCACCATGCGACTGATTCATTACCCATCTTATTGTAAGGAGCTAACATGAATCGAAATCAGTTAACGCTCCTAAATACGCTTGGCCTACTCGGCATGACCGCAGTGCTGTTGATAGGCTTTATCCTTCAGTTTGTGCTTCATGAGTTGCCTTGCCCGCTGTGTTTGTTGCAACGTATCGGTTTCGTGATGGTTGCGTTTGGCTTCATGTTGAATGTGGTTTATGGGCCCCAACCTCGTCACTATGGCATTGTTTTGATCGGGGCCTTGTATGGTGTCGCCACCTCACTACGGCAGGTATCGCTGCATGTGATTCCAGGCACGCCTGGCTATGGTAGTCCTATCTTTGGGATGCACTATTACACTTGGGCTTTCGTGTTATTTGCTGCGACCATATTAGCGGTTGCTGTCATTCTAATATTGACTAATAAAGAGCCATCGCAGGAAGCGTATAAGATGAGTAATTTGGGGCGTGTGGCGTGCTTATTAGCCATCGTCGTGGTTGCACTCAATGCCATCGCTACCTTTGTTGAGTGTGGTCCTTATCAGTGTCCAGATAACCCAGTGAGCTATTGGTTACTCAACTAACTCACATGGTAGTTATCAGCAAAAAGAGAAAGCCACAGCGCTTTGCTGTGGCTTTGTTATTTTGGTGTCTTTTAGATATCAATTAGTTCGATTGATGCAAACCGTTCCAAACTATATCGCGGTAGCGTGCTTGGTTCGTGTCGCCTTCTGTACTAAAGACCATGATGGTTGCATCTCGGTTTAAACCTAGCTGATCACGTACTGCTTGGTCTGCACCTTCACGACAAAGTTGGTACAACAGACCTAACGTAATTGCACCTGACTCACCACTGACAATTTGGCTATCGCCGTGTAATGGGTTTCCTAAAACTCTCATACCATTCGCTGAAACACTGTCTTCAACCGATACAAAATGGTTGCTGCAATCGCGGAGTACTGGCCAAGTCACGGGATTTGGCTCACCGCAAGCAAGGCCTGCCATAATCGAATTCAATTCACCCGATACATTGACCATTTCGCCTTTCACACCTGAGCGGAAGATACAGTCTGCTGCAGCTGGCTCAGCAATAATGGTTTCGAAAGTGCCCGCACCTAGCTTATCAACTAAGTAGCCCAATACACCGCCAGCCATTGCGCCAACACCTGCTTGTAAAAAGACGTGAGTGGGTGACCCAAACTCTGATGCCTGAACTTGTTCAACGGCTTCATCTGCCATTGTCATGTAGCCTTGTGAAATCCATGTTGGGATTTCTTCATAGCCGTCCCAAGCGGTGTCTTGAACAAGCATCCAACCATTGTCTTGCGCAGTTTGGTTCGCCATACGTACCGTGTCGTCATAGTTAACTTCTGTCACGATACACTCGGCACCTAGGCCTTGGATACGGTTTACACTCGCTTGAGATGAGCCTTTTGGCATATAAACTACGGCTTTTTGTCCCATTTCACGAGCTGCCCACGCTACGCCCGTACCGTGGTTACCCGCAGTCGCTGTGGTAAATACCAATGGTTTATCTAATTTTGAAGCCACCGTTTTAAGGTTGATCTCAGAGATATCAATACCTAGGTGTTTAGCTAATTGACGACCAAGTGCGTAAGAGCCACCCAGCACTTTAAAGGCATTTAAACCAAAGCGTTTTGATTCGTCTTTCACCAAGATGGCTTTGACGCCCAATTGTTTTGCCAAGTTAGGAAGAGAGACAAGTGGTGTAGGTTGGTAACCTTCGATCTGGCGGTGAAACTCACGCGCTTGTTGGGCTTGAGAAGCGGTGAATAGTTCGCAGACTTGACCAGTATAGAATGAATTTTTTGATAGTTTTAACATAGGACACACTTAGATACAGACAGATGAATTAAAGGTCATTAAGCGATGGTCAATGACCTTGTTTAGTCGTTCATAGCGACAGGTAGTATTGCGAAAAATGCTACGCGATTACTTGATGTAAGCGATCGCTTCCACTTCAACTAATGCGTCTTTTGGTAGACGAGCCGCTTCAACACAAGAGCGTGCTGGTGCATTCTCAGTCCCGAATACTTCTGTGTATACCTCGTTAAATGCGACGAAGTTTTCCATATCAGATAGGAAACATGTGGTCTTAATAACAGTGTCCAGTGAACCACCGCTTTGCTCTAGTACAGCTTTCAAATTTTCTAGTGACATACGAGCTTGCTCTTTAATGCCACCTTCAACAAACGCCATTGTTTTTGCATCAAGAGGCAGCTGACCAGAAGTGAAAATAAGGTCTTTGAATGCCATGCCTTGAGAGTATGGGCCGATTGCTGCAGGTGCTAGATCTGTATGGATTTTTGTTTTCATTTCATTTCTCTTTATAGGATTTTTAAGCTCTAAACTCGCGGATATATTTATAGATAGCGTGGCGAGTTATACCAAGACGTTCAGATACGAATGCTGTCGCCTCTTTCAATTCGAAAATACCATTCTCAAGCAATAGCTTGGTAATGGCTTTGTTTCGACCTTTCAAGTTGACTGACTCATCGTTATCGACTTCAAAAATAGCGTGCTCAAGTGCTTGCTCAATCACTTCTGTTGTTGAAGCTCCAAAGTTCTCATGCACACCCACAGGGGCATGAGCAATGTCCGGCATTAAAGTTTTTATGATCTCAGGAAACGGGTGAGACAAATTCATGTTGATACAGAATAGTCCAATCGGTTTGCCATTTTCTCCAGCTAGCACACAGGTCGTAGATTTAAGCAGTGACCCATCTTTGCTGGTGGTGAAGTAACTCTTTGGCGTGACCTCACCAGTGCTCTCAAACACACTCAGCATTTTCAGCCCTAGATCGGTGATAGGTGACCCTACTTCTCGACCTGTGTGATGACCGTTCACGATCTTCACCACTGATTTTTCAAAGCTCTCGAATGAGTGAATCACTACCTCACAATGCGGACCAATAAAGTCGGCAATAGTTTCGGCTAAGCGAAAGTTCAGTGCGAGATGCTCTCTGTCATTGTCGGTGAATTCTACGTTAAACGATTTATATGCTGATGCGTTCATTTTAGACCACTGTTGTTAACTTTAATTGCCTTTCATTATCTTTGGTTACTCGATGGATTTCAAGTTGCCAATTAACTTTATGTAACTATAAAACTATACACTCGCTCCTTGCACAAGCCTAAAGTTACAAATAAGTACCTAAAATTGATCAAAATCAACAAAAATTCTGGTTTTAGATGTGTTTGGGTCACTATAGTTAACTGTAAGATCCTGGTCACATTATTTAACTGAAATGTCAGTAAGATGCTCATCGTAACGTAAACAAAATTGAACTATAGGGTCGGTTCGTAATTGCTGACCCAACAATAATAATTAGAGGCCCCAATGACTAACTACCTAAACCGAGGCTTTGAACAAGCTGAGTTTGAAAACAGAACATCACGCGCTCAAAAAGTTATGCATGAGATGAAGCTAGACGCGATGATTTTTACTACGGAACCAAACGTTCGCTATTTTACTGGTTTTCACACTCAGTTTTGGCACAGCCCAACTAGACCATGGTTCGTTGTTATCCCAGCAGAAGGTAAACCTATTGCTATTGTTCCTGAGATTGGTGCTAGCGGTATGGCAGGAACATGGGTTGAGAACATCATTACTTGGCCTTCACCAAGGCCAGAAGATGACGGCATTAGCTTGGTTGCAAGCACGTTGAACTCTTTACCTTGTCGTCACGGCAGAGTTGGCGCGACATTAGGGATTGAGTCTCACTTGCGTATGCCAGTAAATAACTACCTCAAATTAACCACCATGGTTAAGAAAGATTTTGTTGATGTGTCATTAGCGATGCATGAGCTTCGTCAGATTAAATCACAAGCTGAAATAGAAAAAACTCGCGAAATCTGTCGTATTACCAATGTGGGCTTTAGCAAAATTCCTGGGTATGCAAAAGCCGGCATGACCGAGCGCGAAATCTGTAAGCAGTTCCGTATCGATATGTTGCTAGAAGGGGCTGATGAGTGTCCTTATATCATTGCTGGTTCAGGCCCCGATGGTTACGACAGTATTATTATGGGCCCAACCGACCGCATCATTGAACCGGGAGATGTATTGATCATCGATACCGGTGCTGTTCGTGATGGTTACTTCTCTGATTTCGACCGTAACTGGGCATTTGGCTCGGCAAGTGAGCAAACTAAAGCTGCTTACCGTGCTACTTATGAAGCAACAACAAAAGGCTTCGAAGCTGCTAAACCTGGCGCTACAACCACTGATATTTACAACGCAATGTGGGGAGTATTGGAAGCCAATGGTGCATTGGGTAATGACGTTGGCCGTCTTGGTCACGGTTTAGGTATGGAGCTGACAGAGCGCCCGTCTAACACAGCAACCGATAACACAGTGCTTAAACCAGGCATGGTGATGACGCTAGAGCCGGGCATGGTTTACGCACCTGGCAAGTCAATGGTGCACGAAGAGAACATCGTGATCACGGAAGACGGTGCTGAATGGTTGAGCGAGCGTGCTGAACCAGAGCTGATCATTATTTAGCCCCTTACAAACTTAACACCCTACAAAAGCTGACTCTGGACTCCGGAGTCAGCATATAAAAACTATAAAAATACGAGTTTCTCATGCAAACAATAGAACAGTTTCGACAATTTGAAATCCCATTACACCACGTTCAGGCTCCAAGGATTGGTCGAGTTCATATCGGTTTAGTGCAGCTAAGTACTGACCACTCATTAGAGATGGACTGGGCTAAATTACTGGGCACACAAGCAGGAGTGTTTAGCTCCCGTGTTTATTACAGCAGCGAAATGACTCCAGAAGCGCTCGACCAAATTGCGGTTGGGATCAGCGAAGCATCAGATCTGATAGCGACGGGTTTATCCATGGATGTCATGGCGTTTGGTTGCACTTCAGCTTCTATCATTATCGGTGAAGAAAAAGTCGCTAACCTTCTTACGAAAAATCGCGGTGATATTCCCGCAACCAATCCATGGACAGCTGCTCAAGCCGCATTTAAGCACTTGGGTGCAAAGAAAGTTGCCGTGTTTTCCCCCTATCCAACAGAAGTGAATTTCCCTCTTTATCAACAACTGACAGCCGCTGGTTTTGAAGTTCCTGTTTTAGGTTCACTTGGCATTGAGAAAGACACTGACATTACGACGGTTTCAAAGGAATCGATGATGGAAGCGTTGAGCAAGATGTTGCCAGGCTCAGGTGCCGATGTGGTGTTTATGTCTTGCACCAACCTTCGTGTTCTTGACCACATTCAAGAGATTGAAGACCGATTTGGTATCCCTGTCGTGTGCAGCAACTCTGCGATGTTCTGGCACTGCATGCACTTAGTCGGCAACAAAGCTCAATGTCCAGGTTACGGCCAATTGCTAAATCAATAGCAAACACTGAAAGGAATTTAAAGATGAGTAATACAGTAAAAGGTTGGATTGCGGCTATTTTCATTGGCCTGTTATGGGGTGTTCCATGGATCGTTGGAACGCCTATTCTTGAAGTAATGGATGCACAAGTCTTGGTATGGGTTCGCTATACCGTAGCCTTCATTACATTGTTTGTGATTATCCAAGTCAGTAACGCTATAGGTAAACCACAGAAAAAAGTCGACTTTAAACTTAATTGGGCAAATCGACACGACATCTTCTGGGCAGCATGTTGCGGTATTATCGGTCAAGGCGCTTTCAGTTTTCTATCGTTCCTGTCTCTTGACTACATTACCGCTTCAGAAAACGGCGTAATCCAAGGCCTTATCCCAATCATCATTTTATGTGTAGGTTTCCTTCGTCATGGAGAACGCTTTACACCATTACAGATTTTAGCAGCTGTCGGTGCGTTTGCTGGTGTGGCTATCTTGGTCATGGATCCATCGGTTGAAGGCAGTGGGTTCAACATTGGTCACTTGATCTGTCTTGGTAGTGCGGCGAGTTTCTCTACGATGGCTTACGCTCGTGCAAAACTGGCTGAGAAATACGGTTCAGTGGCAACTATGTATCATCAGTTTGTTTTTGCGGCAATTGGTTTCGGTCTTTATCTATTGGTTGTCGGCGCCGATTTCTCATCAGCGCTAGGAATCTTTAGTTCTCCCCTTCGTGTGCTTTGTATTGCGATTCTAGGTGTGGGTATCTCTGGTATCAGTTACCTGATTTACATCTACGCAATGGAACGTGTTGGCGTAGATGGTACTGGTATGGCATTGAACTTAATGCCTCTATCTTCATTTGTACTCGCTGTTTTTGCTCTCGGTGAGGCAGTTACACCAATGCGATTACTTGCGATAGCCGTAGTTATTGGTTCGATGATGATGTTCATGAAGTTTGGCAAGGCGAAGAAAAAAGTGCCTCAGCTGAAAACGGCGACGGAAGCGAATTAACCACTAGTTTCTACATGTAAATCATGAATATTCAGGCGGTGTTCTGCACCGCCGTTATCAAAAATTATGGAAGATAGACAGATGAACACAACAAACAGAGACACATTTTTAGGATGGACTGCTGCCATTGCTGTTGCCTGTATCTGGGGCGTAACTGGGGTTGTATCAAAGCCACTTTCTATGGCGGTTGACCCGATGACATTGGTATTTTTCCGCTACGTTACCGCGGTAATTGGCCTTTCCATCATTTTCTTTTTTACATCACGTAGCAAAAGCTTGAGCGCTGATTTAGGTTCTTCATTGAAGATCGATACCAAAGATATTGGTCGCATTGCGCTTTGTGGCATCGTTGGACAAGGGGTGTTTTCACTGTTTAACTTCCTTTCTCTGTCTCACATTGGTGCGACTGAAAACGGTGTTATTCAAGGCATGCAGCCGTTCGCGACGGTTTTCTTTGGCATGATGTTTATGAACTTCCGCATGAACAAGATTCAGTGGGGTGCTTTTATTGCCTCTGCGGTATGTATCTATGCGATGAGTGTTGGTCCAACAAACTCCATTGAAGGTGGTATACCACTACTAGGCTATGTTTACGTGACGTGTTCAATGCTGGCGCTAGCGTGGACTGCTCACTTACGAGCGAGCCTGGCGGATAAATATGGCTCAGTCGTTTCTATGCTGTACCAATATATTTCAGTTGCTGTCATGGGCATTATTGTTGTGATCACCATGGGGTTAGACTTATCTCAGATCTACATCATATTCTCTAGCCCATTGTTGATTGCTCTGCTTATTTTCTTAGGTACAGGTATCTCTGGTGGTAGCTACTTGATTCAACTTTATTCCTTCAAACGTATTGGTGTAGAGAAAGCGACAATGGCTCTTAACCTAATGCCTTTGGTTGGTTATTTGGTGGCGGTACTAACACTAGGCGAACAGATGGCTCTGGGAAAAACCATTATCGTGTCACTGATTGTTGTAGCACTTTACGTATTCACTAAGTTCGAAACGAAACAAGAAGAGCAGACTACGGAAAGATTGCCTAGCAATAAAAAAGCAACACCGGAAGCGAGCTAAATGATGAAATCTGTGACTAAAGGTTGGATGGCGGCGATTGGCGTAGGGTTGTTATGGGGTTCTGAGGGCGCATTAGCTACCTTGCCATTACAAACCATTGATGCGCGATTGTTGGTGTGGTTACGCTACATGATGGCATTCTTTGTCTTATCTTTAGTCCTGATTTTCTCTGCAATGCTCCACAAGAAAACTCAAAGCAAACCGAAGTTGGCGTTTAGTTGGGCTAATCGGAGCGAACTATTCAAGTTGTTGGTGTGCGGTGTTGTTGGCCAAGGTTTGTTTAGCTTTCTTTCGTTTCTCTCGTTGGACTATATTTCACTGTCAGAAAATGGCGTCATTCAGGGACTTGTTCCCATCGCTATCTTAGCAATAGCTCAGCTTTTTTACGGCGCTCGATTTACTCGCATGCAAATCGTCTCTAGCGGAATTGCTTTGGTTGGCGTCACCATGTTAGTGCTCGCTCCTCCGTTTACTTCTCAAGATAGAGGGGTAAATATCGGGCACCTGATTTGTCTATTGAGTGTGCTGAGCTTTGCATCGGTGACTCATTTGCGTGCTCAGCTTGCAGAAAAATACGGTGCAACTTGCACCATGCATTATCAATTTGGTTTTGCGGCGGTTGGATTTTTCATTTATCTACTGGTTTCAGGCATTGATGTACCAAGTCTGTTACTGGTAATTCGCCCTTCTTGGTCGTTACTCTGCATTATTGTGTTGGGTGGCTTTGTATCAGGACTGGGCTACATCGCATACATATACGGCATAGAGCGTGTTGGTGTTGAAGGCAGCAGTATGGCTTTAAATCTCATTCCTATGTCTGCATTTTTCATCGCTGTTTTGGTGTTTGGAGAACCCATCACACCTTTTAGGGCGCTGGCTGTGGGCTTGATTATTGTAGCAATGACGCTGTTTGCGGCATCTAACAAGTCCCGCGAGATGACATCTAAAACAGTTTTAACGAATTAATTTTAAGTATTTATTGGAGTTTCCATGACTAACATTGCCAACGTTACAGAATGGCGCCGCCATTTACATCAGTACCCAGAATTTGGTACTAAAGAGTTCATCACATCTGAATTCGTAGCGAACAAGCTCGAAGAGTTCGGCATTGAAGTTCACCGCGGTATTGGCGGGACAGGTGTGCTTGGAATTCTGAAAAATGGCACAAGCGATCGCTCGATTGGTCTACGTGCGGACATGGATGCGCTGCGTATTCATGAAAAGAACACTTTTTGTCACGCTTCAAAGCATGAAGGAGCGATGCACGCTTGTGGACATGATGGCCATACCGCGATGCTACTGGGTGCGGCGCAAGAGTTGGCAACCAAGAAGCATTTCGATGGCACTGTATACTTCATTTTTCAACCAGATGAAGAGCGAGGTACAGGAGCGAAAGCGATGATCGCTGATGGCCTGTTCACTCGTTGGAATATGGATGCAATTTACGCTATGCATAACTTACCGGGTATCCCTGAAGGTAAATTTGTGACTCGTCCAAGCTCGCTCATGGCAAGTGAAAGCAGTTTTGAAATTGTGATCAAAGCGACGGGCGGCCACGCGGCGATGCCACACATGGGAACCGATCCGATTGTGGTTGGTGCTCAAGTGGTCACTGCACTGCAAGCCATCGTTTCGCGTCATTTGAGCGCCATTGATGAGACGGCTGTTATCTCGGTGACTAACTTTGTTACTAACGGTACTGTCAATGTGATTCCTTCGCAAGTGACTATTTCTGGTGATACTCGCAGCTTCACCGATCAAGCATTGCACAAGATTGAGAAAGCGATTGAGCGTGTCGTCGCTGGCCAGTGCATGTCAGCAGGTGTTGATTACCAATACCACTTCAACAACAGCTTTCTATCAACGATTAATACGCCGGAAGAGACTGCTCATGCGGTAAAAGCAGCACAGGCGGTTGTCGGTGAAGATAATGTGAATGGAGCTTGTGAACGCTTCACCATCAGTGAGGATTTCTCGTTCATGTTACGCGAAGTAAAAGGGTGTTATGTGTTAGTTGGAAATGGTGTTGGTGAGTGTGGAGGCACTGCTCTTCATAACCCGCACTATGATTTTAACGATAATATTTTGGAACACGGTGTTGGGTTTTGGAAGACGCTTGTAGAGCAACAATTGTCACAGTAAATTGAAGAAAATAGAGCGAGAGGTTAACCTCTCGCTCTATTTGTATGCAATGCGTTCTCAAATTGGTGAACGGTTTGGCTGACTTGGTTTGTTTAGCTTAACGATTCACTTGTTCAACAATCTCACGTGCTAGACGGGCAATCTCATCCCACTCTCCATTTTCAACGAGCTTCTTGTCGACCATCCAAGTACCACCGCAAGCTAAAACTTGAGGTATGGCTAGGTAGTTATCGATGTTTGATGGCGTGATACCGCCTGTAGGCATGAGTCGAATATCGCCGTATGGACCAACGAGCGATTTAACCATGTTGATGCCACCAGAGGCTTCGGCAGGAAAAAATTTGAGAGTCGTTAGTCCCATCTGAAGTGCCGCTTCAACGGTGCTTGGATTGTTCACACCTGGAATGATATCGATACCGATCTCTTGGCATGCTTTAACTGTGTTTGGATTGAATCCTGGTGATACCACAAAGGTTGCGCCCGCTTCTTTTGCTGCGAGTGCTTGCTTACGGTTCAAGATGGTACCCGCGCCGATCAGCATGTCAGGCTGTGCTTGGCGAAGCAGTCGAATCGCTTCAACAGCGGCATCTGAACGGAACGTAATCTCAGCAGCTGGAAGCCCATTCTCTGCCAATACTTTGCCTAGTGGGATGATGTTTTCTGCGTTATCAATGGCGATAACAGGGATAACTTTAAGTGCTTTTAATTGGTCATTAATTGTAGGCATGGTTTACTTCTTAATAGGGTTTGAAAGAGTGTCGGTGATGGATTTTGGGATGATTGCGCCATGATGTTGAATAACTAATCTGGCTAATGCATTACCTTGGTGGCAGGCTTCTTCAATAGAACCTCCAGCGAGATAGCAAGATAAGAAACCGCCGTTAAAAGAGTCGCCAGCAGAGGTGCTATCAACCACAGTTTCGACCGGTGTCGTTGTGATTTTTACGGGCTCATTTGCGGGGTTTTCGCTGATCAAGCAGCCTTCAGCTCCAAGCTTGACAACAACGGTTTTGACACCGAGTGCATGCAGCCTTGTTATGGTGTCTTGTGGTGTTTGATCGCCCCACAACAGTTGTTCATCATCGAACGTGACTAGAGCTATGTCGGTCGTTTTATAACCTAATAGATAGCATTCTTTAGTTGCGGCCTCTGAGCTCCACAGCTTTGGTCGATAGTTGCTATCAAAGGCGATGGTAACGCCACGTTCACGTAGGCCTTCTATGATAGTGAGCAACTTTAGTTGATCGCTGTGTGGCAGTATCGCGAGGGAAATACCACTTAGAAACACCATATCAACGTCACGAAGTTGGTTCGCTATCTTATCGAAATCGGTGTGCTGTACCATGTAGCGAGCCGCAGAATCGTTGCGCCAGTATAGGAAGGTTCGCTCACCAACATCGTCGAGTTGAATCAGATAGAGCCCGGGTGAACGCTGCTCATCAATAAGCACGAACTCGGTTGATAGTCCTTCATCTTGCCATCGATTAAGCATCTCTTGGCTGATAACGTCTGAGCCTAGCGCCGTGACATAGCTTGTTTGTATCGCTGGATTCGCAGTGTTATTACTGCTCATGGGATTGCTAACCGCAGCGCTACGGTTCAAATAGATTGCCGCGTTTAATGTGTCTCCACCATAGCTTTGATGCATGTTACCAAATGGAGATCCATTCAGTTCAATCATGCACTCACCGATGATTGCGATGTGGGTCATAATATAGCCTTAGAAAGGAAAGATTGGATTTGTTCGTATTGAGGAAAGCATGACCATAACGAGATATGGTCATGCTTTTTCGATTCTAATCTTACGGGAGTGGGACTAGCCGATTACTTGTTGTCTAGTTTTACGAACAACATGGTTAGAACAAAAGAGAGTGCGAATACACCCACCACGCCCATAATTGCCTGAAGGAAGTTTTGTGTACCGCTTGCAAGGTAAGCTGGCAAGCTGAATACAGAAGAAAGAATGTAGCTTGTTAAGTGCGTATCGATTGTTACCGAGATAGCACCGAACACACCTGCAGCCAAACTCGCGGTCATCATCGCTTTGGTGTATTTCGTTAGTACACCAAATAGAGCTGGCTCCGTGATGCCTAAGATAGCGGTAACACTTGAACCCATCGTAATTGAAGATTGCTCTTTAGAAACCGTTTTACGTTGCTTGTGCCAGATAGCCATTGTCGCGCCAGCAATTGCCATGTTACCCAAACACATAATCGGCATCAGTAGATCCTTACCATACAGTGCAAAGTTGTTCAGGCTGATCGGCGTCATGCTGTGGTGGATACCAAATACGATGGTAATTGGGCGAGTTAGACCAAACACAAAGCCCGTTAATGTCGGAGAGATCTCCAGTAGTGAACTCATCACCCAGCCTGCACCGTTACTTAGCCAGATACCTGCAGGACCAACAAAAGATAGTGTGATGGTTGAAGTTACCGTAAAGGCCAACAGTGGTGTAAATACAGGCTTCGCAGAAGATGGTACTAGACGGTCAACTAACGGAGTCACTTTAGACAATAACCAGATAGCAAGAATCGCCGGTACGATAGCGCCGCCGTAGTTGAGCAGCTCAATCGGAACCACGCCAAGAACCGTCAGCTCCGGAGCAGCGCCTGCGTCTTTTAGCATTGTTGCTTTATCAACGAGCAAAGGCGCTAGCATTGCAGAAGAGACAGCAAGCGCAATATATTCGTTTACTTTAAAGACCTTGGCGGCAGAGAAAGAGACCAGCATAGGTAAGAAGAAGAACACAGCAACAGAAATTGAACGGAAGAAGTAAACCGTGTCTGAGGTTTCAGAGATAACATTGGTTGCAATGAGACCTGATAACAGACCCATGAGCATACCGGCACCAGCAATGGCTGGAACAACAGGACCAAAGATGCCCGCGACAATGCGCATCACACCTTGGAATAGCTTCCCTTTCTCTAGCTCATCAGCAGGAGTCGCGTCAGCTTGTTGAGTGTTTGAGAGTGCGTTGAACCACTTCTCTACCTCAACACCGATGATGACTTGAGTTTGGCCCTGTTGAAGGACCACACCTTTCACATCTGCGATCTGCTTGATCGCTTCTTCGTCTACCAGCGATTCGTCTGATAATTTGAAGCGCAACCTTGTCATACAGTGGGTGATACTCACGATGTTGTCTTCACCACCAACAGCGGTGACTAATAACTGTATATTTTCGTTGAAATTTTTCTTTTTCGATAATGACTTAGAGTTTTTCACAACGGCATCACTCTTTTCTACCATTTGCATACTACACCTGTTATTGGAATATATTTAACTCGAGAAATCATAACGACAACCAATTTAAATCCAACGGAGAAAAAAGAGATCTCAATCACATTTAAAATTCGAAAAATTAATTTTTCAGCGTTTATTGCCAATTGGTATGTTTTGTTTATCAAAAAAAAACACTTAACGTACCAATTATTTTTGGGCAAAAATTAGCGCTTGAAATGTGATTTTTAAAGCGGTTAGATAATAGGAGTTGACTTAAGTTTAGGTTATTTAATTGTGAAAGAAACTATTATATCCGATATCCATTGTATTATTACTAAACCAGACAGACACAACCTCATTACCGTTGTCGTAGAAACGAATGAAGGTGTGACTGGCTTTGGTTGTGCGACATTCCAACAAAGACCGCTTGCTGTAAAAACAATGGTCGATGAATATTTAAAACCTATTCTTATTGGTAAAAACGCCAATAATATTGAAGACTTATGGCAAATGATGATGGTCAACGCTTATTGGCGAAATGGCCCTGTTATCAATAATGCAATTTCCGGTGTTGATATGGCACTATGGGATATTAAAGCCAAATTGGCGGGTATGCCGTTACATCAGTTATTTGGTGGTAAGTCTCGTGATGCTATTCCTGTATACACACACGCGACTAGCGACACAATGGAAGGTATTTATGAGCTGGTGGAATCTTTCTTAGACAAAGGCTACAAGCACATTCGTTGTCAGCTTGGTTTCTATGGTGGCGTTCCAACCGATTTGCATACCACTCAAAGCCCGACTGAAGGCTCGTACTACGACCAAGATCAGTACATGGACAATACTCTAACCATGTTTAAGTCGTTGAGAGAGAAGTATGGTAATCAATTCCACATTCTTCATGATGTTCACGAGCGCCTTTTCCCAAATCAAGCGATACAATTTGCGAAAGAAGTGGAGCAATATAAGCCGTACTTCATTGAAGATATTCTTCCGCCCAACCAAACGGAATGGCTAGACAATATTCGTAGCCAAAGCTCAGTATCATTGGGCTTAGGTGAGTTATTTAATAACCCTGAAGAGTGGAAGTCTCTAATCGCGAATCGTCGAATCGACTTCATCCGTTGTCATGTTTCACAAATCGGTGGTATTACGCCAGCTCTGAAACTCGGGCATCTATGCCAGAACTTCGGTGTACGTATTGCGTGGCACTGTCCGCCAGATATGACGCCAATTGGCGCTGCGGTGAATACGCATTTGAACGTGCATTTACATAATGCAGCGATTCAAGAGCATGTCGAATACAACGAGAATACGCACAAGGTATTCCCGAACGCTGCAGAGCCAATTAATGGCTACTTATACGCTTCAGAAATCGCAGGTATTGGTGTTGAAATCGACCGAGAGGTTGCAGCCGAGTTCCCTGTTATGTATCGCCCCCACGAGTGGACTCAAAGTCGCCTTCCTGATGGCGCAATTCATACCCCTTAACTCGTATTTATAATATAAAATGGTCGCTATAAGCGGCCATTTTTTTGAGTTGATTTGATTGTCTAATTAAAATTAGGTACTAACAAGATTATATTATTGGTGATTTAAATTAATATTTTAATAGTCATTCACTAATCTTACCCACTCAATATAAGTATCATTTTCAGGTTAGTATTATTTCTTATCTCGGAAGCTCATGCTCTCATTGTTAAAAGGCGTGTGGTAGGTGCATTGGTAATTAATATCAATAATGTCGCTGACTATAAATAACTCACCAGACGCTAAGAAACCTCGGTTAGTAATATTCATAGCAGCGACATTCTTTTTACAACCAAGCAGTTCAGCATCTTCCTTAGATACGTTAACAGCCTGATAAGTCGTCAAATAACTATCGATCTGCAGCCCTTTTGACAAAGCGTGTTTTTGAATCGAGCTTTCTATGATCTCCGCATTCATTTCAGGAAATACACTAACAGGAATTTTTGCTTCTTCAATTTGAACCACTTTATTGTTGATCAATCGAAGGCGCCTAATTTTCCAAATATATTCGTTGTCGCTTAATGAAAAAATTTGTTGCTCGTGATTGTCGGGTAGTGCTTTGTTCAACTGGATCTTTTTGTAAGAGATCTCTTCAAAACTGTTTTCAGTGATGGAGTTGTAGACTAGTGGTGTACCAATGAGAGAAGTGTTGACGAAATAACCAGAACCCACCTTAGATTTCACCATGCCAATAGCCTCTAGCTTAGCTAGTGCTTTACGAATCGTGAAACGAGATAATCCATATATTTCAGACAGTTCTCTTTCAGCAGGAAGCTTATGGCTGATACTGTTTTGACAGATCTTACTCACAATATCTTGGACAACTAATTCGTATTTTTTCATAGTTCGATAACGTTAAAGTGGATTCACTGTGGTTAAAGAATAGTGAACTAAATCAGGGATTCAGCACGCTTTGAGAGACTAAGAATTATAACACATAAGGGCATTTGGAGGATGAGAAATGAGTCTTATTAAACCGCTTAAGTCGGTGCATTTTGAGGCTTAATCGTGAATGCGTATCTTGTGAACTCAAGAGAATAGAGGCTAAACTAGAAAGCCAAAATGTGCATTCTACGTCATCAAAATAGGGGAAGGGTATAGAATGGGACTTAATATACTGCTCATAGATAAACGTATAGCAATCCACTGCCAATATTGTGTGGAAACAGCTGGCGCGCCAACGATCGTGTCATCTGAAGCCGATTTGTGTTGATAGTTTGCTCACTTGTAAATAATGAGAAGGCCATCGTAATGATGGCCTTTTTTGTACTCCATTGGTTGTATATTCTATTCGATACTTTTAATTTATAAACGTTCGTCATGAATCTTGATGCGTGGCACTTTGTGTCTTTTTTCCATCAATAACATGGCGATCACAGGAGTATGTATGAGTTCTAATGAAATCAAAAATGTGGTGTTTGATGTAGGCAATGTCATTGTGCGTTGGGCACCTCTGGAAATTGCCCGTCTTACTTTTGGTGATACTGAAGACTTGGAGTCTCGAGCTCGTAATATTTTCCAAAGCACGATTTGGTTAGATTTGAATAAAGGTTTTTTGACCGAAAGTGAGGCCAAGCTTCGTTATCAACAAGAACTTGACTTATCTCCATTAGAGTGTGACCGCTTGTTTTATTACGTTAAACAAACGCAGATCTTACTGCATGGTTCTGTAGAACTCATTGAGCGTGTAAAGCGCTCTGGCTATGGCGTGTATGCGCTGACCGATAATGTGGTCGAGATTGTCGAGTACTTGAAAAAGACCTGCGAATTTTGGCCGTTATTTGATGGTGCGGCAGTATCTGCTGAATTGGGCATGCTTAAGCCACAACCTGCAATCTACCAAGCGCTGTTATCTAATAATGGGCTTGAAGCTTCAGAAACCGTCTTCATCGATGATATGCCCTATAACGTTGAAGGGGCAAAGGCTGTAGGTATGGCTGGTATTCAGTTTACCGATGCCGCTCAGTGTGAAAACAGCTTGCAGGCGCTTGGCGTTAATTTAATCGATTGACACCTTGGCGATTGAGTTAAATTTGAGGATGTAGAAAATGAAAAGATACCCACCTAAGTCTATCGTTGCATTCTTGTTTTTAACTATGTCGGTACTGGTTTTAGTCGTGGCTTTCGTGCTTCAAATTCGCGGTGAGCAAGCATGTGATAGTTGCTATGAATCAGATAAAGGACAGTTCAAGTTTGTCCTTTACGATGGAACTTCACCTGCGATAATTCCAAGTATTCACAACGAGCTAATACTCAAACAGGCGCCTTTGATGAAGAGCTTCGGCCTGGGCTCAATACCGGTCATAACGGTGAGAGTATGGCAAAGCCAAAAGGCCTACTTAGATGAGCAAGAGCGTAGCATTGGACAGCGATATGCATTTTCTACTGGGTATATCGAGCCTCAAAGTAATGAAATCAGGCTGCTTTATTTTGGTGGTGAAATCCAACGAACAGCATTGCATGAGTTTGTGCACTTACTGACACTTCAAATCAACCCCAATTTTGCGAATAACCCTCGTTGGTTGTGGGAAGCGGTGGCTATCTATAAATCTGAAGATTATTGGTTCCACATGAATAACAGGAATGCCATCAAAGCCCGTTTTGATGGGCTTGTTCAAGAGTTATATATCAACCCTAATGGTGGTTCAACAATCTATGAAGTCGGTTATACCATCGGTGAGTTTATCGAGCGTTCATGGGGGGAGGAGGCTTTTATCAAGCTCATAAAGAGTAACGGTGATGTGTCTGGAATAACGAATGAGCCGATAGAGTCGCTATTTTCAGGGTGGAAGGATTTCGTGAAAAATACCTACCTTAGCTCACCACAAAGTGAGTATGAGAAGGCTTTAGAACGGAGCCCATTGCAGGCCTCTGAGCAGTGAATGAGATGAACTGAGTAGAAAGTTAACCGTACGATAGAACAACGCTGTTTATTAGATTAAGAGCCATGTTATTGAAACATGGCTCTTTTTGTTTTTAGATTTGGATACGCAATTTGCTTTTTAGTCGTGGGCTTGTTCGGCATTCAAGTGTCGAATCAGCTTTGCTGGTGTGCCGCCGTACAAGCAGTCTGGTGGTACATCACTGTTGACCACAGAGTTGGCTGCGATCACAGAGCGAGTACCAATGGTCACGCCTTGGTTAATCACCGAGTTTCCACCAATCCAGACATCATCTTCGATTGCGATAGGTAGACAGAAAGTTTCCCACTTGCGACGACTGAGGTGGTTCAGTGAGTGAGAAGCAGTGTAAAACTGGACACTTGGCCCCACCAATACATTGTTGCCAATTTTGATGTTGGAACCGTCAAGCATCACCACATTCATGTTGATGAAGGTGTCGTCACCAATCTCGATTGTTTTACCAAACTCACAATGAAAAGGGGGCTGGATTAAGCTGCTGCTACCAACCTTACCAAATAGCTGTTCTTGCAATGTGTGTTGCTGGTCTGGGTCTTGGTGGCTGTTGAAAGCCATTAGCGACTTTTTGGCATTGGAACGCATGGTTTCAATTTCTTGGTCTGCACCATTATATACTTGCCCAGATAACATCTTTTCTAGTTCAGTTTTAACGTTTGTATTACTCATGCTTGCCCACTTTCCGAGAGTCTCGGTCTAAATGACGAATACTGCAAGATTAGCGATTTTCGGGCATAAAAAAAGAGAAAAGCCTCAGCCTTTCTCTTCCTGTTTTTCTACTTAGCAATCAAGATTGCTTAAATTAGATTTGCTCAACGAAACCCATCAAGTGCTGTTTCACTTCGTCTGAAGCAAAAGCGCTTTCTACAGAGTACTTGTAGATTTCTGCGTAATCTTCTTTTGTTAGACCGAAGGTTTCACACACACGTTTTACTTCGTTAGTCATGGTTGTGTTCGACACTGTACGGTTATCTGTGTTGATCGTTACAACGATGCCGTCTTTCTTGAATTCAGCAATTGGGTGGTCGCTGAATTGGTGAATACATTTAGTTTGCACGTTACTTGTTGGGCAAGTTTCAAGCGCAACCTGCTTCTCTTTAACGATGTTGTACGCATCTTCGTTGCCTTGGATGTGAACACCGTGGCCGATACGTTCAGCGTCTAGCATAGTTACTGCATCGTAAACGTTCTGACCATGCCATTGCTCACCAGCGTGAACCGTCACTCGGTAGCCTTGCTCGATAGCGTATTGCGTGTATTCAGGGAACTCTGCACAGAAACCTGGCTTTTCACCGCCAGCGATATCAAATGCCACTACGCCTTTACCAAGGTATGGCTTACCTGCATCGATCACGTCTTTGATTGAATCTTTAGGGAACATACGCAGTACAGACATAATGTAGTTGCCCTTGATGTCGTATTTCTCTTCTGCTCGCTTCATGCCTTTCACTGCACTTGCAATGATCGCGTCAAGAGACAGACCTTTATTGACGTGCAGGATTGGTGCGAAACGAACTTCTAGGTACTTAACGTTTTCTAGTGCTGCGTCTTCGTAAAGCTCAAAAGAAATACGCTCAATCGCTTCTTCAGTTTGCATCACTTTAAGTGGCAGGCTGAAACAAGCTAGGTACTCATCTAGGTTTTTGCAATCTTCTGGCACAGTTAGAGATTGAACAACCGCATCACGGTCTTCAGGTAGTTCGATATTGTATTGTTTTGCTAGGTCAATAATCGTATCTGGGCGAACACTTCCGTCTAGGTGGCAGTGTAAGTCAATCTTTGGTAGTGCTAGAAAATCCATGAGTATTCCTTAATTCTATTATTCTTTGAGTGTGTTAACTCACATGCGCTAAATTTACCAAGAGCATGATATGATTTAAAGTGACAAATAATCATCATTAACCTGAATTTGGGGAATATCATGGTCGATGTTAAAAGCTTACTTAAATGCGATATGAATTTGCTGTTGTGCTTACATGTTTTGATTGAAGAACGCAGCGTAAGCAAAACGGCAGAGCGGCTGTTTTTGAGCCAATCTGCGGTAAGCAAACAACTCACCAAGCTCCGAGCTTTGTTTGACGACCCGTTGTTTGAGCGTGAGTCTAAAGGTCTATTCCCAACCCCAAAAGCACTGGTATTAGCGCCTAAGATCCACCAAATCTTACTGCAAATCGAGAAACTGACGGTCCCTGAGGTGTTTGATCCTAAGGAGAGTGAGCGTACTTTCACTATAGACCTTGTTGAGACCGCCTACACAGCGGTTTATCCGCAATTCATGCCAACCGCGCTTGCCGATGCGCCTCATATCACCATCAATAGCTCAACGTGGAGTAGTGATAGTTTCAAACGTTTACTCAAGCGCGAAGTCGATTTTGGTATCGGTATTTTTGAATTAGATGAACGAGCCTCAACCCATGTGCAATGTATTCCGGATGAATTGGACTACGTTGAGTTGTGCCTGGATTATTCCGTTTGTTTGATGCGTAACGATCATCCTGCTTTGCAAGAAGAGTGGAACCTCGACACTTTTCTCAAATATCGACACATACAATTGGTGACGGGCGGAGCGGGCGACTGGTTATTGATGGAAGTGCTTAACGCTAAGCAGTTAGAGATCAACAAGGCCGCTAACGTGTCGGATATCACTAGTGCCATTAAACTATGTAAGCAGAGCGACCTGTTGATGTGCTATCCATACAACTCGGTACGTGATTATATCGATAGTGGTGAACTAGTGATGAAGCCAGTTCCCATTGATTTGGTACCGGGCGGGTTATTCTTGTTGTGGCACCGTTATTTTGATTCTGAGCCTAGCCATCGCTGGCTGCGAGAGCTGATTGTTAACAAGACGCAAGACACTCAAGAGTAGATGGTGTTTTAACGCATTGTAATTCGTAAAATATTTTTCGCTTTTCGTTCGTCTTTTCAGACTGAGCATCGTCTTAATTGGGGGCGTAATTCCCGATCATAGTGAGAGATTAAAATGAATCCAATGCCAGTGTCATTGATTCCGCAACAAATAATAGAAGATGCCTGTGAGTGGGCGATCATGCACGGCGTTGCGTTTCGCCAGTCAGATAATACCGCTAGGCATTGTCCTTTCAGTATTGCGCCAATGACAATGGAACGTGAGGTTTATCAACACCTGCGCCGCGTCACTCCGCTCATTACCAAGCTGATCAGCAACGTATCGGAAGATCATGATTTTCTGCAGTCGTCATTGAGCGATATGGCGCAAGCCGATCCATTCTTTGGCCGCTTAATGGCACTTCATCAACAAGCTCATGGCAGTGCCGATGAACGCTTGAGGCCTGCCCGCCAGCCTTTGCTATTGATGCGAACCGATTTTATGGATGACCGTCAGCATGGAGCAAAAGTGATTGAATTCAATGGTATAGCAGCTGGTATGGCACCCTTTGGTCAGCGAGCAACAGAATTCCACTCATACATGCAAAACCAATGGCCAGAAACGTACAAGAACTGGCTAGAAGACCCGTCAGCAACACCAGCAGAGAACCAAGGTTTAGCTCAGCTAGCTTATGGTATTGCGACGACGGCTAGGCAAGTGAAAAACGATTTTAATGAGCAAGATAAACCAGTTTTCTTGATGGTGGTGCAGAAGAACGAAGACAATGTATATGACCAACATTTGCTTGAAGTTGAACTGCAAAAGCAAGGTATTCGCACGGTGCGTCGTACTTTTGAACAGTTGAGCTGTCAGCTTTCAACAGGAGATAACCAACGTTTGTTGCTGCAAGATGTTGGCGCGGTCGATGTGGTGTATCTAAGAGCTGGTTATCAGTATTCAGATTACTGGGCTCCAGAACTCAACGAATCGGTTTGTTGCCACACGCTAAGTCAGACTCGCTTATTTATGGAACAACACCATGTCGCAATGAACGCGACTATCAGCCAACAGTTAGCGACCAGTAAAACCATGCAAATGCTGCTGACCATGATGCCAGCAGCAGAATACGCAGGCTGGGGTTTAACGCTAGAAGAAGCGGAATTGGTGAAGAGTGTTTTAGCCGACATGAAGCCAATCACCCGTGAATCGATTGAATGGTTTAACACACAAGCTGATAAGCAAGAATGGGTGCTAAAAAACCAAGGTGAGGGCGGCGGTCATTGTGTATTTGGTGACGATATCAGTGAACAGCTGAGGCAACTTAAGCCAGAAGAGTACGACGCGTGGGCATTGATGCAGCGTTTGTACCCGCATGAGCGTGACGTACCGACTATTGCAGTGCGTGACACCCAGCAAACGCTTGTAACAGATCTAGTCAGCGAGGTCGGCCTATTCACCGCTTACTTCAAAGGTGAACCAGTAACCGAACTGGACGGTTATGCTGGCTACTTAATCCGCAGTAAGCCAGCCAGCGAAAACGAAGGCGGGATCCACAGCGGTAAAGGGATTCTCGATTCATTGGTGTTGATTGATTAGGTCCTGATTCCGACCGATAGCAGATAAAAGAAAGGCCAGAGTATGAGCGTTGGCCTTTTTTTTGGTCTCGATTTTGTGGTTTTGAACGAATGCTTTGTCGCGTTATGCCGGAACCTTAAAACAAGAATCTTGATTGCTGTATTTTGGTACGAAGCACAATTTGTCTGCTGACATTTTTAAGCCGTTTTGCATCTGGATATGTGTTACCGCCCAGATCACACAGCCGTGAGGTAGATTGAATAGCGAGCGAGTTTGAGTGAACAACACGCCGTCATCATAGGCTGGTGTAATGTTCGTCGCTTTGCCTTGCCACGCCTTATGAGTGGTTTGCACATCAATATTTGGCACAATCAGTGAGAGCATTTCTGGCTCAACGTCTTTGACGACTTTCAAGCAGATACGACACCCATCGTAGTATTGTTCTATCCAGATTTTATGTGGAATAGCGTTGTCATCCCAACTCAGTTGTAAGATATGTTCCATGACTTTGTCCTTGGTATCTAAGAAGGAAAGGCAGTGCTCACACTGCCTGAATTAGCTCAAATATTATTCGTAACTTAAACCATGTCCGAACGGGTAAAGGGTGTCGGCTTGATCATACCCAGGATAATCTGAGTCTTGGTTTTGAATCGCTTGGGCGCTGTTTGCTAAAGCAAATGGCAGTTTTCCTTGAGGAGCAAAGTTGCCTGAAAGCACTTCCATGAGGTTGCTGTCCGAGACTCCAAATGTGGCTATCACGGCACCGGCTTGCTTAAGATTACTTTGATCGTCTAGCACGAAGGGTTGTCTAAAGTTGATGGACAAGACCGTTTTGTCAGCACCCACTTCGTTCATAACGGCTTTGATGTCGCTTAGGCTTGGTTCAATATGCCAAGATGCCGCTGTAGCCATTTCACTGAATGCAAGAATATCGAGTTCATCTGGGTTCGCACCACCAAAGATAAGGTCAGGATCTGAACCTTCGTTGGATACGCGAACACGAATAACCGCATAGTCCGTATCGGCTGGTACTGGTGGACGCGTTTCTCCCGCTTCGTAATCACCGGAAGTCACGGCAAAGTTGTACTTGTCGTCTCCAGCAATGTTTTCGTCCATTCCCATGACATACAGAGCAACAGGAGCTTGTGCGGTTGATTCAGCTAAAGGTAAAGTCTTATTGGTATTTTGAAGTAAGACGACAGACTTTTTCTGTGCGTAATCAGCGCGTTCTTGGTACTTCTCATTGCCTAAAATCTCTTGGGCTTTTTTCTCGTCAACGTAAGTGTTTTCGAAAAGGCCAAGCTTGAATTGTTCTTCAAGTAAGCGTGTTACTGATAGGTCGACACGCTCTTCGGTGATCAGATCCTTTTCGACCAGTTTCACGATGACTTCTTTATCATGGAAACCTGAAAGCACATCGACTCCAGCCTCGACCGCCATTGCAACTTGCTCATCAATCGTTTTGTGTTCTACACCCCATGCGCGCTCGCCAATAATGCCGGTATCTGAGTTCACGTTACCTGTGTAGCCCAATTCGTCTCTGAGCAGGTCAGTGACAATGCCTTTTGAAAAGGACATACCAACATCGTTTGGCATCCACTTTTGATCTACAGGGATGCCGTAGTAAGGCATTATTGAAGAAGCGCCAGCCTCAATCGCGGCAATAAACGGTTTTAGGTGGTAATCAAAATTGTTCTTTGGATAGACTTGGTTCTTACCAAAGTCATAGTGTGGGTCACCACCGTTTTCTTGTGGACCGCCGCCAGGGAAGTGTTTGATGGTTAGCGCGATACTGTCTTCGTTAATCTCACCGCCATCCTGCAACCCTTTGATCAGTGAACGCATAATGTCAGATGCTAAATCTGCATCTTCGGTAAAGGTTTCGTGTACTCGATACCAGCGAGGTTCTGTCGCCAAATCCATCATGTATCCGTACATACTCCGCAGGCCAATTGAAGACCATTCTTCATTCATGATGCCAGCAAATTCAGTGATCAAATCCATGTCGCGAGTTGCCGCTAAACCTGCCTCTTTAGGCCAAGCAGAAAATGCTCCTGAAGAAACGTTGATCCCTGCTTTTGCTGATGGATCAATATGGTTACGGGCATTGGATTTGAATAGAGCGGGGATACCCATTCGCGTCTGTTCACGTAACTCTTGAACGCTATTCATGAACTGGGCAGCTTCTGTTGGGGTTATCTGACAACCTGAACGTCCAGCATCACAATCAGGAGTGTTAGTTGGGGTTTCAACTACGCTGTTACGGAAGATAAAACGTGTCATTTGGGCATCGGCAATCATGTCTTGCCCTGTGCTGCTAACAAGCCCACCTTCAGACGAGTTTAAGGTGTCAATGAGCATCATGCCGGCTTTCTCATCTAGCGTCATTCGGCTAACCAAGTCTGCTGCTCGCTCTTCTGGAGATAATCGCCAGTCTTCAAAGGGTTCAAGTGTTCCATTGCCGTTAGAATCTCGGAATTGGTAACCTTCAACGTTCAATACATCATGAACACGAGAGTGAACTTGGGGTTGTTGGAAGTTATTGTCGCTATCAGATGAGTTGCATCCTGCAAGAAGCAACGCGATTGCTATAGGTGTCAGGGTAAGACGCTTCATGGTCACGATCCTATTGTTAGTATAATAATAAGTACATGACCAATTTTAATAATTTACGGATTATTGGTTAACCAAAATAAATCAAACTAAAGATTTGGATCACCATATAAA